>NC_021280.1:374440-748881 GCF_000400935.1 Spiroplasma chrysopicola DF-1 | reverse complement strand
AAACTTAATGGGAGGAGAAATTAATTTATATAAAATCAAAGATAAATTAGAAGATCAACAGTTAGTTGTAAAAACAATTTTAATGAGTCTATTGCCTGTAAATACGGGGAATACATATGAATTGCAAAAAGTTATAGCAAATGTAAATCAAAATATTAATAATTGAATTATTGATTTACCACAATTACCAATGAATACAGGCATGATTACTGAAGGAACATTATTAATGTTATATATTGGGAATGATTATCAGTTTAAAAACTTTTTAACAATCAATAATTTAGTTTTAAAAAATGTTTCATCAGAATCAAAACATGATTTGGATCAAGCAATTAAAAACAAAAATCTTGGTGATATTTCTGATTTAACAATATATGGAATTACTGACAAAGTAATAGAAGTTAATGCTGAATATGATATTACTATTGCAGATTTTGAAATTACAGATTTTTCATATGGTTCAGCTACTTTAATTGCAAGAAAAAATTCTAATTATACAGGAACTACGATAGTTTTTTACCGTTATATTTTTAAGGAAATTAAAAATATGGTAAGTAAAGTTGCTCGGGCAGATGCTTATAATTCAATACAATGAGATGAAGATTATCAGTATTTAAATCTAGATATTAGCCTTGGTAAAGACACTTTTTTAAAAAAATATTCAAAAATGTCATATTCAGTAACTGGGTATAATTGAGATAATAATGGTGGTACTTGAAATTTAAATAGTTCTAATGGTGAAAATGTTAATTACAAAGATTTATCTTTAAATTCAAATGACAATATTTTATTATTTAATCGTGAATATCATAATGTTAATTGAATGATAAGTTTAGCGAAATTAGAAACAAGATGAGTTTCTAATTATGAGTTAGAAATCAAGTTATTTGTTCAAGTTAAAGCTTATGCAACTGCATGAAATGCCTATTGAGCTAAGTCTGAAGCCCAAGTAACAATATCAGAAATTAATTTTTTCTAATATATACTTTTATTAATTTAATTAAAAATATTACTTAAAATTTGCTTATACTATATATTGACAAAATAAAGATTAAATAAAAAAATATTGCTTTTTATTTTTATAATTCTATAATAAAGATAGTATCAAATATAACTATATGTATTTCCAAATGAATTCCAATAATAATTTAAGAAAGTGAGATGTAAAAAAATGAAACACTTATTAAATATTTTTAGTGTGCTTACTTTAGCAACAAGTAGTACTAGCGCAATTTTATCAAAAGACTTTAATGTTGAAGAGCAAAAATTATCTTCACGAGCTTCAACAATTGATTTATCAGCTATTGAGTTAAAAACAGGAGATATTAATTTATTTAAAATTAAGGATAAATTAGATGATGAAGAACTAGTAACAAGAACTATTTTAATGGGATTATTACCTTATAATAAAGACAATGACGCTGAACTAAAAGTCATTATTGCTAGTGTTACTCGTAATTTTGATAATTGAATCATTGATTTACCAGAATTACCAGTAATTGAACAAGTTGTAACAGACACATCGATGACATTATTATATATTGGTTCAGATTATGCATTTGAAAATTATTTAACAATTGATAATTTAATTTTAAGTAATCATTCCCTAATAGAAAAAAAAGATTTGAATACAGTTATTCAAAAAACAAGTTTTGATAATTTAATAACTATATCTGAAACTCTTATTATTGATGAAATTATTAAAGAAAATACTAAATATGGAGTTAAACGCCAAGATTTTAAAATTACAGAAATTAATTATTCTTATGCAATAGCAAGTGCTACTGAAGAATCTAATTATAAAGGTAATGTAGCGATTACTTATAAAAATATTTTCAAAGGATTAGGTGAATTAGAAAGTAAAGTTGTTAGATCAGATGCATATAATTCAGTACGAGAAGATAGTGATAGTAAAGTTTTAAATGTAGATATTTCCCTGGGTCGCGATGTTTTTTTGAAAAAATATTCAAAAATGAGTTATAAAGTAACAGGTTATAATTGAAATAACCATGATGGCACAGAAGAATTTGATAGTAGTAAAGCAAGAAAAATTGATTACAAAGATTTATCATTATTTTCAAATGATAATGTCTTATTATTTAATCGTGGACATCATAATGTTAATCAAATGAAAAGTTGAGCGCAATTATATACAAGATGAGTTTCTGAATATAAATTAGAGATTAAATTAACTGTGAATACTTGAGCTTATGCAACAGCGTGAAATGCCCAATGAGCAAGAGTGGAATCTCAAATAAAAATTTCTGAACTTAATTTTTTCTAATTAATTTTTAAAAATATAAAACCAATAATATTTAAATAATAAAAGTATTAATTAGCAAATTAATACTTTTATTATTCTAATTAAAAATATTATTTAATGGTAGAATTAATTTTCCATTTTATTTTATAAAATTTTTTAAGCTTTATAAAAATTATTTTTAAATAAATAAATTATTAGCATTTTGCTTATTCTTATATTATAATTTTATCAGTATCAAAATTACCATGTTATAACTAATTATTTTAGAAATTAATTACAACTACAATTTATGAATAAATTAATTAAAAATAAAATATATTAAATTAATTAAACAAAATAACAATTTAATCTTAAATTGTTATTTTAAAATTAAATATTTAAGGAGGTAAAAAATAGAAATGAATGTTATTGAACTGAGAAATTTAACAAAAACATTTACTTTTGGTACAGGGGCATTTGATATTAATATTGACGTAAAAGCGGGAGAAGTATATGGTTTTATTGGACCAAATGGAGCAGGAAAAACAACAGTAATTAGACAAATGGTTGGTTTTATTAAGTCAGACAGTGGGGCAGGCAAAATTTTGGGTTATGATGTTTGAGAAAAAAGTAGTATTATTATGAAAAATTTAGGTTATTTATCTGGAGAAGTAACTCTACCAGATTCTATGACTGGAATTGCTTATTTAAAATTACTATCTGAAATTCGTGGCAATATTGATTGGCATTATGTTCAAAAATTAGTGCACTATTTTGAATTAAATGCTGATACAAAAATAAAAAAAATGTCAAAAGGAATGAAACAAAAAGTTGCTATTATTGCTGCTGTGATGCATAAGCCAAAGATTCTAGTGTTAGATGAGCCAACAACTGGCCTTGATCCATTGATGCAACAAAAATTTAATAGATTAATCCAAAATGTAAAGAATGAAGGAACAGCTGTTTTTATGAGCTCACATATTTTTGGGGAAATTGATAATCTTTGCGATAAAGTTGGAGTAATTAAAAAAGGTAAAATAATTTCAGAAATTTTAATGGATGATGTAAAAAATAATTTTGAAAAAAAATATGAAATTAAATTCGCATCTTCAGATAATTATACTGATTTTATTAAAGCAGAATGAAATATTTTGGAGCAAAATAATGTTACAAAAGTAGTTATTATTAACGTTCATAATGACAATGTTAATGACTTTTTAAAAATAGTATCTGATTATAAAGTTGACTATTTTAAAGAGTTACCATTTAATTTGGAGGAATTTGTTATGAGTTATTATAAAGAGGAGAGCTTATTTGATGATTAATTTTAAATTTGTTAAGTCACAATTAAAGAGTATTAAAACTCCTTTAATCATTTTTTCAATTCTATTATTTACTTTTTTAATTCCAGCTTTTTTCTACAGTTATTTGGCACCGTACAGTATGATTGAAAAGACAGGAGGTTCATCAAGCACGGGTTCTAAGGGTGGAGCAGCACAAGTTTTAGAATATTTTTATTTTGGAGTCCCGGGGTCTGTTTTATATATAGCACTAAGTATAATCTTAATTCACCGTTTATTTAGTAGGGAAGTTGAGAAAGGATATTTTGGTTCTTGGCTAACAACCCCAATGTCACGGCGTACTATATTAAATTCGAAGTTATTTACAATTTTAAGTTCAATTTTTGTTATTCAGATTGCTTTTATAATTATTCAATTTCTTTTTTTAGGAATTTTAACAAAAGATTTAATGTCTGATCATATTGGATCTCTATTATTATTTAATTTTGCTTTTATGATTTTAATTTTATTTTGAATATCTATTAATTGAGTAATTATTATCTATTTTAATAAGTCAACAACTGGTATTTCTATTGCAGTTGCGATTTTAGGTTTTTTTAGTATTTGTTCAGGTATTGCTCTTCTTTCAGTTCTGCCAGGATTTGAGCAATTAAAGTATTTAAAATATTTTTCAATTCAATCCTTACTTAATTCACCATTTCATTTTGATAAACCACCAAGAGATGTTGAATTACCCCCCGAATTTATTGGTGTTGTCACTGGAAAAATTCTTAGTGGTCCAAAAGCGATAGATTATGCATGGCAAATTCCAGTAATGTTGGTTACAACAATTGGATTTTATGTCTTAGGAGAGTGGATTATTTGTCGTAAAGATTTTTTCTTATAAAAAGTATTTTAAAAAGTTTGGTGAAAACCTTGCTTTTTTTTTTTTTTTTTAAAATAAGAATATATTTTGAAAAAAGAAGGAGGGAAAAAATGTACCGTGTTGACCGGAACAATTTTTACACAAATGAAAAAAAGGCCAGTATTTATACCCCCGAACATGTTTCTGATTTTTTATATAAAATCTTAAAACCAGCAATTAAATCAGGTGTTATTTTTGATCCTTGTGTGGGAGCAGGATCATTATTAAAACCATGAAAAGAACAAGGGTGAGAAACAATTGGGGTTGATATTGAACCAAATGGGGAATGAGAAATTGATTATTTAATTAATTATTTGGAATTAACAAAAAATGATTTAAACAATATTGCCCCTGTGTTAATAATAATGAATCCCCCATTTAATATTGACCAAAAAACTAGTAAATATATCAAAGAACATTATGAAGGACGACCACTATTACCAGAAATTTGATTGCAAAAAGCAATTGAATTATTTGGGAAAGATACCCCAATTGTAATGTTTACCCCATATGGCTTTCGTTTAAATCAAACTGTTGTTAGTAAACGCTGGCAAAAATTTTTACACCATACTTACCCAGAAATTAGTTCGATTATTTCCCTACCAAAAAATATCTTTAAAAATGTCTTATTTCATTCTGAAATCTTAATTTTTAATATTAAAGGTTTAAAACCACACTATTTTTTAGGGCAAGAGTAAAATGGCTTCTTCAAAGCAATTACAGTTAAATGCAAATCAGCATATATCAAAATATAGTAAAAGTAAATCAGATGACAAAGACATTTATCTTAGCATTAATGAAGTAATTATCTATTTAAAAAAACGTTTTACTTCTGAAGTTGGTGAAAAAGGGGATGATAAGAAATACTATATTTCTTTTACCAAAGCTCTATCAATTGATTTTATGCTAAAAATGATTAAAAGTAAAACTAAGCGCAGAGAATATTATCACGATTATAATGATCGAACAATCAAACCTGAAGGTGGTTTTATACTATTACGATCAAATCACGACCCTGATTTCTGTCGAATTATATTAATTTCAGAATTAAAGCGGCAAGGGACAAATGATCAGCGCCTCCAAGAAGGAAAGAAAAAACAAGCGAAAGGGAATGCGATTGAACGGTTAGGAAAGAATTTGATTGGTATTCGCGCGATGATGATGCATGAAAAAATTACCCCCTTTATTTGTTTTGGTTGAGGGTGCGATTTTAACCATGAAGATACTTATATTGATTCAAAGTTGTTTATGATGAATGAATTTTATAAAATCAATACTATCTATGTCTTTAAAAAAGATGGTGGATCAGACTATAACTATTTTGCTCCTGTGTCAATGTTTTTTCGTGAAGAACGTTGGACAATTGAAGAAATGTATGAATATATGAAAGAAATTGCCGAAACAGCTTTTCGTTATTATACGCAATAAAATGAAATTAATTTCAAGTATTAAATTTTTTTAAAATTTAATTGCTAAAAATGGGATTTAATACTCTTTTTTTTATTTCCTTTATATAATAAAGTCATAAAGGAGGTGAGTAAAAATTATTCCAAATTTTAAGAAATCTCTATTACATTTTAATTTACTGACTTTTTCCAGCTTCTTTTCAAAACCTAAAGAAGTTAAATCATTTTATTAACATAGTCCCAATATTACATAGTCAATTTATTAATTCTTATTATTTAGCAAAATATATTTAAAAACAGAACCTTTTCAAAACATAATATTAATAACAAAAAAGTTGTTTAATTTTGAATAACTTTTTTGTTATTATTTATTATTTTTATAATTATTATAATTATCATTAAATGTCAAAAATAAGCAAAATAGTTTATTACTATTAATTTGTATCAAATATCATAAAATATATAGAAGTAATTATTTATATAGAAATATTCTCTAAAATTAATAAAAATTTTAATATTTTTATTAATTTTAGAGAATATTTATTGTATAATCAATTTAAGTAGATAAGTCTACAATTAATGTATCTGTGAAAAACTCGATAATATGATATCTGTTATGTTATTAACATTGGATAAACTAATTTAACTATTCTAATTATTAATTATATAAAATAATAATCGCTTTTGACTTATTAAAGTTATTTTTAACTATATTAAACCAAAAACTGCTCAGTATAGTTTTCAGTTAGTTCTTGCTTGTTAAAATATTATCTTGTTTTTGAAAAAAGATATTTAGATTATCCTTTATGTTAGATAAAGGACTTGTTTGGAGGTTATTATGAAAGAAAAAAGTTCAATGTCACAAATTGACAATTTAGTAAATGTTTTAGATGGATATATGAGTAATGGTGGGCATCATTTAAATGTTAATGTTTTAAACCGTGAAGTTCTAAGAGATGCTCAACAACACCCAGAAAATTATCCACAGCTAACAATTAGAGTTTCAGGTTATGCTGTTAATTTTGTTAAATTAACAAAAGAACAACAAGAAGACGTTATTTCAAGAACTTTTCATGCCGGAATGTAATTGTTTATTAATTAAGATAAATAGAAGCAAAATTATAAGCAATGCAAGAAAAAGTTGGTTATTATAGTAGCATGGAATCTTTTGGGGCAGTTGATGGGCCTGGTGTTAGATTAGTTTATTTTTTACAGGGATGTCCATTACGCTGTCTTTACTGCCATAATCCGGAAACCCAACCTGTTAATAAAGAAAAACAAATTTCAATCGCAGAAATTTTAACAAAGTATGAAAATAACAAAGCTTTTTACGAGCAAGGGGGGATCACGATTTCTGGTGGTGAACCTTTGATGCAAATTGATTTTGTTATTGCCTTATTTAAAGAATGTAAAAAACGTAATATTCATACGACAGTTGATACATCAGTATGTACTTTTAGCGAAAATCCGATTATTTTAAACAAGTGAAAAGAATTAGTTACTGTTTGTGATTTATTTATTTGTGATTTAAAAGAATTTGATTCCCAAAAACATAAAACTTTAACTGGGTTGGGAAATGAAAATATTATTGCCGGAATAAAATGACTAGATGCTAATGGGGCAAAAATGTGAATTCGTACTGTCTTAGTTCCAGGTTTTACTGATCACCATGATAATTTGGTCCAAATTGGCCAATTTTTAAAAACACTTAAAAATTGTGAGAAATTTGAACTTTTACCGTATCATAATATGATGATATTTAAATATAAACAACTAAATTTAGATTTTAAATTAAATGGTATTGAGCCTCCTTCCAAAGAATATTGTAAGGAATGCTTGAATATTATTTTAAGTGCGAAGAATTCATTATCTTATTAAAAAGAATTAATCAAGGAGGGAAAAATGAATAACGAAAAAATAACTAAATTAATTGAAAAAGTCCAAGCAGCCCAAAGTCAATTTGCTACTTTTAGCCAAGGACAAGTTGATAAAATTTTTACCGCAGTGGCAATTGCTGCTAACAAAGCACGAATTGAATTAGCAATTGATGCTGTAAATGAAACAAATATGGGGGTTATTGAAGATAAGATTATTAAAAATCATTATGCTGCTGAATATATTCATCAAAAATATTTGCATACCCAAACAGTTGGGGTTGTTAATGAAAATCTGGGATTAGGTTTTCAAACAGTTTATGAACCAGTTGGGGTAATTGGAGCAATTATTCCAACAACAAATCCAACAGCAACGGTAATTTTTAAAATTATGTTAGCCTTAAAAACTCGTAATGGAATTATTATTTCACCACACCCAGGAGCTAAAAATTGTACAATTAAAACTGCCAAAATTTTATTAGCAGCAGCTGTTAAAGCCGGAGCTCCTAATAATATTATTGGTTGAATTGATGATGCGAAAGTTGAAGATACAATTGCTTTAATGCAAGAAGCTAATTTAATTTTAGCAACGGGTGGTCCAGGAATGGTTAAATCTGCTTATTCATCTGGTAAACCAGCGATTGGCGTAGGGGCTGGGAATTGTCCAGCTATTATTTCAAGTTTAGCAGATTTAGATATGGCGACTTCTTCGATCATTCAGTCAAATATGTTTGACAATGGAGTTGTTTGTGCAACGGAAAACTCAGTAATTGTTCTTGACAGTGTTTATGATCAAGTTTGTCAATATTTTACTGCTAAGAATGGTTATATTGTTACTAAAAAAGAAGATTTAGATAAAATTAGGGCGGTAATGTTTAAAAAAGATAACTATGGAATTTTAAATGCTGCTTTGGTTGGAAAAAGCCCGCTCCAAATCGCTGAAGTTGCTGGGATAACAATTCCCCACCAGACAAAATTAATTTTATGTGAAGCGAATAAAACTACCCATGATGAACCGCTTGCCCATGAAAAACTATCGACCTATGTTGCCTTATATCGTGCAAAAGATTTTAATAGTGCGATTAAAATGGCAAGTGATTTATTATTAATGGGACCAGGTCATACCGCTAGTTTATGAACAGACGAAATTAGAGGAAAACAAGAAATAGCTAAATTCCGTGATGAGTTAAACGCTGGACGATTATTAGTTAATATGCCAGCCTCTTTAGGTGCTGTTGGGGATATGTTTAACTTTTATTTAGCCCCATCCTTTACGCTTGGTTGTGGTAGCTGAGGAGGTAATTCTACCTCCGAAAATATTCAGCCAAAACATTTACTGAATACAAAAGTTTTAGCCTTAAGGAGAGAAAATATGGAATGAATTCGTTTACCTGAAAAAATTTATCATAAATTTGGGTGTTTACCGTTTGCCTTAGAAGATTTAAAAAATTGGCAAGCAAAAAAAGTCTTTATTGTTACTGATCCAGTTATTAATAAACTATATAGTCACAAAATAACAACAGTGTTGGAAAACTTAAAAATTAATTATGATATTTTTGATAGTGTTGAACCAAACCCAACTTTTGCAACAACAAAAAGGGGAGCAGCCGCAATGGCTATTTCACAACCTGATGTTGTTATTGCGATTGGGGGAGGTAGTGCAATGGATGCCGCCAAAATCATCCTATTATTGCATCAAGATCCTAATTTAAACTTTGAAAACTTAGCAATGACATTTAATGATATTCGAAAAAGAATCGTTAAATTCCCAATTATTAACAATCAGGTCAAACTAGTATGTATTCCGACAACAGCGGGAACGGGCTCAGAAGTAACACCATTCTCGGTTATTACTGATGAAAAAACACACATTAAATATCCATTGGCTGATTATGCATTAACACCAAACATTGCGATTATAGATCCAGAATTAACGTTAACTTTACCAAAACAAGCAACAAATGCCCCAGCGCTAGATGCTTTAACTCATTTATTTGAAGCTTATGTTTCGGTTTTAGCAACAACATATACTGATCCATATTGTTTGCAAGGAATTAAAACCATTTTTGATTTTCTTCCTGATGCCTACCACCATGGAAGCGATGATATTGCCGCACGCTGTGCAATTGCTGATGCGGCAACCCAAGCTGGAATGGCTTTTGCCAATGCTTTTTTAGGACTTGTTCACTCAATGAGTCATAAAATTGGGGGTAAATTTAATGTTATTCATGGTTGTGCCAATGCCATTTTGTTACCATATGTCATTCGCTATAATAGTGCTGTCATCCTTGATGGGGGTAAACAAACTTACTTCTCACAGTATAAGGTGGCAAATGCTTTAGAACGTTATGCTACTATTGCCCGTAATTGTGAAGTTAAGGGTAAAACCCCGAGTGAATTAGTTGATAATTTAATTATTAAAATTCAAAATTTAGTTAAAAATGTTGAAATGCCATTATCATTTAAAGAATACTTTGCTCAATATAATTTAAAAGTTAGCGAAGATGAGTTTTTAGCCGCGGTTGATCCAATGGCCCAAGATGCTTTTGATGATCAATGTACGCCAGCAAATCCACGTATTCCGTTAATTAAGGACATTAAAGCAATTTATTTAGATGCCTACTATGGCAAACCAGTAAAATCATTACAAAGTAAAAATGATTAGAACAGGAGGGTTAAAAAGATGACTCCAAAATGATTTCCTCAATGAGAAGGTTTTAATAAAGGGGAATGAACATCAGAAATCGATGTCCGAAACTTTATTCAAAAAAATTATCGCCCCTATGAAGGTGATGACCAATTTTTAACTTTGGCTAGTGAAGCAACAAATAAACTTTGAGCGCAAATTCGTGATTTAACAGCGCAAGAAATTAAAAAAGGTGGAGTACTAGATGCCGATACCGCAGTTGCCGCTTCAATTACTGCCCATGATGCCGGTTATTTAGACAAAAAATTAGAAGTAATTGTTGGTTTACAAACTGACAAACCATTTAAAAGAGCAATTATGCCTAATGGTGGAATTCGCGTTGTTAAAGCTGCTAATGAATCGTATGGTTATAGTGTTGATCCAAAATTAGTGGAAATTTTTGAAAAATATCGTAAGTCACATAATCAAGCTGTTTTTGATGCTTATACTGATGAAATTAAAGCTTGTCGTAAATCAAGCATTATTACGGGATTACCAGACTCTTATGGTCGTGGCCGTATTATTGGTGATTATCGTCGTTTAGCATTATATGGGGCGGATTTCTTAATTGCCCAGAAAGAAATTGATAAAAAGAATACTTCAAAAGTGATTACAGAAGAAGTAATTCGTTTACGTGAAGAAATAACTGAACAAATTCGTGCCCTTAATGATATTAAATTAATGGCCCAAAAATATGGTTTTGATGTTTCTCAACCAGCCCAAAATGCACGAGAAGCTTTTCAATGAACATATTTTGCCTATTTAGCAGCAATTAAAGAAAATAATGGGGCGGCAATGAGTTTTGGGCGAACAGCAGGATTTTTAGATATTTATATTGAACGTGATTTTGTGAAAGGAATCTTAACCGAACAAGAAGCCCAAGAATTAGTTGACCATATGATTATGAAATTAAGAATCGTTAAATTTATGCGTGCTCCAGAATATAACCAGTTATTTTCTGGCGATCCTGTTTGAGCGACAGAAAGTATTGGGGGAATGGGCCTTGATGGTCGTTCATTAGTAACCAAAAATGCTTATCGTTATATTCATACTTTATCAACAATGGGACCTTCACCAGAACCAAACTTAACAATTTTATGGTCAAAAAATTTACCAAGTAATTTTAAAAAGTTTTGTGCCAAATATTCGATTAAATATTCATCAATGCAATATGAAAATGATGATATTATGCGAATAAATAATGGTGATGATTATGCAATTGCTTGTTGTGTTTCACCATTAACAATTGGAAAAGAAATGCAGTTTTTTGGAGCGCGTTGTAACTTAGTGAAAACACTGTTATATGCAATTAATGGGGGAATTGATGAGATTAGTAAAGTTCAAATTTCACCCCGCTTTGAACCTTGTGCAGGTGATGAAGAAACTCCACTAAACTTTAGCGAAGTTTGATATAAATTTGAACAGATGGCGGATTGATTAAGTGGGGTTTATTGTGACGCTTTAAATATCATTCATTATATGCATGATAAATATTTCTATGAACGTAGCCAACTATGTTTTATGGATAGTGATGTTAAACGGTTATTTGCAACTGGTGTTGCTGGATTAGCGGTTGTTACGGATTCTTTATCAGCAATCAAACATGCGAAAGTTTATCCAATTAAAGATGAAAATAATATTGTGGTTGATTATCGTATTGAAGGAGAATATCCTTGTTATGGAAATAATGATGATCGTGTTGATCAAATTGCCGTTGATGTTGTTAAAATGTTTATGACTAAAGTTCGTCGCCAACAACATTATCGCAATTCATTTCCATCAATGTCTGTCTTAACAATTACTTCAAACGTTGTTTATGGTAAAGCAACTGGAAATAGTCCAGATGGACGTCGCGCTGGTGTACCATTTTCACCAGGGGCTAATCCAATGAATGGTCGCGATAATACTGGAGCTGTAAATTCATTATTATCAGTTTCCAAATTACCATTTAGACATGCTGAAGACGGGATTTCTAATACATTTTCAATTATTCCTAATGCATTAGGAAAAGATGGCGAATTAGCAATTGAATTAGATGGCGATCCAAAATGTTGTGTCATTTAAATAATCTGAATAGTAAATTTTAAAAAAATAACTTTTAAAATTGAATACCTAAAATAAAATAGACACATAAAAAGTTACTTATGTGTCATAATTTTATTGAAAGGTATTCTTTTATTATGGGAACAAAATGATTTACAAAAAACGAAAAACTTAATATTTTAAAATATTACAAAGAAAATGGTTGAGCAAAAACAATTAAAAAATTTGAAATTTCAACACCAACTTTATCTCGTTGAAAAAAGGCAGTTAAAATTAGTGGAGAAAAAGCGTTAGAACCAGGAAATGGTCTACAATCTAAAGGAATTCGCCGACCAGGGCGTCCAAAAAATCTTAATTTTGAATTAATGACAAAAAAAGAATTAATTGAGTATATTGAAATGATTCAAGATGTAAAAAAGTCCTTGCCCAAATCGAAAAAGAAGAAATTTCAAACGATTTGGTCCTTAAAGAAAAAATACAAGATTAAATATTTATGCAAAATTTTAAATGTTTCTAGAGCTGGTTATTATAAATGATTTAATGCTGGAATGAAACTTTTTAATAAATGGAATAATACAATTGCAAAAATAGTTAAAACGTTATTTCTAACTTTTAAGAAAATTTATGGATATAATATGTTAACACTAATTATTAATAAACTATATAATTGAAATTTAAAACCTCATATTGTCTATAGATATATTAAAAATATGAATTTAAAATCAATTATTAGAATAAAAAAATTTAATTATAAATTATCTTCTGGTAACAAAAGACATGAAAATATCATGAATCAAGATTTTTCAACCACAGATATTAATCAAAAAATAGGAACAGACATAACATATTTATTAACAAGCGACAAAACCTATTTTTTATCAATAGTAAAAGACTTTCATACTAATGAAATTTTGGACTACCAAATCAGTAATAATTTAGAAAAAGAATTTGTCTTTAGAAACATAATTAATTCTTGAGTAAAAGCTGGAAAGCCATCAACTTGAGTTCTACAATCAGATCAAGGTTTTCATTATACAAATTCTGATTATGAAAAATTATGCAATTATCTTGGAATTACGATTTCAATGTCCAGACGTGGAAACTCTTATGATAATGCCCATACAGAATCATGATTTGGTACTATGAAAACTGAATTTTTATATCATATAAAAAGAAAAAAACGAACAGCCAAATGAATTATTGAAAATCTACCTAAATATATCTATTTTTACAATAATTTTAGACCACAAGCCAAATTAAAAGGAATGAGTCCTGTTCAATACAGAAAATCATCCCTTCAAGTAACTTTTTAATTGTCTATTTTTCTTGACATATTCAAATAAGTTATTTTTTATTTTCTTATTAGCAATGACTTAGGTTTATTAGGCCAAAAGCCTAAGAGCAAATAACCAAAATTTACCAAAAATTTCTTAATTTGATCAAGTTTAACGAAATTCAAAAGAGAAATAAATTTAAAGTATTATATAATTTAATAAATATAAAAGGTAAATCGGTGGGGATTTATGAAAACACTTAAAATTAAAAACTATTCACTACTTTTTATTAGCGTTGTTACTATTTTTATTGTTTTAAATAATTTGATGTTATTATTATTTAATTATTTTTTTACAATTAATGATTTTGTTTATAGTCTTTTTAATATCAGTTATATTTTAATAATTTTTTTATTGTTTGTTATTTATATGGGATTATTAATTCAACTACAGAAAAATATTAAAGATAAAAATAGTTGGCATAAATATAACTATATTTTAATATGAAAAAAAACTTTTGCTAATAACGGAATTTTAATTTTTCTTTGATTACTTAACATTTTTGTTATTTTTTATAAACTTTTTGTTAATTTTACCCCTAGTTTTTTAGTAAAACTAGCTTTTTATAATTTATTAAAAACTTTTAATGAATTATATTATTTTTTAGTTTTTCTTTATGCGGCATTTATTCTTTTTTTCTTAATAACAATTAGTATTATTTATAGTATTAAATTTTATTTTAAAATAATTGCTAATATTTCATTATTAAATAGTTTTGATGAATTAGTACTTGAATATTTTAGTTATTTATTTGTAATCGAAAATCCCACCCAAAATCATTCTTTTTATACTGAAACTTATTTAATTCCGTTTAATTTTAAAAGTAATAATTTAGACTCTGATTTACGGGAATCAATTCTCTTAAATCTGTTTAAAAAGGGGAATGCCCCATCGTGCTTTTAAAGGAAAATGAGTAGAGAACATTAAAGCAAACTATTTATAGAATGATGAATTTAAATTAAAGGAGTGAAATAAAATGAAAAAATTAATAAGTTTATTAGGAGCTGTTGGATTAACAGCAACTAGTGCAACTACAGTGGTGGCATGTCAAACAAAAAATCCAGCAAAGGAAACATTCAATATCAAAGATAGCTATAGAATTACCCCAAATGGCTTTTCATTAGCTGAACAACTACAAAAAGATGGGAATAACATTGATAAATTACAAATTAAATTTTTACCAGGTTTAACTAAAGCGACAATTCGTTATATGGGAATAACAACTAAATCAGATTTTGTTTCTAAAACAGTAAATATTGATTTTGTAACAAATGATTTGAGCAAGATTATTACAAAAAAATCAATTTCAATTGCGGGAATTGATAAGAAATTTTATAACAAAGATGAAAATAACGAACCTACTTCAATTGACAAAGATGTTATTTTAAAAGCAATTAATTTATTAAATCAAACCAATTTAACAATGGATGACCTTGATTTAGTTTATGATCCAGTCACTTTATCAATCAAGTTAACTGGGAAAGGCAAATTTGAGGAAACAGTTGAACTTACTGATGAAGCAATGTCATGAACTGATCTGTTAGAACAAAATGATTTAAATGAAATATATTTACCAAAAGGATCAATTGAGGCTTTTCATAGTGAACCAGATAATCCGGCAATTATCTTGTATACTATTTTTCCTATTGTAATGGAATTCTTGGGTGCTCGTAATCCATTATTAGAATTATATCAACAAAAAATTACCGATTTGGGTTATAGTATTATGGGTTTCATAAAACCTGAGGAATCAACTATTCTTGCACCAATTTTAGAAGCGAAATTTACAAATAATAAAGGTTCAATTACTTTAGGAGGAACACTGAATAAGAAAGAAACATCAACAACAATCTTTTCAAAAGGTTCAGTGAAATTTAATTTCACAGTCATTGATGATGGAGATGATAAATATGTTACTAACACGCATAGGCCTCTTGAAACTTGAAATCCAAATGCAGATCCAAAGAAAGAACCTAATAAAATTATTGAAACATTAAGTGATCATTATGATGAAAGCAGTCAAGCAAAATTAGTATATGATTTAGTATCAAAATATTATGGAAAAGATTTTGCAACAAAATACCAAGATGTTTTGTTAGAAGATTTTTGAGTAACAGATTTTACGCCAACAAGTGCAATTTTGACCCCAAAACCAGGCTCAATGATTTTTAGAAATCACGATAAGTTAAGTGTAATAGTAAATAGTTATGTCCCAAAAAATCCAATTTATTTCTATTGGATTGAAGTTAATTTTGCTTAAGACTAAATAGTGATAAGCATTCAATAATAATTAGACGAAAAATCCTATTTAATAAATAGGATTTTTCTTATTTTTAGGGAAAAGCTGAAAAGGGATTACTTTTTTATTATTGATAAGGTTTTAAAAAAAGCCAAAGAGAAATATCTCATTTTATTTTAACAATTAGATAATATATTAGAGTTTTTTTAGAAAATAATGTATAATATCTTTGTAAAATAGGGTTACTATTAATTAGGCAAAGCATATCAATGCAAAAGATGGGTGAAAAGATGAAACAATTACGTGCGTGATCATTAACATTATTAATAATGGGAGGTATTTTTAGTACCTTTATTTTTGGGTTACTAATTATTTTAATTAATAGTATTAAAAGCGGTGATATTTTATTATTATCACAAATTATTTTTAATGGTTTAGCAACAGCAGTTTATAAAATGTCAGGTAATAATTTTGAACTCTTTGAAAATATTAAGGCAAAACCAGAAATAGTTGGTGGTATTTTAATTGCCATTTCAGCTGTAGTGGTTTTATTGTATTTAGTTCCAGTGTGTTTACGAAAAATTAATGGGTTTAAAAAATTTGGAGTGGCATGAAGTTTTATTGTAGGGGCATTAACATTAGCTTTAACTGCAACACTAATTATTTTTGCTGCAAAACCAATTAACACTATTCCACCAAGTTTTAACTTAGGATTCGAATTAAACGCATGAATTATAATTTTATTTCTTGGTCCAGCGTTTACTTTTTTTGGGTCATGATTTGCAATTGGTTATTTAATAGCCGCTAAAGCAAATACTGGGTTAAATGAAGATCAAAAAAATCGCTTAAAAGCAATTAATTTAACAACTGGGAAAATTGGGGCTTCAGGAATTGCTCCTCGCAAAGAATCAGTTTCACAACAAGATATTGAAAAACGTCGATCAGAAATGGACAATTTCCAACAAAGTCCTAATAGAGTTTTACAACGTGATGATTTAAAAAGCAAAGTTGAACGTTTAAAAGAAAAAATGTATCAAAGTACCAAGTTTACAGAAGAGGGGTCAGCCCAAATTGTTGATGAGGGTTATGAAAAAATGAATAATAGTCGTTGAAAAAACCCTCAAGCATCGCAAGGGCCAGCTAAACCTGTTATTAGTGTTGGACCAAGTGGGCAATATTTACGAACAGTTGATGAAACAAAAGGAATTATTGATGAATCAAAACGTGGTGTTGCAATTGAACAACGTGGTGATTTTGTCCAAAAAGGTGATATTATTAAGCATCATGATTCATATAAACCTAATTTTGCTAATAATAGTAATGTTAAACCAAAACCGGAAAAATATAAAGGACCAATTATTATTCCACGTTCAAAACAAAGCCAACCAATTGATACTCATTCACTAGAAGAAAAAATTCGCCAAGTACCATTACCAACAGGGAAACAACGCGTTAATCCAAATGCAAAAGTTGATAATTCTTATGATGGGAAAGTATTTTTAGGTGATATTGAGAAAATTTATTCAGCGGGACAAAAATATCGTCAAGATATTACCAAAAATCCAGCTGCTAATAATAACAATCAAAATGGATCAGATAACTTTGATCCATATAGCGATGATTATCAGAAACCACAATAAGTGGTTTTTATTTGTCAATTACTAATTAATTGGGGAGGTTATTTTTTATGGCAATGGCAAAGTATTTGTCTTATCAAGGGACAACAATTCCATATTATTTAACAATTAAAAAACAAAAAAATATTGTTTTAAATGTTTCTAGTGGTGAAATTAAAATTTCCGCGCCTGCTCATGCCCATGATTGAGAAATTGAAATGCTACTATATAAAAATATTAAGAAAATTTTAAATGTTGTTAATGATCATAATAATTATCGCAAAATTTATTGAAATCAAGCGGGTATTGGTTATTTAGTGTTGTTTGATCAAAAATATCCCTTGCAATTAAGATCTGACAATGTTTATAGTAAAATTATTGACCGAGAAGTTTTTTTAATTAAAACAGCGGGTAGTGAGGAAGAAAATATTAAACGGATTCACACGTTCTTAAAACAAAAATTTTACTATAAATTTGAACAACTACTTAATAAATGAGCGAAAATAATGAATTTAGAATATAAAAATTTAACTGTTAAATCAATGAAACGTAAATGAGGGGTTTGCTATCCCGAAAGCAAAAAAATTGTTTTAAATATCAAATTAATTCATTTTGATCCAAGTGTTTTAGAATATGTTATTGTCCATGAACTAGCGCATCTAGTTCATCATAATCATTCGAAAGCTTTTTGACATCATGTTGAGCAATATTTCCCAACTTACCGCGAAAAAATGAATATTTTAAAAAGACCAGGAATTTAAATTGTAAATATAGGCTATAATAATATAAAGCGAAAAACCACAAAGGAGCTGCTAAAATGGATCAAACATCAACGATAGCAACACAAAAAATTAAACAAAAAATTAACTATAAACAAAATATTATTGAATTATCAAAAAACTGAAGATTTTGGACGAAATTATTAATTGGGTTCTTACCAATTTTATCAATGATTATCTTCTCATCTTTTCAAGTTGCAAAAATCTTATGATTTCGAGCTAATCATGTTTTCCCGAGTTTTTGAGTTGCAAAATATAGTACAACATTAGCCGAATTAGAAAGTTGATCTGTCTTTCAAAGTGTTTTTCAGGTCTATTTTCGTAATATTTTTCTATACACATCTTATTCAACAATTATATTTTCAGCGTTTTTCTTAAATTCAGCTTTTAATACTAAGCATGAAGGAGATGGTAAATATGATAATAGCTATTTTGGTTTATGAACCCTAGTTATTATGGGATTTACAATTTTTTTCTATAACTTATCATTATTTATTACAAAAGATTATCAAACATGAACATGAAACCACTGAATAAGTATGTTTTTACAACATTCATTAGTGCCAATTGTCGGAGTAATTTATTTTTTATTATTTTATCAGCATAAGACAACTTTTAGTTATAATCGCAATAAAATGCTGATCTGATGAGGTTATTCTGGGGCAGCTATTCTTGGTTATTATTTTATTTTTACAGTTTTAGGTTATATTTTGAAAGCTAGTGGTGCCTGAAAATTGTTTCCTGATATGTCTTATTCAGGATATTTCCCCTATGATTTTATGGAATTTACAAATCAAAATGCAACATATACTGGGGGAGTGGTGCCGATGGCGGTTCAAACCTTTTTAATTTATTTTGCATTCATTCTTATTATTAGTGGATTATATTTTGGTTTTTATTTTGCAATTGTTAAACGTGTCAAATATCAAAATAATTTATTAAAAAATCATAGTTAAAAAAATAGTTTTGTAAAATTACTATTTTTTTATTTTTTTAGTTTAGTTCCAAACAGAAAAGGAATAAAATAATAATATAACCTTGATATGATAATCCGTGAGGATAATAAGGAGACAAAAGATATGATTTACGTTGGAACAAAAGAACAATTTTATGGCCTTGAACAAATTATTATGGACAATTATAAATTTTCTAGTCTTAATTTAATAGCCAAAGCAGCAACAAGTTTATTACCCTTTTTATCGTCAAAACCTCGAAAATATCTTATTTTTGTTGGATGAGGTAATAATGGGGCACAAGGACTAGCGCTAGCTCAACTAATTGTTAAAAAAAACCTCGGAAATAATGTTAAAGTTGTTTTTTGTGCTCCAAAATTAGATTTTGTTGCCCGCCAAACTGCGGCTAATAAACATTTGACTAATTTAATTATCCAGCAACAAAAGATTGATATTTGTTATTTAGATAATAGCGAATACCACGAATGATTAATAGAGTGTGAAGAAATTATTGATTGTATTTTTGGCCTTAGTTTTGAGGGTGACATGCCCGAAAATTCGCAGGAATTAATTACTGATATTAATAAAAGTAGCAAACCAATTTTGGCTTGTGATATTCCCAGTGGAATTGTTAATGATAAAGAAAACATTCCAACTGTTGCTATTAAAGCAACTCGCACTGTTACATTTTTTATTTATAAAACAGCTTTTATTAACTATCAAATTATACCATTTTTGGGAAAAGTTTATTTAACTAGCCTTGATTTTGACCAGGAAAAGATTAATGAATTTTGTAGTGAGATAATTGATAATAAAATTTTTGTTGTCAATGATGTTAAGATAGAGCCCAGACCACTTGTTACAAATAAGGGAAATTATGGCAAAATAATGTTATTTGGTTCAAATAATGATTATTTAAATGCAGGAACAATCGCTGCTAATATGGCAATTCAAGCTGGGGCAGGGCATTTAACTTGAGTTATTCCCCAAGAATTACGGAATTATTTAGTTAATACTGTTCTGGAAATGACTTATTGTGACGCTAGCGATCGATCAAAAATTCTTGATTTATTAGAAAAAGTAATAAATGTCGTTATTTTTGGACCTGGAACTGGTCGTACCGAACGAACTTTAAATTTATTAAAACTAGTTTTAGATAATTATGAAGGTAGAATTGTCATTGATGCGGATGGAATTAATGTTTTAACTCCAGAGTTATTACGAAAACTAAAAAACCGCGCTATTATTACTCCCCATCCCCAAGAATTTGCGCGTTTAATTAATAAACGCTTAGAAATAGTTTTATCAGAGCGTGTTGCATTAGCAAAAGAATTAGCAAACAAATATAAGATTATTGTCATTCTAAAAGGATATCAAACAATTATTACGGATGGGGATTTAACATATATTAATTCAACAGGAAATCCTTATATGGCAACACCAGGGATGGGGGATGCTTTAACGGGTTTAATTGCCAGTCTTTGTGGCCAAGGTTATAGTAATTTAATGGCTAGTTACCTAGGAGTTTATTTACATGGTTTTTGTGGTGATTTAGTTGCCCAAACCAAAAAACCAGTTTTAGCAACGGATGTTGTTAATAAAATTGGAAATGTAATTGCCCAAATAATAAACAGTAGTTATTAATGAAGGGAAATAATAATGCGTCAAATTTTAAAAAGTTATTTAAAAGCGTATTTCAAAAATTGAATTGAATCAATTGGACTAGTTTTATTTATTGTTATTATTGTTGCAACTGTTGCTGGAGTTTTATCAGGGGCCCTTCAATTTAAAATTATTTATAATAATATTGCTAATAGTTCACAAGAATGAGATTATTATTTTACTGGTCGAAGCCCATATAAACCAAAATTTATTCAGGATTATTATCTAAATAATATTTTTGTTAATCAAGATGGTAATAGTGAAACGGTAACTGATAGCGGTGAAAGTATTATTGATAAAAATAGTCAATGATGAAAAAGTGTTAAAACATCTTGTGCGAAAAATAGTAACCCAGCTAATCAAACTACTTGTGAAGATCTAGCGATCACTAAAAAACTAAATGATGTTTATCAAAATCAAGGAATAGCACCTCAAGAGGGTTTAACACCAAGCGCTTTAACTTATTTAGCAAAGTTTAATTATAATCGTTGAAATGAATTATTAATCCGTATTTTGAAAGCTCCACGTTTGGAATGAGGTTTTGCTATTTCGAATGAAATAATTGCTAAAAATAGTAAGGATAATAATTTGACTTTAAATTTTGTTCCAACCCCATTAACTGATTTAACTAATAAACAAGTTGCAAATTTTAATCAACTTCATCTTTTTTCAGGTGAATTACCAGGGGAAGATAATACAATAGCAGTTAGTAGTTTATTTGCCAAGCAGCATAACTTAAACATTGGTAGTGAAATTAGTTTAGGTGATAATGCCCCAAGTTTTACTATTAGTGGCATTGGAAATACTTTAGATACAATGTTAGAACTAAAACCTTTGGGGTCAGCGCATCCGAATGCTAGTGGTTTAAATAATTTTGGGGTAATATATTTACCCCAAAGCAAAATTTATCAACTATTAGGAAGCTCTTGATTTTATGATAATGAAAAAACGTTAGATTATGTTTTATCAACTCAACAAAAGGTAATGATTAAACTAAATAATTCTGGTCAACAAACTCTTTTAGCGTTAAAAAAAGCTTTAGGGCAAGTTTTTGTTAATCCATCTGGAACTTTGCTATCTTTTAGCGAAAGTAATCTTGCTGTGCAAATGCAAAATATTAATTTACAAATTATTCTTTATACTGTGCTGGGGAGCGTTTTATTAGGATTAGGATTTATTTTCATTAACTATGCGATGAAAAAAGAAATGAATAAAACTCGTCGCCAAATTGGCATTTTTAAAGCATTTGGCTATCGAACTTCTGAATTAGCCTGAGTTTTTACAGTCAAATTTTTTATCACGATGTTATTAGGAGCTCTTGTTGGTTATGCGATTAGTATTCCAATTCAAGTTTATGTAAACAAATTATATACTGTTGGTCTTTTAATTCCTTTTGATCTAATTTACATTGCATGATGATTCCTTGTCTTGTTATTTGTAGGAATGCCAGTTTTATTTACAGTGATATCATTTGCTTTAATCTTAATGTACTTAAAACAAGCCAGTTTAGATTTAATTAATTTAGCTTCTAAAAAGCATATTACCTTTTTTACAACTTTTTTAAAAACAATTACAATTAAAACTCCTTTTCTTTTTCGATTACAACTATCTTTTATGATGCGAACCTTTAGTAAGTGATTGATAGTAATGGTAATTTTCTTTATTTCTTCATTACTTTTTATTTTACAATTTAATGCTAGTGATATTTTTAAACAATTAATAGCTCGTACCAATTTAATTTATCAAAATAGTGTAGATCATAAATTTGATTTTGGGACAAAATTAACTGCTAGTGAAGTTAAAAATATTGGGGGACAGGAAACTTTAAAGTTATTAAATGTTGATAATTTTCGCTTAATACCAACATTAAATCCCGAAGAAACAGCACAAGCATCATTACAAACTTTTCATAGTTTAGTTCAAAGTATTGTTGGACAAAGGGAATGTAAGGATTTGGCAAAGTTTCTTTTATACCAACCAATTTATCAGTCTATTTATTTTAATGATTTATTGGCTGTCATCAAATTTGCGAAAAGTTGTGATAACGTTGAAAGTTTTCCAGGGTGATTGACTAATATTGAGAAATTATCATCTCAATTAGATCAAACAAAAGTTAAAACAATTATTAGCTTTAATCAATTAATGTATAATCCAAATACGGAGACACTAGGAATTACATTGCTGGTTTCTCCAAGTGAAAATGAGCAAACTGTGATTGATGATATTACGATCAAGGGTTTATCTCAAACTCTAGCAAATGATTTTTATTATTTACCAGGGATTTCTCAAAATGTTATTAGCGAGGTTATTGACTTTTCATCGGGAAGAACTAATATTCCAGCTATTATTTCTAAAAAAATGGCGAAATTAGCTAATTTAAATTTAAATGATCATTACCAATTTGTTGTCAAAAATACAATTGGTTCTTTTCCAATTACAATAATTGTTAAAGGTATTATTAATGATGATACAATTCGACATAATATTTTTATCAGTGAACAAGCAATTCAAAACTATTATCGTGATTGACAAGGAGCTATTATTCCAACTTTTTATAATAATCTTTTGTCAAAAAATGAGTTAATTAAAGAAAAAATTAATATTAAAGAAGTTTTAATGCAAAAACAAAGTTTTAAAGTAACAGTTCAAAATTTAACGCTTAATCTTTTTAATCAACGCTTAGATGTAACAATTAAAGAACTGTTGTTAAATAACTTTGATGGTGATAACATTGCTACTTTTACTAACCTTAATAATGTAACGATGATTAATTTGGAACGATTATTATTGGCCGCGGGGATGGAATTATTTAATAATTCATTATTAATTTTGCAAGTCTTAAATGGGATTATTATTTTTATTATTTTAGCAGTTGTAATTACTTCAGTAATTGATGAAGCAAGTGATGTTATTCTAACAATGCGGGCATTAGGTTATCGTACGCGTGACATTAATTTTATTGTTATTGGCAATTACATTTTAGGGATATTCTTTGTCTTTATTGCAGCTTATTTGCTGTCGTTATTAATTTGGCATTTTGTTCTCGCAATGGTTTTTACAAATTATAAATTGGTAATTAATTTACCATTAAATTGAAAAACCCCGGTTTTAACAGGAACTATTATTGTTCTAATTTTAGGTTTTGCCTGAATATTAGCAATGAACTTAATTAAAAAACGAAAATTACAGGAATTAACAATTTAAAATAATTTCATAATTTCAAAAAATCAGTTATAATATCAGTAAGTAAGTTAAATATTTAAAACGATGATTTAGGAATAGTAGTTAAAATGTTATCTTTCAGCGAGGTTATAGATGGTGAGAGTAACTAAGATAATATTAATGAATTCACCTAAGGAGTGCTGCTAATCCCAGCCGGATTATCTTTGTAATTCGTTAAACTAATTAAGACTAGGAAACTAGTGTAAAAGGATGGTACCGTGAAACATTCACTCCTTGTTTATTTTTTAAATAGACAAGGTTTTTTATTTAAGGAGGAAATTATGGAAAAGCAATTAAATGATTTATTAACGCAAGCAAAAAATGCTATCACAGCATCAACAACCCTTGAACAACTTAATAACTTACAAGTTCAATATTTAGGTAAAAAATCAGTTTTAAACGAATTTTTAAAGGGCATGAAAGATCTACCCCATGAAGAACGCTTGTTAGTTGGTCAGTTAGCAAATAAAATTAAAGGGGAACTAACCGCTCTTTGACAAGCCACTCGGAAGGAATTAGAACTTATAGAATTAACAACAAAGTTAAATGCCGAAAAAATCGATGTTACTTTACCTGGTTTTTTTATCAATTCAGCTGGAAGGCATCCTTTAATGTTAGTGATTGAAGAAATTACTAATATTTTTAATGGTTTAGGTTATGATGTTATTTTTGGTCCAGAAGTTGAAAGTGATGAGTTTAATTTTCAAAAATTAAACCTGCCAAAGGATCACCCGGCCCGTGATATGCAAGATACCTTTTATATTACTGAATCAACATTATTACGGACACATTGTACGAATATGACAGCCCGAATGTTATCACAAATGCAAAATGCTCAGGAAGTAATTGCTGTGATTTCTGCTGGTAATACTTATCGCCGTGATGATGATGATGCAACTCATTCACACCAGTTTATGCAAATTGATGGTTTTTTAGTTGCTCCAAATATTAGCTTTGCTAATTTAAAATGAACAATTCAATACTTTTGTGAAAGAATGTTTGGTGAAAATGCCAAAACAAGATTAAGACCAAGCTTTTTCCCATTTACTGAGCCATCAGTTGAAGTTGATGTTACTTGCATTCGTTGTAGTGGGCAAGGATGTTCAATTTGTAAACAAACTGGCTGAATTGAAATTATGGGGGCAGGAATGATTAATCCATCTGTTTATGAAGCATGTGGACAATCAAAAGATTTAACTGGATTTGCCTTTGGGATTGGAATTGAACGAATTGCAATGCTAAAATATGGTATTGATGATATTCGCCGTTTTTACACTAATAATATTAAATTTTTAGAACAGTTTAGAAATTTTAACTAGGAGGAAATTATGATAATAACACGAAATTGATTAGAAAAATATCTTGATTTAAATAATATTAGTAATGGGGAAATTGTTGAAGCATTAAATAAACTTGGTTTTGAAGTGGATAGTATTGTTGATTATAATAAAAATTCTAATGTTGTTGCCGGGAGAATTCAAGTTGTCAACAAAATTCCAAATACGCACTTAAACTTTTGTTTAGTTGATACAAAACAAGATTTAGTTGATCCAATTGTTTGCGGAGCCGCTAATCCTGTTGAAGAAGGATATGTTGCGGTTGCTCGCCCGGGAGCAAAATTAGCAAATGGAATGGAAATTCAGATCCGCGAAGTACAAGGATATAGTTCAGAAGGAATGATGTGCTCTTTTAGTGAGTTAGGAATTAATGATAAATATTTAACCGAATTAGAACAAGATGAAATTGTAATGTTAAAATTATCAGCAGAAGAAGGCTATAATTTAATTGGAAAAGAAGATATTTTAACTGATTGAGGTTTTACTGATGTTGCTTTTGAAGTTGATTTAACTTTAAATCGCAGTGATTGTTTAAGTGCTTATGAGTTAGCCCGTGAATTGGCCGCTTTTTTTGCACAACCATTATTACCATTATTGATAGAAACAACAGAACAATTACCAAAATATGACCAAGATTTAAAAGTTATAATTGATACGCCAGAAATTATCAAAGGTTCTGTTGTTAATGTTAAATTACAAGGTCTTGATCAATCATTGGCTTTAGCAAAACGAGTTTGATTAAAAATTAATCAATATTGTTCAGATGTAACAAAACCGCTTGAGGATTTACAAATTCAAGCAACAATTGAAACAGGTCAACCAATTATAGTTTATGACTATCATAAAATTAAAACAGGCTTACGAATTACAACAGATTATGAAAACGCTGAGTTTAATATTACAAAAGGGGATTTAGTTATTCTAGATGGTAATGATTTTGTTGAACTAGTTGGAATTAGAGTTAATCCGGCTTACTTGGTTTGCCCAACAACTAGCGAAGTGACAATTATGGCATTAAAAGTTAATCATTTATTAATGCGTCGCCAACAACGTAAAGTAGGCATTAGTAATATTAATTTACAACGCTATTTAAAACCATTAAGTAGCTCAACTGTTAATTTTGGTTTAGGTCGGTTTTTAATGCTATTAGAAGAACATCGTTTTTTAGCCGAATTATCAACGATTAATTATGTTAAAGAATACAGTGAAAAACCAGTTTCATTAGCAATAACTTTACCAGAAATTAATGCTTTAATTGGTCATCAGTTTAGTAAAGAACAAATAAAAAGTCTTTTGACACCATTAGGATTTAGTGTTGAGTCAACGGGAGAAAGAGAATTTCAGATTATTAGTCCAGCGACAAGAACAGATATTCACCAAAAAGCTGATTTAATTGAAGAAATCACCCGATTATATGGTTATGATGAGATTATTGCCAAACCACCAATTGTGCCAAACTTGGCCAAAAAAAGACTTGCGTGGGAAAAAACAATTAAAAATTTTGAAAATTTCTTACTAAATCAAGGTTTTTACCAAGCCAAAACCTATTCTTTGGTTCCACAAAAAGAAATAGAGCAATTTAATTTTTTTAATTACAAGAAACCCTATCAATTATTATCACCATTGTCACAAGAACATGAGATGATGCGCGTTAGTTTATTAAATAGCTTATTAGAAGCTGTAGTTTATAATAATACCCGTAATAATAGCAATGTTAAATTATTTACTGTTGAAAAAGTTTATGTTAATGAAGGTGATAGTTATTATCACGGTGCTTTTGTGGCTCAAAATGAAATTATTAATAATTTAGTAACAAAAGAAAAAATCGATAATTCTTTCTATTATATGAAAGGTTTATTTGAAGGATTTTGTGCAAAAGAAGGGCTTGATTTAAGAACCTTAGACTATCACATTGCTCCAGCAAGTACAATTTATCACCCATATCAAACGAGTTTAATTTATTATCATAATCGATTATTAGGAATTATTGGGGCAATTCATCCTCAATTTCAAAAAGAACATAATTTAAATCCAACCTATTTTTGTGAATTTCAGTTTGATGTTATTTTTAAGGCAAATCATCAAGTTGTTAAGTTTCAAGAAGTTTCAAAATTTACCTCATCATCACGTGATATTTCAATTTTATTAAAAAGTGATCAGCAATATGGTTTAATCAAAAATCAAATTATTATGGGGGTTAATTATTTAACTGATATAGTGGTAATTGATAAATATCTTGATCCTCAAACCATGAATGATGAAGTTGCTTTAACAATTAGCTTTACATTTAATAATCTTGATCACCAATTAACAGAACAAGAAATCAACCTTGAATTTGATAAAATTAAACAACACTTAGCAAAACTAAAAATTGTAATTCGTTAAATTAAAACCCTTTTATTTGTAAAAGGGTTTTAATTATTTTTTTGGGCTTCTCATTTTTGATATAAAGTCAAATGGTATTTGGCAACTAATAATTCAAATAAAAAATTAATTGTCATTAAATTGCTAGCATAAGAAGTAAAATTAGCGTTATTATCAGCAAGTTCTTTTTTTGTTAAAGTTATTTTTTGGATGAAATTATTATTCTTAATTTTATTTGAATTAGTAAATAATAGAATTTTAATTTTTTTTTCATGAGCTAATTGGTAAAGCTCGCGTCATGGTAATTTAATTAATTGTTCGTGATATAAATAAATAATAAATAGGTCATTTTCTTGTGTCGTGGCAAGGAGTTGTTGAAAAATACTAAAATAATTTATTAAAATCGTATGATATCTTAATAAATTTAAATAAAAATTAAAGTTTTTTAAAAAAATATTACTATCACTAGGACCATAAATAATAATTTGTGAACTGTTATGAATTCAATTAATTGCAATTTCAAAGTTGTCAATTTCAATATTTAAATAAGTTTGTTCTAATTCAAAGGCATAATGATGATATATTTTGGTGATAATGTCAATGGGGTTATTTTGTTTATTTTCTAATTGCTCAGAAGTATAGCGCTGGGCTAATTGATATTGCCCAGATAATCAGATGATAAAGCCATTATAATTTTTAAAACCTAGTTTACGAACTAAACGACTTAAAGATGAAGGGCTAATATATAGTTTTAAAGCTAATTTATTAATTGATAATTTTAAGGTTTCTTTAATGTTTTCATTTAATTTGGCAACTAATTGTATTTCTAAATTTGTTAACTTATGACCCTCAGTATATTTAATAAGTTGCATTTTATCACTTCCAAAATTTTACTGATTACGGTATGCTATATTTATAGCATAAAAAGTAATAAAAAGCGAAATTTATTGCGAGGAATTCTTGTTATAATATTAAAAATAAAGTAAACTGGAGGATCCAATGATTTATAAAAAAGCTGATTTTATTAATAACCCAGTCATTAATTTTACCGAAAATTTAACAACAATTGAGAATCTATCTAATTATTCACCAAATATTCGGGAAGGAAAAAATTTAATAGTTGTGGGGGTCATTAAATATAATGCTGAATTAGATATAATTGAAGTTAAAGCAAAAATCAGTGGTGAATTATTGATTGAAGATTCACGCACATTAAAGTTATTTTTATATCCAATTAAGTTAGATTGAAATGACTACTATAGTTTTAATTTTTATCAAAAAACTGATATTAATTACTTAAAAGAACAAAATTTTGATATAATAAAATATGCATGAGATGAAATAATTATTAATATTCCTATTAATTTATCTGAAAATAGTGATACAATAATTAGTGGTGATTCATCTTGACAGGTTTTATCGGAAGAAGACTTTGAGAGCTACTTGGCAAAACAAGAAGATTCACGATGAAATAAATTGCAAGAATTATGGGAGCAAAAAATAAAGGAGGGGAAATAAAGTGGCAGTACCATTTAGAAAGACGTCGAAACAGGCAAAAAGAAAGCGTCGTACACATTTTAAATTAGCTGGAGCAACATTAATTTCATGTAAAAATTGTGGAGCAACAATCAAACCACACAGAGTTTGTCGTGAATGTGGATATTATAAAAATAAAGAAGTTGTCAGAGTTGACTAAAAAAAGCTTTTCCTTTAAATAGGAAAGGCTTTTTTTGTTTATTATGATGATTTAAAACTTTTTGATGAAAAGTGTTGCATTATGGGGAAGAATGTCATATAATTTGTATGAAAGTGGGGGAAAGTGGGAAATGGCACTACTAGGAACATACAATCATACCTTAGATGACAAAGGGCGTTTAACGATTCCCTCAAAATTACGAGAGCAATTTAAAGCTAATAAAGTCTTTATTTCTCTTGGTTTTGATGGTTGTATTGATGTGCGCAGTGAAGATGAATGACTAAAATGAATAGCCAAAGTTGCTTCAACTGGGCAAGCTACTCCTGAAGGACGAGCATTGGCAAGAAAAGTAATGTCAATGTCGGATGAAGCTACTTTCGATAATGCCGGAAGAATAAAATTAACGGTAATTTTGCAAGAAAAAGCGCAAATTAGTAAAGATGTTGTTATTATTGGAAATAACGATCATTTGGAATTATGAGACCCAATTGTGTGAGAAAAATATATTGATGGTGCTCCAGCAATGGAAGACGCTGCCAAGAATTTTGAAGAAAAAATTTAATTAACAATGGATAAACATTATCCCGTTTTATTAAATGAAGCACTTGAGGGCCTAATGATTAAACCAAATGGGGTTTATGTGGACTGCACATTAGGACGTGCTGGTCACAGTACCGCAATTTTAAGCCAATTAACAACTGGCAAATTATATTGTTTTGAACAAGATGATGAGGGCATTAATGCTGCTAAAAAACAATTGGTGGCATTAAATAAACCTAATTTTGAAATCATTAATGCAAATTTTATGCATTTACAAGCGGAATTAATGGTACGAAATATTCAAACAGTTAATGGAATTCTTTATGATTTAGGAGTTTCATCACCACAGTTTGATAGTGATTATCGCGGGTTTAGTTATCGTTATGATAGTGAACTTGATATGCGGATGAATCAAAAACAAAGTTTAACAGCCAAGACAGTTGTTAATACCTATTCTGTTAATGATTTAGCTCGTATTTTCCGTGAATATGGTGAAGAACAATTTAGTTGAAAAATTGCACAAAATATTGTTGCTGTTCGAGCAAAACAAGAAATTACAACAACATTTCAATTGGTTGATATTATTAAACAATCATTGCCACAAAAAGTGTTAAAAAAAGCGAAACATCCTGCTAAGCAAGTGTTTCAGGCGATTCGAATTGAAGTTAATCAAGAATTAGAAGTGTTAAAAAAATCGTTAGAACAAGCGGTTGAAATGTTAGCAGTCACAGGGCGACTAGTTATTATTTCATTTCATTCCTTAGAGGATCGGATTGTTAAACAGTTTTTTCAAAAATTAACAACAGACCCCGCCGCGGTAGTCTATCAAAATTTACCAGTAGTTTCAAATTACCAAAGTAGTTTTAAAATTATTACGAAAAAGGTTATTATTCCCACGAGTAAAGAGCTAGATGAAAATCATCGTAGCGCCAGTGCCAAAATGCGAATATTAGAACGGGTGAACTAATATGCATTAATAGAAAGGAAGGTAGAGGATATGGATTACAAACTAAAAGAAGTTTATGCCGTCTTAGAAATTAAAGAGTATAGTTTTAGTTTTATGGTTGGAATTTATAGTAATTCAAATATTAAAGTCCTTTACAAAAAACATTTAGAGTATCGTTTTTGTGAAAATGGCAAAATTATGGATGAAAAAAATATGGCCAAAGAATTAAGTATTGTAATTAAAGATGCTAATCGTCAGTTAGGACTTGATCTGCAACGTGTTGCTGTTTCAATTCCATCACACAATTTAAAAATTAAAACTTCAACCAAAATGCTAAATCTAACAACAAATCGATTAATAACAAAAAATGATATTGATGCTTTGATTGGTCTAGCAAAAGAAGTACCATTATTAGATGATGAAACAACCTTTTTCATTCGACCATACCGCTACATCCTAAATGAACAAAAGGCGGTAATGGCGCCACCAATTGACTTTCCTGCTCATAAAGTTAGCATCAAAGCAATTGTCTATGTAACAAAAAAACAAATCATACAAGGAATCTTTAATGTTTTGAAGTATGCAAAGGTAGAAGTAATGGGTATCCTACCAGAATCGTTTAGTCTTGCTTGAAATATCGCTTCACCATTAGATCTCCAAAATGGGATTACAATTGTGGATTGAGATTATGATAGCATCAAAGCACATATCTTTGTCCGTGAGACATTATGTGAACAAATTATTATTCCGGGTGGAATTAAAAAAATAATAATGCGTTTACGTCAAGTGATGAATTGTGATTATAAACAAGCAAGCAAATATCTATATAAAATAATTAATTTAAATAATAAATCAAAAGATAATCTGGTTATTTATAGTAAATACTTACCAGAACAACAAACACAATTAAACTTTACCCACCATGATTTAACAATAATTGTTAATCGGGTATTAGAAGAAGAAATCGAACATTTAAACCAAAAATTAGCCACAACGCTAAAAAAATATGACTACCCCCTAGTTGTTGTTGGGGATATTCTAAAAATTAGTGGGTTTAAAGAACAACTATTAGTAATGAATAAAAACTATAATTTAAGTGTTTATTTACCTGAAACAATCGGAGCGCGTGAAGCATGATGTACCGGGTTATTAGGGAACATTTATTATCAACATTTAGCTAATAAAGTTAGTGGAACAAGTTTACAAGCTGTTGATCAACGTTTTGTAACATATCTGGCTCCAACAGCAAAACAGCCAGAAGTAGGACAAAATGCAACAGCAAATCAAGGAACATATTTAAGGCCATTACCAGTTAACCAATTTGGTGAACAAGGACAATATCAACAAAATTTGTACCAAAACCTTAAATAAAATAGTACAATATATTTAAATAAGAATATAAAGCGGAGGAATTAAACGATGGACAATTTTGACAATTATGAACAAGTCGCTTCAATTAAGGTAATTGGCGTTGGAGGCGGTGGAAACAATGCTGTTAATAGAATGATTGAAGCTGGTGTACAAGGTGTTGAGTTTATTGTTGCAAATACAGATGCCCAAATTATTAGTGTTTCAAAATCAAAGAACAAAATTGTTTTAGGAAAAGAAACATCAAAAGGATTAGGAGCTGGAGCCAACCCAGATGTTGGCCGTCAAGCTGCAATTGAATCAACCGATGAAATTAGAGAAGCATTAAAAGATGCTGATATGGTTTTTGTTGCCGCTGGAATGGGGGGAGGAACTGGGACAGGAGCTGCCCCAATCATCGCTAAAATCGCCAAAGAAGCAGGAGCTTTAACAGTTGGAATTATTACAACACCATTTTCATTTGAAGGTCGTGCCCGTAATAGTTATGCCATTCAAGGGACAGAAGAGTTACGAAAATATGTTGACTCGCTAATTATTATTTCAAATGACCGTTTATTAGAAGTAATTGGGGGAGTACCACTAAAAGATTCATTTAAAGAAGCAGACAATATTTTACGCCAAGGGGTACAAACAATTACTGATTTAATTGCCGTACCGTCGTTAATTAACTTAGACTTTGCTGATATTAAAACCGTAATGCGTAATAAGGGAAATGCCTTATTTGGGATTGGAATTGGTTCAGGAAAAGACAAAGCAATTGAAGCGGCTAATAAAGCAATTATCTCACCATTATTAGAAGCCTCAATCCGTGGGGCAAAAGACGCAATTATTAACGTTACTGGAGGAAATACTTTAACATTAAATGATGCTAATGATGCTGTTGATATTGTTAAACAAGCAATTGGTGGGGAAGTTAACATTATTTTTGGAACAGCTGTTAATGAACATTTAGATGATGAAATGATTGTCACTGTTATTGCAACTGGCTTTGATGATGATCACCAAGCCTATAATTATAATGAATATCCGCAAGAAACCGGTAGTGAAGAAGAATATGAAGGATCAAACAATAATCATACAGATGAGGAAGTTGATAGTGAAAATATTCGTAAACGACCAAGCTATTTCAATAATTTACAACAAAATGCTGAACGGGAAACAGCAAATGCTAATCGCCGGATTAATGCCTGACGTGAGCATGTTAATCCAGAACAAGATGACCAAAATGATGATGACGATGATGATTTACCACCATTTGTTCGCAGAAGTTGATAATTAATTATGGGAATTTTTTCAAAAAAGAAAAGTAATAACTTAGATTTTTCCCAACAAAAAATAGATTTTTCAGAACAAACATCATCTGTTGATCACCAACAAGAAGAGCAAACAAATCCTAATCTTACTTCAACCCCACTCCAAAAAGTTAGTTTTACTGAACCAGGGTTGAATATTGAACAAACTCCAGTAGTAACAAAAGACGGCGAAAATGATCAAATCAAAACAACCGGATATACGGCGAAGGACTTTAATGATGCTCCTAAAATTGCGGATTTATTGCTAAAACATGGCCAAATTATTGTTCATTTAGAGCATTTACCAAAAGAAGAACGGATTCGCTTACTTGATTTTATTAGTGGGGTAATGTATAGTTTTGCTGGAACAGCTCGACGTTTAGAAAATCAGACATATGAATTTGTCTTAGGAGATTAGGTGGACGATAAAGCATATTTATCCCAACATTATCAAAATGATTTAGCTTTTATTAATAAGTTAAAAGGATGATGTGAACAAGCAAAGCGCGGTCAAATTGTAACAACAGATTTTATTACCTTAGCCCAATTAAATATCTTACGTGGTGTTTTTAAAAAAGCACAAATTAAGGACTATACAATACATTGTCCTTTTTTAAATAGTTATCGTGTAACAGTAACGGTTAATAGCACAGTTAATAACACCCAGTTATTAGTTGCAACCCAACCAAAAGATAGTCTTTTCAAGCATAATGTCCTGGTTGGTTATTTTTTAAATCACCTCCAACTTGACCAAAAAATCCTTGGCGATTTGTACCTTAGCGAAGACAAAATCTATTTAAGTGTGTTAACAAAAAATAGTCCCATTTTTTTATCTGGTCCATTAGAATGCCAAAATCGTTGATTAGAATTTACATTAGCGCCTGGTCCGGTGGAAATGATTATTAAATTTAAAACCTTTAGCAAGGTGACCCAAAGTTTACGCTTAGATGCGATTGTTAGTGCTATTTGTAATTTATCTCGCACCATGGCTCAAACAATGATTAAAAAAGAAATGGTTTATGTCGACTTTTCAGTCAACAATCGTAGGACTTTTAACATTAATTATGGTATGATATTATCGATAAAAAAATATGGACGATTTTTAATTCAAGATATTAATCAATTGAAAAATGATAATTTTCGAATTGAAATTGCCAAATATGAGTAGGTGAGAAAATGAGTCAACTGGAGCAACTAGAAAAAATTCTTGCCCAACAAAAACAGCAATTAACAGAATTGCAGCAAGAAAATGACAATTTAAAAAAATATATAGCTGAAGTTCAATCGTTAGAAGAAGTTTCACGCTATAATATTGAAAAATCCCATGAAGCTTTTGAAGTTGCCAGTCATAATGCCGGGCGGATTATTATGAAAGCCGTTGACTTCTCATATGCCTTTAAAGAGGAAATTGCCAATTTATTAGATGAAATTGATGAAAATCGGGCAAATCCCCAAGCGGTTTTACAAGCAATTGATGATTTTCTTGAACGGAATAAAAAAATTTATGCCTTTGCAATTAATGATGGGACACGAATTTCAGAAATGATTAAAAAAGAAATTATTAACAAAATTAAATAAAATAGGATATGATTAAAGTAGAAAAATAAACCACGGTTTAACAAAGATTTTATTCCAGCAAGATTAGGGTGATGCGAGCTAATTATAAAAATTGTTAAATTATCAGTTATTTTTAACAACTTAACATGAAAAGAAAAGATAAATATTTTACAAAATATTTATGAAGTAAGATGGTACCGTGTTTTTAACACTCTTATATCACTTACTTTTTTATTAGGAAAGGAAAAAACATGAACTACAAAGATACCTTATTGACTCCAAATACTGCATTTGAAATGAAAGCTAACTTGCCAACAAAAGAACCATTATTGCAAGAAAAATGACGAACATTAAATGTTGCTCAATTAAGTAATACGAAAAACCGTGACAAACGACAGTTTTTATTGCATGATGGGCCTCCATATGCTAATGGTAATTTGCATGTTGGCCATGCTTTAAATAAAATTTTAAAAGATTTTATTGTCCGCTATCATAATTTAAAAGGAAACTACAGTCCTTTTATTTGCGGATGAGATACTCATGGGCTACCAATTGAAACAGCGGTTGTAAATCAAGGCGTTGATCGCAAAGCAATTTCGCCCGTTGAATTTCGCGAAATTTGTGCCCAATATGCACAGGGTCAAATTACCAATCAAATTAATCAGTTAAATAAACTAGGGTTATTAACTGATTTTGATGATAAATATGTCACATTAACGTTAGATTATGAATTGGGACAGCTAGAACTATTTAAAAAAATGGTTGTTGATGGTTTAATTTATCGTGATTTAAAACCGATTTATTGATCATGTTCAAGTGAGTCAGCTTTAGCAGAAGCAGAAATTGAATACGAAGAATTAGCATCACCTTCAATTTATGTTACTTTTGATGTTTTAACAAGTAAAGAATTGCCAGTAGGAACGAAAATAGTGATTTGAACAACAACGCCATGAACAATTCCGATGAATCAATTATTAGCTGTTGGGGCGGAAATTGAGTATGTTCTTGTGACAGTTGGTGAACAATCATATTTAGTTGCCAAAAATTTATTAGAATTTTTAACAACAACTTTAGGATGAGAAAGTGTAACAGTTGTTAAAACTTGCTGAGGAAATGATCTCGTGGACACAATAACAGCCCATCCATTATATCAACGCGAAACAGCTGTTGTTTTAGGCCATCATGTCACAACTGAAACCGGAACAGGAATTGTTCATATTGCCTCTGGGTTTGGTGAAGATGACTATTTAATTGCCCGCCAAAATAATATTAAAGTTTATGCACCATTAAATAACGAAGGAAAATATACAAAAGCCATTAATGATGACCAATTAGTTGGATTATTTTATGAAGATGCTAATAAGATAATTGGGGAACGCTTAGCAGCTAATAATCAATTATTAAAATTAAAGTTTATTAAGCATAAACATCCGGTTGATTGACGAACAAAGAAACCAGTAATTTATCGGGCAACAGATCAGTGATTTGTAGCGATTAATAAAATTAAACCAGCATTATTATCAGAAATTAGTCAGGTTAATTGGTTCCCAGAATGGGGTGAAAAACGGATTGCCAATATGATTGCTAACCGTCAAGATTGATGTATTTCGCGTCAACGTCTTTGAGGAGTACCAATTATTGTTTTTTATGATGAAAATAATGCCCCCCAAATTAATGCTGAAATTATTGACCATGTTATTAATCTTTTTAAAGTTAATCAAACAACAAATATTTGATTTTCATGATCAGCTGATGAATTATTACCAGCAAGTTATCAAAATAAAAACTTTAAAAAAGAGCAAGATATTATGGATGTTTGATTTGATAGTGGTTCAAGTAATTTAACTGTGATTAAAAACCGTGGTTATAATCATCCAGTTGAATTGTATTTAGAAGGAGTTGATCAGTTCCGAGGATGATTTAATTCATCTTTAATTACTTCGGTTATTGCAACGGGTCATGCACCTTATCGTAATGTTGTGGCCCATGGTTTTGTTAATGATGAAAAGGGCCGTAAGATGAGTAAGTCACTGGGTAATATTATTAGTCCTTTAGAAATTGCCGAACAATATGGGGCTGATGTTTTAAGAATGTGAGTAGCTTCAGTTGATTATCAAGATGATGTTAAAATTGGCCCTGATATTATTAAACAAAGTGCCGAAGCTTATCGAAAAATTCGTAATACTTTACGTTTTATGTTAGCAAATTTAGCGGACTTTGATATTAACCAAGATTTTAGTCCAAATTTAAGTGAAGTTGATAACTATGTCTTACATTTAACAAAAGAATTTCAAGAAAAGGTAATTAAAGGATATGAAAGTTTTAATTTTAATACTGTCTTTACGTTAATTAATAATTTTGTTATTACAACCTTATCAAAATTCTATTTAGATTTTATTAAAGATATTTTATATATTGAAAAAGTTAATGCGCCGCGCCGTCGTGCAGTACAAACAACTTTATACCAAATTTATCGTGTTTTAATTGATGTTTTAAAACCAATTATTCCCCATACCACAGAAGAAACCCATCAGTTTATTAATTATCCTGATAAAGCTCCATCAATTCATTTAGAAGATAATTATGATTTAAATTGTGAAGTTAGCCCTGAAATTATTTATCGCTGAAATAAAGTTTTAAAATTACGTGATGATATTAATAAAGAATTAGAAGTTTGTCGTGAACAAAAAATTATTAATAAGTCATTAGAATGCCAAGTAACAATTGCCTTGAAACCAGAATATCAAGAATTAGCGAATATTATTGATTTACACCAAATTTTTATTGTTAGTGCAGTTAGCTTTACTGATGATCACACTAATTTAAATGAATATGAAACAAGTTATTTACAAGTTCAACCAAAAAACGGGTCAAAATGTGCTCGTTGTTGAATGATTGTTGATAAATTAGCTGCAAATAATGAAATTTGTTTGCGTTGTTTTGATATCTTAAATTAAGAAATTATGAGATAATAATTAATAAATAAAAGGAGAAGAAAAAATGCCAGCACGCTCAAAACAGTTTTTTAATGATGTTAAGGAACATTTTAAATTAAGAGAATATCTTTGAAAGTATAAACTCATTGTTTGTTTGCCAATTTTTTGTGGCTTATTAACTTTAGATATTATTTCAAAACAATTGGCTTTTAATTTATTACCCTATAATGTTCAAGTTCCGTTTTTAGATGGTTTTATTAATTTTCAGTTAATTATTAATAAGGGAATTGCCTTTGGGGCTAATGCTGATAATTTAGCCGGAACAATCGTTGGCGCTGTTTTAATTACTGTTTTAGCGTTACTATTATTTCTATATGCTAATCAAAAAGTTATTATAGTTGGTTTAGTAATGATTGTTACTGGTGGCTTTGGTAATTTGGTTGACCGAATGTGAAATAATGGTGGTGTTGTTGATTTTCTGGCCTGAGTGTTATTTCCTCCCTATAGTATATTTAATTTAGCTGATATGTGAGTAACATTTGGAGTTGTTGTCATTGTAATTGGAGTTATTATCAGTATTATCAAATATTATCGTGAATATCATAAAGAGGGAATTGCCCACCCAGAAAGAGAAGAATAATGAAGATTATTAGTACTAGTCAAATGCGCCTTGATAAATATTTAACCGAATATTTTGTCACATCCGCTGAACCATTATCACGAACTAAAATTCAAACTTTAATTCGAACAGGTTTTATTAGCGTTAATAATCAACAAGTTAGTAGTAATTACCAATTACAAATCAATGATGAAATTGAAGTTAATACCCCAGAAATATCAGCTAACCAAGAATTGGTTGGCCAAGTAATGGATTTAAAAATTATGTATCAAGATGATGATTTAATGATAATTGATAAACCAAATGGTTTGGTTGTTCATCCTGCCCCAGGACATTATGAAAATACCTTGGTAAATGGCTTATTAGGATTAGATGTTAATTGGTCAACAGTTAGTGGGGAATTACGTCCGGGAATTGTTCATCGCATTGATCGTCAAACAACAGGGTTATTAGTAGTCGCAAAAAACGATTTTACTCATCAGCATTTGCAAAAACAAATTCAAAATAAAACCTTGCATCGTCGTTATCGCGCTTTAGTTCATGGTGTAATTAGTGAAAATAGGGCTAAAATTAATGCTCCAATTGGTCGCAGCTCCTTTGATCGTAAAAAAATGGCTGTGACGGGACAAAATTCAAAGCCAGCTGTGACAAATATACTTGTAATTGAACGCTTTAGCGATTATACTTATATAGAGTGTGAGTTAGAAACAGGAAGAACTCATCAAATTAGAGTTCATTTGCAATATATTAATCATCCTGTTTATGGAGATCCAACTTATGGTTATTTAAGTGATAAAAAAGAACCATTTGGGCAATATTTACATGCATATGAATTAGAGTTAGTTCATCCTCGCACTGGTAAAATAATTAAAATTACTAGTGAATTACCATTAGAGTTTAGCGAAAAACTGGCAAGTTTACGAGAGAAAGAGTAGGTGATAATATGGCAAATTTTGATAAGGATAAGTTATCATTAGTAGAATATTTTTTAAAGCAGGAAAAATATACTGTTTATAAAAATAAAGCGCGCAGTAATAATAATGTTTATCTTTACAAAATCGATAATAAGCAGTTTCAAATTATTCGGATTATAGATAATTTTGAAAAAGATTTAAATGAATTTATTATTGATGATGAAGTTGTGGTAAGTTTGAAAGGTTTTTTATCAAAAAAACAACAACGGGCAAAATTAAACGTATTATCAGTTGTTTTAACCGAAGATCGTTCTCAGATTATTAAAAAAGAAGATGGGGATGTTATTTTAGCGGTTGATAAAACAAATTATGCAGCGAAACTACAAGAATTTTATCCCAAAGCAAATATTTTAACTGAGAATATTGAAAATTCAAATGTGGGGGCATTATCACCAGAGGAATTAATGGATAAAATTAATGACCCTGATAGTAATATTACCAAGCATTTAAAAGAACTAAGCCAAAAACTAAGTTACAATAATTTGGTTATTACCTGAATTATTTCTTTTGTTTTATTAGTTTTTCCACTATTTATTATGTTATTTGGCGCTAATTTACTAGGAATAAGTAATCAAACACCATCATCAATTCTCCAATTATTATTTGGAGGGATTAACCGTGATTTATTAGTTTGATCAAATCAATGATGGCGTTTATGAACTTTTTGAATTTATGATGCGGATATCTTTACAACAATTATTAATGTTTTTCTATTATTCTTAATTGCGCGTTTTACCGAAGCAATTTTAGGACGTTGACGAATGGTGGTTATTTTAATTTTTGGGATTCCGTTAGTCGGATTATTCTTATCATCAACAATGCCAAACTTTATTTTTGCCGGGTCATCAATTATTTTAAGTTTATTATGAGGGGGGCTATTTACTTATAACTATGGTAAAGATAATTTGGCAGAACTAGTTTCAAATAAAAGAACAATAATTGTTCCAATTTGATTAATTGTTTTTCCAATTTTTACTGGCCAATTTATGGCTTTATTAATAGTTTTAGTTGCCTTTTTTATTGGTAGTGCGATTTCATTTTTATTTGATGTTAATTTGAAACAAAAAAATGGTTGAACAATGTTAATTTATCCATTAATTATTTTATTTGGAGCAATTATTACGATTTTAGTTTGTTTCTTAATTCGTCCTTATGTTCCCCCATATAGCCCTGAAACAATATACACTTTAATTAAATATTGACAATTAGGGTTAATTGATAAAGGAACAATTGAAAATATGCTACGCAATTATTATCAGTTACCAAAAGAAAAATGACCAGAAATATTGTCAGAACAAACTAATGCATTATATCAGTTATGACAAGGAGTTAAATTCTAATGGCAACAATTCAGCAGCAAAAACGGGAAAATTATTTAAGTTGAGATAATTTTTTTCTTAGTGTCGCTCATGTTTGTGCAATGCGCAGTAAAGATCCAAATACCCAAGTTGGTAGTTGCATTGTTAATAATATTAATCAAATTATTGCAACAGGCTATAATGGCTTGCCCCGTGGTTTAAATGATGATGAATTCCCTTGAAGTCGTGAAGGACAATATTTAGAAACAAAGTATCCGTATGTTGCACATGCTGAATTAAATGCAATTCTAAGTGCTAAAACAAACTTAGATAATTGTCGAATTTATACGACTTTATTTCCTTGCTCAGGATGTGCTAAATTAATTATTCAAGCCGGTATTAAAGAAGTAATTTATGATAATGATAAATATGATAAAACCGAAGATAATCAGGCTGTTAAAAAAATGTTTGCCCTTGCAAACATTAATTGTCGAATGATATCGCCCGTTGAAGTTATTGTTAAATATTAGCAATAACTTTTTATTTTGGTTCTACATTAAAGTGATCTTTGATAAATTGTCGATATTGCTCGGGGGGGAAAATTTTTTTGTATTTTTTTCCTAATTGTTTTGTTGTTGCACTAGCTCCTAATGGTAACGCAATGTTAAATTTACTTTCCAATTTTTTAATCTCGGTTAAAAAAGTTGCCCGTGCAAGAATTGCACTGCAAGCAATTGCCAAAATTTGTTCTTCACCATGGGTTAAAAAGTTAACGTTTTCTTTAATAACTTGTTTTTGGTCTTGCAAATATTCAAAGTATTTTTTTGGATTAACAAACTGATCAATATAAATAGTTTGGCGCTGATTTAATTTTGTTATTAAGTTTATTAAGGCCTGATTATGACCTTGGGCTTTAATAATGTGAGAATTATTATATTTATTGAATAAAGCATTATATGTTTCGTTGTTAATAATAACAATACTATAACTAACAAGTGCTTTAATTTGTGGCGCTAATGTTAGAATAACATTATCGCGTAATTTTTTACTATCTTTAATTGGCAAGGCACTTAATGCTTTTACACTTGCACTACTAAATGAAGTTGCACAAACAACTAGGGGCCCAAATAGATCTCCAACACCAACCTCATCATTTCCAATAATATTTGGTGTATTATAAGCAATAGGTTGATTTTGAGGGGGGCTATTTCTTGCATTTATCGGAAAAAAGTACGCTGCGGCTTTTATCGCCTTGGGGCCTTGTCACAAAACAGTGTTTGTTTGGTAAATTGTAATTGTTATTCCGTCTTTTTGAAAAACATTTTTTTTATTTTGATCACGTTGAGGGACTTCGTATTTGGTATAGTAGGCAATAATTTGGTTAATTATATTTAAATCGACATTTTTGAAACTAATATTTTCCATTAAAAAGCCCCCTTTATTATTTTAATTATAACGAAAAATTTTATTAAACAATAAAATTTAAAATATATTTGGTTTATTTTCAAAAATAGGTTAAAATATTTTTGTATCAAAATAGTTAATATAATACTGAATTGGGGTTATTTAAGTGATTAAAAATGTAGGAATTGATATTGTCAAAAATAATCGAATAAAACCAAGTCCTGAATTTGTTAAAAAGCTTTTATCACCAGTTGAGTATCAATATTATTCCCAAATTAATAACTTAAATCGTCAAATTGAGTATTTAGCTGGTCGCTGGGCTGCTAAAGAGGCAATTTTTAAAGCAATTAATAGTGAAAAGATTGTTTTAAACGAAATTAGTATAATCTTAAGTAATAATAAAAAAATAGATGTTAAGGGAGTTCAACTTGAACAAAATGAGCAGTTAAATGTTTCAATTAGTCATGACCAAGAATATAGTGTTGCTGTTGTAATTTTAAGTGAAAATAATTAAATTGCCTTGGAGTTATAACATATTTTTAAATCATACTGCCGATAATAAGGGAGGGTATTAATGTTTAACCGTTGAGAAAATAATTTTATTCACTTTTTGGATTACTATAATTTTTCAAATAATTTTGCAAATTCCCAAAAAGATTCTTTCCAATTTATTTTATTGGTTTCAGTTTTTGCTAGCCTTTATATGATTTCAATTTTTGCAATAGGGTACTTATTATATTTTTGTAATCGACCTAACCAAAAAATAAATTATAAAATCATTAAAATCGCAACAATTATTTTCGCTTTTGTAATATTTTTCTTAGGAGATGTTCTTTGAAAGAGTTTTTATATTGAAACAAAAACTTTTAATATTAAATATTTTTTAGTTACAATTTCTTGTTTTAATTATTTTCAATTATCAATTGGTTTATCGCTAATATTGGGTAATTGAAAAATAGTTAATAATTTACTAAGAATAGGTTATTTTTTACCAATCGTTATTTTGGGCGCTTCGATTTTAAATAATTTTAATATTTTAAATGAAGTTTTTAATCCCATTTATTTCATTATCTTACTAATAATTATTTTAAATGATTTATTTATTTTTATTCCTGTCGGAATTTTAGTGTCAAAACTATTTGGTCCAAAAAAACTTTTAAAATTCTGGTTTTTAATTATCATGTTTTTTAGTATTAATATCTTATCAAAATTTTCTCTTGCAATTCCGTATTTTGAAAATATTAAAAATCGACCTTTTTCAAAATTAATTACTTCTATTTTATTTATTATTATTCCAACCCAAATTTTGATTACTATTATTGTTTTTGTTGAAATTTTAAAAATAATGCACGTTTTAAATCAAAAGATGGTAGTGGAACTGGACAAAAATTCTTTCCTTATTATGCTTAATCAGACATTAAATTTTGCTAACCTTAATTTTTCCCCTAAATCCCTTGCGGAGGGTTATCAATTACATTTAAGAAATTAAAATGTAACTCTTTTGAAAAACAAACTTTAATTTTAAACATTTTTTTATAAAAAAACAAAAAAACAGCCAAATTTATTATTTTTTAAAAGCACTATTTTACTAAATAGTGCTTTCTTTTTTAAAATTATGTTATAATTCATATGTTGTATTTACTTAATTTATGGTTATACAGACACATTTATGAATTCATTTGTCGAGTGCTTTATTTTTAATATAAAGTGGTAAATGTTAGAAGTAGATGGAAGCAGAAACGAAAAGGAGAAAACTGAAAATGGCAAAAGAATTAACAAGAGAAATGCTTTGGGAAGCCGGAGCACAATTTGGTCATCAAACAAAAAGATGAAATCCAAAAATGAAACCATATATTTATGGAGAAAAAAATAAGGTTCATATTATTGACCTACAACAAACATTATGAAGACTTGAAGATGTTAAAAAATTAATGGCAACATTAGCAACAAAAAAAGGTAAAATCCTTTTTGTTGGAACAAAAAAACAAGCAAAATGAATTGTCAAAGATGCAGCAGAACGTAGTGAAAACTTCTATGTTAATCAACGTTGATTAGGAGGTACATTAACTAACTTAAAAACAATCCACTTACGTGTTAAACGCTTATGAAATATTGAACGTCAGGAAAAAAATGGCGAATTAAAATTATTACCAAAAAAAGAACAAATTCTAATTAAAAAAGAAAAAGAAAAATTAGAAAAATTCCTAGGTGGAATCAAAGGAATGAAAGAATTACCACAAGCATTATTTGTCGTAGATCCAAAAGAAGAATACATTGCTGTAAAGGAAGCACAAAAATTAAGAATCCCTGTTATTGCAATTTGTGATACTAACGTTGATCCTGATGGTATTGATTATATCATTCCGGCTAATGATGATACAACAAGAGCAATTGCGATTATTACTCATCATATTGCTGATTTATATGGTGATGCTATGGGCTTAAAAATGTCAGAACCACAATTTAAACCAAGTGAATTTGTTCGCCGTGAAGGTGATGATAATCGTCCAGAACGTCGTGAATTTGGAAAAAGAGATTTTAATCGTCCAGAACGTCGTGAACAATCAGGACCAAGACCAGTTGTTGCCCCAGTCGTTGAAAAACCAGTTACTGATACAGCACCAGTCGTTGAAAAACCAGTTAAGACGCCAGTCCCAACTCCTGTTGAAAAAGCTCCAGTAATTGAAGAAACTAACTCAGCTTTTGCAAGTATTGGAGTTATTGACAATGATCTTGAAAAAAGTTTAACAAAATTAAAAGTTGATCAATTAGAAAAAATTGCCAGCGAATTTGGTTTAAAAAAAGCTAAAAAAGCTGAAATGATTGAACAATTAACAGCATTATTACAAATTAGTAATAATCAAATCGTAAAAAAATAATTTAAGGAGGGTTTTAGAAATGGTAGTTACTGCACAATTAGTTAAAGAATTACGTACTGCAACCGGAGCAGGAATGCTTGATTGTAAAAAAGCATTAGAAGAAACAAACGGAAATATTGATGAAGCAATCAAATGATTACGTGAAAAAGGAATCACAAAAGCAGCAAAAAAATCTGATCGTATTGCCGCTGAAGGATTAGTTGGAATGACAATGAAAGGAAATAAAGTTGTTGTTTTTGAAGTAAATTCAGAAACAGACTTTGTTGCAAAAAACCAACAATTTTTAACTTTATTAGATCAAATTGGAGCAACTTTAGTAAACAGTAATGTTAGTACTGTTGAAGAAGTATTGCAATTAGATGTTAATGGCCAAACATTAGATGCCTTAATTACAAATGCAATTGCCACAATTGGAGAAAAAATTACTTTACGTCGTTTTACAATTTTAGAAGTAAATGATAATCAATCAATTGGTGCGTATGTTCACTCAAATAAACGAATTGTTGCCGCATTATTATTTGATGGGGTAATTAGTGAAGAAGCTGGAAAACAATTAGCAATGCATGTTTCAGCAATGCGTCCTCAATTTGTCTCACGCGAAGAAATGAGCCAAGACTTTTTAGCAAGTGAAAAAGCAATTTTAACAGCGGAAGCTAAAAACGATCCAAAAAATGTTGGAAAACCAGATAACATTTTAGAAAAAATGGTTGAAGGTCGTTTAAACAAACAATTAGCAGAAATTTCATTACTTGATCAAGCTTTTGTTATTAATCCTGATCAAAAAGTTAGTGACTTTTTAAAAGCTAATAATGTTAGTGTTAAAAAAATGATTCGTTATGAAGTTGGGGAAGGAATTGAAAAAGAGCAAGTAGATTTTGCTCAAGAAGTTATGGCCCAAGTTCGTAAATAATTTTAAAAGGAGATGAGAGAATGTTTAATCTTTATGCAGATTTAGATTCAGTCAAAAGTCTAATTATTGCCTTAGCAATGGCCGCTTTCTTATTAGTGGCTGTTGGTGCTTCAATTTTAGGTTATTTAATTAGTTTTAAAAAACATGAGTTTAAAGAAGTCTTTATAAACAAAAAAGTATTAATTAGTGTCTTTTCAATATTAGGGGCTAATATCCCTGTGGTTGTTACTGGTTTTATTCTTCAATTTGTTGTTGAAAATATTCCAAGTTATGTGGTGATTATCTTAATTGTTTTAGGTTTTGCTTTAACAGTTGGGGTTGGAATTTATATCTTTTTATTCTTACACACAATGGCAATTGGTATTGGTGACAAAGAAATTACTTTCTTAGGGGAAAGAATTCTAATTCGTAAAATCAGCAATGTAAGACAAAATAAGAAGTTAAATCAAATTACAATTAATTATATTGAAGGAACTCGAAGCAAGAAAAAATGTCGCTACTCTTTAGCATCACAAGCTGGCCAATTTATTTTAAATAATGTTGGGTTGTTGAATCAAGAAGTTGAAGTTGACCCAGTTGAATCAAATTCAACACCAAAAAGAAGCAAAGATGAATCATCAAAATCATCAAAATAAAAAAACTTACTAATAAATTAGTAAGTTTTTTTATTATTGTAATTGTTTTTTTTATTAATAATCTAATTCCGTTACTAAAGTTAATAGTACTATAATCAATTAATCAGAGAATTATTATTTTTTTTCTAAAAGTAAGTTATAATAATTAGGTAAATTAATTAAAGGAGAAAGAATATATGATAAAACGGATTGGAATTCTTACTTCTGGTGGTGATTCACAGGGAATGAACGCCGCTATTAGTGGAGTAGTAAAAACTGCAATTGCTAAAGGTTTAGAAGTATATGCAGTAAAAGACGGTTATTTAGGATTAGTTAATGACTGAATTGAACCAGTTGGGGTTAATTTTGCTGATTCAATTATTAATCGTGGTGGAACAGTGTTAGGAACAGCGCGTTTACCTGAATTTAAAGAAGTTGAAGTTCGTCAAAAGGCTGTTGCCAATTTAAAAGCAAAAGGAATTGATGCATTAGTTGTTATTGGGGGTGATGGTAGTTACCAAGGCGCCCAAAAACTAACCGAAATGGGCATCAATTGTGTTGCTTTACCAGGAACAATTGATAATGATATTACTTCAACAGACTATACAATTGGTTTTGATACGGCAATTAATATTGTTGTTGAAGCCCTTGATCGCATTCGTGATACAATTCAATCTCATAATCGTTGTGCAATTGTTGAAGTAATGGGACATTCATGTGGTGATATTGCCTTATATGCTGGAATTGCCGCCGGAGCTGACATTATTTCAATAAATGAATCAGCTTTAACAGAAGCAGAAATTGCTTCAAAAGTTAAAGAAATGCATGATAAAAATAAACGTAGTGTAATTGTTGTTGTTAGTGAACTAATTTACCCTGATTTAAAAAAATTAGCCCGTTTAGTCGAAACAACTAGTGGTTATGTAACTCGTGAAGCTGTTTTAGCACATATTCAAAGGGGAGGAACTCCAACGGCGATGGAACGCTATCGCGCTTTCCAAATGGCAAAATTTGCGGTTGAACAAATTTTAGCCGGAATTGGGGGAATTGCTGTTGGTAATGTTGGGGATGAAATTGTCGCTCGCCCAATTATGGAAGCATTAAGCATTCCCCGCATCTCACGCAAAGATATTTTGGCTGATTTTACTAATTTAAATGATAATATCTATAAAAAATAATGAAATTAGGATAAAATAAAAGAGTAGAAAGTTAAGAGGAGAATACAAAACTAATGGACAAAATAAACTTAAAAGATAAAATGAAAAGAACTAAAATTATTACAACAATTGGACCAAGTACTCATTCAGAGGAAGGGATTTTAAAATTGTTTGACTTTGGAATGAATACAATTCGTTTAAACTTTTCACATGGTGATTATGAAGAGCAAGGGGCACGTATTGTTTGAACAAAAGAAATTATTAAAAAAATTGGGAAACCAATCTCAATTATGCTTGATACAAAAGGGCCTGAAATTCGTGTTGGAAAAATGAAAGATGGTAAACAAGAAATTGTTAAAGGATCAAAAGTAACAATTTATTCATTACCAGCAGAATATGCTAGTCGTGAAGGAACAGCATTAGAAATGACAGTTTCATATGATATGTCACAAGACTTAAAAACTGGGGATGTTGTTTTAGTTGATGATGGAAAATTGCAATTAAATGTAACTGATGTGCAACCAGGGATTATTACAACTGAAGCATTTAATCATCACGTTGTAAAAACAAATAAAAGAATTAACTTACCAGGAGTAGCTTTTACATTACCATTCTTAGCTGAAAAAGATATGGCAGATATTAAATATGGGGCTGAACAAGGAGTTGACTATATTGCTGCTTCTTTTGTAAATACAAAAGAAAATGTTTTAGAAATTCGCCAATTATTAAAAGAAGCAAATGCTGAACATATTCAAATTATTGCTAAAATTGAATCACAAATTGGAATTAATAATATTGATGATATTATTGCCGCTGCTGATGGAATTATGGTTGCACGGGGAGATTTAGGATTAGAAATCCCATACTATGATGTACCATATTGAGAAAAAATTATTATTAGAAAATGTCGGGAAGCTGGCAAAGTTGTTATTGTGGCAACGCAAATGTTAGAATCAATGACTGATAATCCACATCCAACAAGAGCTGAAGTTACTGACGTTTACTTTGCAACAGAACTAGGTGCTGATGCAACAATGTTATCAGGAGAATCAGCTAATGGGGATTACCCATTTATTACTGTTGACACAATGGCAACAATTAATAAGAGAGCTGAAATAGAGTTTTACTCAAAATTATATTATGAAAAACAATTAGAAAATGCTTGTAAAACAACTTCAGGACCACGTGCTGAAATTGCTAAAAAATTAGCTGAAAAATGTAAGAATGGTGAATATGAATATGCAGTTGTGTTATCAAATACTGGAACATTATTAAAAACTGTTTCAAAATTTCGTCCAAATGTTGTAATTTTAGGAGTTTCTCCAACCCCAGAATTATATACTGCTTTTGGAGTATGACATTCAATTTTTATGAACAAAGTTGATAACTATAATGAATTTAAAGATAACGATCATGCAATTATTGAAGTTGCGAAAAAATGAGGAGCAAAAGTTGGATCAAAAATCTTATTTGCTCGTAGTGATGTATTAAAAGAATTAATAGTTGAATAATTAAACTACCTGACCACAAATTATTAAGCACTTTTTCCCAGCAAGTTAAGGATGATGGAAGCTTAATAAAAATCTTAATAATTTACTACCAGGAAACTAGTTTACGTTTAAGCTCATTTCGTTATAATGAGTGAAAGATAAATTAAGGTAACTTAATTTAATAAGGATGGTACCGCGAAAAAATCGCTCCTAATCATTAGAATAGGAGCGATTTTTTGCTTAGAAAGGAATGAGAACAATGATTAAAATAATTTTACCCGATGGGCAAGAAAAAAAATTTCAAGCCCCCCTTAGTGTTGAACAATTAGCAAGTAGTATTGCTATTAGTTTAGGAAAAGCAACTTGAGGAGCTATTATTGATGGAAAATGGTATCAACGTGATGAAATTATCACAACAGGAGGGAAATTAGAATTAATAACAGAAAAATCGGCAAATGCTGTACAATTAATTAATAGTAGTGCTAGTTTATTGTTAGCACATACCTTACAAGAAATGTATCCCGAAATAAAAATTGCCCAAAGTGAATTAACAGCAGAAGGTTTCTATCTTGATTTTGACCTTACTCCTAGCATTAAAGAAGGGGATTTAGTTAAAATTGAAGAACAATTTAAGCAAAATCTTGCTAGTCATTTGCAAGGGCAAAAATTGTGTGAACCAATAGCGTTAGGATTAAAACGTTATCAAGATAATCCTTATTTACACGAATTACTACAAAATGTTAACCAGGCTAAAATTTGTTCATATCAAATTGGTGATAATTTTTATTACCAACCTTTTGATTTTGTTAATTTTAAACTAATTAAAGCTTTTAAAATTATGGGCTTAGCTGGAGCTTATTGACAAAATAATGCTAAAAATAAAATGTTGCAAAGAATAAGTGCTATTAGTCACTTTTCGATTAGCCAATTTGATGAAATGTTAAAAGAATTAAATGACCGTAAAGAACGTGATCATCGTAAAATTGGGAAAGATTTAGAGATTTTTACATTTGATAATTTAATTGGTCCAGGATTACCAATTTGATTACCAAATGGAATGGCTTTAAAAAAAATCATTCAAGAGTATATTCGTGAAAAAGAATGGGAATATGATTTTGTTGAAGTTGAAACTCCTGTTATAGGAACTGATGAAATGTATAAAATATCAGGACACTGAGATCATTATCAAGAAAATATGTTTCCTGTTATGGAACGTGATAATGAGGCAAGTGTTTTAAGACCAATGGCCTGTCCTCATCATATTGCTGTTTTTAATTACAAACAACGTAGTTATCGTGAGTTACCATTACGGATTGCTGAACATGCCATTTTACACCGTTTTGAATCTTCAGGAAGTTTAACGGGGTTAGAACGAGTACGAATGATGACTTTAACTGATTCCCATATTTTTGTTCGTAATAGCCAAATTAAGAATGAATTTAAACGCTGCTTTAAATTAATTAACGAAGTTTTAGCAACTTTTAATATTAAAGTAGATTATTATTCATTATCATTACGTGATCCAAATAATAAAGAAAAATATTATGATGATGATCAAATGTGAGAAAATGCGGAAAAAATGTTGCAAGAAGCTCTAGATGAACTAGCAATCCCATATGTGCCAATGCTTGGGGAAGCAGCTTTTTATGGGCCAAAGTTAGATATCCAAATTAAAACAGTCTTGAACCATGAAATTACTGTTTCAACTTTACAATTTGATTTTTTACTACCAAAAAAATTTAACTTATCATATATTAATTCAAAAGGAGAAACTTCAAGTCCAACAATCATTCACCGTGGGTTAATTGGAACGTATGAACGTTTTATCGCTATTTTATTAGAGCAAACTAACGGGGTTTTACCATTATGGCTAGCGCCAACGCAAATTGCGATTATTCCAGTTGCTTTAAAAGCAAGTCATTTAGAATATAGTCAAAAGTTGCAACAACAATTTAAACAATTAAAAATCCGAACAATTGTTGATCAACGTGATGAACGGTTAAGTTATAAAATTCGCGACGCCCAAACTTCAAAAATCCCTTATCAATTAGTAATTGGGGATAAAGAAGTTGAGGAGAATGTTATTACTTATCGTCAGTATGGAAATCAAGAACAAATTACACTCCCATTTGATCAATTTATTATCCAATTAAATGATTTAATTATTAATAAAAAGTAGTAATTAAAATAAAAAAATGGAAAGAAGGAAATAAAAATGGCTAAACAACAAAAAGTTGCAATTGTGACAGGAGCTTCATCAGGGATTGGGAAAGTAATTGCAATTGAACTAAGTAAACAAGGTTATTTAGTATACGGTTTAGCTCGTCGCCTTGAACGAATGGAACAGGAATTAAAACCATTTGGAATTATTCCAGTCCAAGTTGATGTAACTGATGATAATAGCATTGTTAAAGCAATTACAAATATTATCACAAAAAGTAGTCGTATTGATGTGTTAGTCAATAATGCTGGGTATGGTTTATATGGGACAATTGAAGACACCAACTTAGCAGAAGCCCGTCAGCAATTTGAAGTTAATCTTTTTGCCTTAGCACGAGTAACACAACTAGTATTACCCCAGATGCGCGCTCAAAAAAGTGGCTATATTTTTAACCTTTCATCAATTATGGGAGTTATTTCTCATCCTGTTGGAGGTTGATATGCTGCTAGTAAATTTGCTGTTGAAGGGTTAAGCAATTCATTACGATTAGAAACAAGAAAATTTGGGATTAATGTTGTTGTAATTGAGCCAGGAGCAATTAAGTCAGAATGATCACATTTAGCGGCTGAAACCCTAGCGAAAACCGCCCAAACTTCAGCTTATCAAGAAGAAATTAATTTAGCATTAGGAATGTTACCAGGACCAGATTTTGGTCATGACCCAATTGTGATTGCAAAATTAATTACAAAAGCCCTTCGTAAACGTCATCCCAAAGCCCGTTACCATGGGGGATATTTAGCAGGGCGAACATTATGAGCTAAACGCCATTTAAGTGATAAACATTTTGATAACATTATGATGCGCTCATTGGCAAAACTAGCAAGAAAACAAGCCAAGAAAAAAGTAAAAAGAGGTTAGAATAATGAATATTTTTGAAATAGATTATTTACAATTATGTTTTTCCGAATTGGATCCAAAACTAAGCAAAGAATCATTAACAGATATCATTTTATCTCCCAATCAAATCGTTGTTGATAATTTACGGGTAAATTACCAAAATACTAGTGATTTTGAAAAAAGTTGAGATTCGTTTAAGCTTAAAATAACAGAAAAAGAGACTAAAAAATCAGTTAGTCAAGAACTAATCAAAGTTGATTTTGCTAATAATCCTAAAGTAAAAGTGCTATGTAAATTAAAACCAGCTGGAAAAATGATTATTCGTTGTACAGCAAGTATTACAGAAAATATTAATGGTGATAACATTAGTTATAATATTAATATTTTAAAGTAAAATAAGACTATTTTTGTTAAAACAAACCACTATTGTGGTTTGTTTTATTTTTGAAATTTAATTGCAAAATATTCCGAACTAAATATAATTAATAAAGATGTTTTATTTTAAATAAAGGAGAGGTTTAAAAATGATAACATTTTCATGAATTTTAGCAATTATTCTGTCATTTTTTTTATGGGCTAGTCTATGAATGTTTCCAAAATTTTATAAAAAAACAGCCAACCATTGATACTTAAGAGTGGTTATGGCAATTTGGATTTTAATAGTTGAAGGACAACGTTTTTATGCCATGTTAAATAATGGAGGATGACAGCATTTTCCAAATTATTTTTCGTTATATTCTTGTTCAATTGTCGCATGGGTATCTGTTATTATATTATTTTTTCCGCACAAAATCTTTTTAGAATGTTTTTTCCCATTAGCAATTTTTGGACCAATTTTAACTTTATTTTTTCCAACTTATTTAGTACCATTAACTGATTTTTATTATTATATTTTCTTTTTTGGACATACATTTAGTTTATTTGCCTTTTTATATGTCTATTTATATGGCTTAAGTGATTTTAAAGTTAAAAAAGATACGGTTAAAAATGTTATTGTTAAATCAATTTTAACCGGTTTGATTATGTTACTGGCCGTGGAATTATTTAATCAATATTTTGACACAAATTATATTATTGGCGATATTGCCGGGGCTTTAGGGTTAGGAGACTGAGCACGACCATGACAATTTGTTATTACATTTGTTCTGGGTCTATTAATGATCATAATTGGAGATGTGATACTATACTTTTCAAAACCAATTTATGCTTATAAAAGCCAAGTTAAATTACATGATACATATTGAGAAATTTGAATGCATAAAATTAAAACAAAATTAAAAAAACCAAAAAAACAGAAAGCAAAGGATAAAGAGTAATTGTATTTTATTAACAGTAATATTTAAAAACCTTCTTTGAAAAATGACAAAGAAGGTTTTCTTTATAATTTAATTTATATAAAATTATCATATTTTATAAAAAATAATCATTGATTAAGATATAATGAAACAAAGAAAGGAAGAAGATAATGATTTTTGGATTAAACCAACAAGACCTTAAAACAATGGGGTCAATTTATACAGCGCAAGAAATTTTTCAACAACCGAAGGTATGAGCAGAAATTATTGAGTTAGTAACAAAAGAAGAAAAAAAAATTAAAGCTTTTTTGAAGCTTTTTAATCTTAAAAAAACAAAAATTATTTTTACAGGTTCAGGATCAAGTGAATTTGCGGGTGTGATTTTGGCTGATTATCTAAAATTACAAGGATATCATGCCGTTAGTAATGCCGCAACTGATATAGTCTCAAATCCAGCAGTTTATTTTAATAACAGTGAAGAACCAATTATTTTGATTTCATTTGCTCGTTCTGGAAACTCTCCTGAATCAATAGGAGCCATTACTATGGCTGAACAAATTGTTCCAAACTTATTTCAAATTATTATTACTTGTAATAGAGAGGGCCAATTGTATCAAAAAAATCAAAACAATAAAAAAACATTGAGTTTATTATTACCACCAGCAACAAATGATCAATCATTTGCGATGACATCAAGTTTTACTAGCATGCTTTTAACAGCATTCTTAATTTTTAACCAAGATGATAGTAGTTTAAAAATTGAATTAAATGATTTAATTACTAAAACTGAAGAATTTTTAACCCAAAATTATCGCCAAATTGTTGCTTTAGCCACAGTACCAGCAGAACGGGTTGTTTTTTTAGGAACAAATATTTTAAAAGGGTTTGCGCAAGAAGCAAGTTTAAAATTATTAGAATTAACAAATGGGAAAATAGTAAGTACTTTTAATACTGCTTTAGGTTTCCGCCACGGTCCTAAAGCAATCATCACGCCAAAAACAACTGTATTATTTTTCTTAAGCCAAGACAAATATACTCGCCAATATGATTTTGATCTTTTAAAAGAACTCTTTCATGATAATATTGCCGGGGAAATCATTGTTTTTGACAGTATAATTGATGAAGAAATTATGCCTTATTGTAATAAATATCTTCCTTGGCCATTACAAACTAGCAACGATGTTATTAGTGGATTACAAGCAATTGTGTGAGCGCAAATTTATGCTTTATTTATTGCGCTTCGATTTGAAATTACCCCTGATAACCCTTGTCCAACTGGTCAAATCAATCGCGTTGTTAAAGGAGTAAAAATTTATCCGTGAAAAAAATAGCTATGTATGTAGTTATTTTTTTAGGTAAAAAGATTTTATGAATTATCATAATTTATAATTTATTATCATAATTTATATTTATTGTATTATAATGGGGATAGCATCTATAAATTATTAATTAGATGTTAAGAAGTTTTACAATAAAATAAGTCCGACACAAAAAGTGTCAAAATTATTTATTTCCAAGTAAGTATTATTAAATAATAGAAAGGAAAATAACATGACAGAATTACTTTTGAACAGGAAGGATAAGCGCCCTGTTAAAAAACCTCGAGCTAATTCTTCTGCAAAAAATTTCTTTCATCATGCTGGTGTTAGTTTACAGCGACTAGGAAAATCATTAATGTTTCCAATTGCTGTTTTACCAATTGCTGCTTTAATGAATCGGATTGGTTCATTAATGAGTGATCCAACAATTGGGATTGTTGAAAACTCAGCAGTATGATGAATTGGCCAATTTATTATGGCCCCCGGAGCCGCTGTCTTTAATAATATTGCAATCATTTTTGCGATTGGTGTGGCTTTTGGTTTAGCAAAAGATTTTCGGGGGGAAGCTGCCCTTTGTGGGGGAATTGCTTATTTTATTTTAGCCTTGATGACACAGGAAGGAATGATTGCCTCTTTATTTTATAATAACGTTTTAACGTATGATGGTTTTAAGAATGCAACAAATCATGCTGATGAACTAATTTCCTGAAAGTTTAGTCAGCTTTTATATGTTCCAAAACCATTTCAAGACCCAAGGGCAGGGGCTAATCCAGGAGATTTAATTAATTCGGGAATTTATGTTTTAAATACTGGAGTTATTGGAGGAATCACATGTGGAGCCTTAGTTGCCTATTTTTATAATCGTTTTAAAGATATTCAATTGCCCCAGGCCCTAGCCTTTTTTGGTGGTCGCCGCTTTATTCCAATGATTACTGTTGTAACAACATTTGGTCTAGCCTTTATTTTTGCGGCCATTTGACCTTGAATTCAATATGCGTTAATTATTATCGGTCAGGGTATTTCATCCTCAACGGCTTCAGCGGCTGGTGGGGCATGGGTTTATGCCTTTATTAACCGGTTATTACAACCATTTGGTGCTCATCATATTATTAATACTTTTTTATGATTTCAATTACCAATTGAGGGGTCATTATTACCAGGAATTAGTGAAGTTCCAGGAGGAATTAATTTAGGAAATGGGCGTTGAATTGTTTTTGGTGATATTACTGCTTTTAACGCTGGAGTTATTGGTTCAGGAATTTTCCAAGCTGGATTTTTCCCAACTTTCTTTGGTGGGATTCCTGCCACGGGGTTAGCAATGATTATGATTGCTGATAAAAATAAACGACGTGAAACAGCAACTTTTATTGCCGGAACAGCGTTAGTGGCCTTTTTAACTGGAATTGATGAACCACTTGTCTTTATTTGAATTTTCTTATCACCATTATTACTCTTTATTCACGCTTTCTTAACTGCTTGCTTTGCCGCCTTAGTTGTTGGGATGGGAATTAGATTAGGATTTGGTTTTTCGGCCGGATTAATTGACTATTTAATTTCGGTACCCAAATCTTGAACAATGTCATTACAAAATGCTAGTTCAGGAGCAAAAACTTTAGCTAATCCATTATGAATTTTCCCAATTTCAGCTGTAATGGGAGTTATTTATTACTTTATTTGATACTATGTAATCAAAAAAATGAATATTCCAACCCCAGGTCGTACAATTGGCCCAGTCAAAGCAGAACATAATTTGAAAACAAATATTGCGGCCGAAAATGCCGAAGATTTAAAAGTTATTGCCAAAGCTGGTAAAGGTAAACATAATAAACGAGCAAGTTTAAAAGAAAAATATGATAATATGGCTGGGGAAATTGTTCGCCTAGTTGGCAAGGATAATTTCAAAGTAATTGAAAATTGTGCAACAAGATTACGGTTGGTTGTTAAAGACAATAAGTTAGACATCGATGAACAATTAAAAGCGGCGGGAGTGTATCAAGTTATTCGGATTGGTCAAGAAGGTCTTCAACTGGTGATTGGTACTGATGTTGAGCATGTTACTGATCGAATTCGTGAAATCGTTAAATTGTAAACTCGTTTTAAAACAGCAATGTTAATTTTTACAGTAGATTTAACAAATACCGTCCTTTTATATTCATATATTGGTCTTGGTGTTTTCGGTACGCTCTTGCTTATTTTTATTGGCTTGCACATTTGATGAAATCGTTACCAAGAAAAGAAAAGCCATATTGAGCATGTTGGCTCAAATTCAATTTTTCGATTTATTAAATTAAATATTTTTGCCATTTTTGCGGCAATTTGAGGTTGTGGATTATTTAGTGCCGTGATGGCTTTAATTAGTTTACGATAATTGATAAAAAGAATAGATATTATTATTTATTCTTTTTTAGGTTATAATTTATTTGTTACCCACCGGGGTGTTTTGTTACCAAAAGGAGAAAGTTATGCATAAAATTGAGCGCCAAAAAATATTATTAGATTTTTTAAAACAAAAAACATTTTATAATATGAATGATGTCAAAGATTATATGAATTCCCACCATGTTCCTTATATTACTTTACGCCGCGATTTAAAAGAATTAGAAGAACAGGGAATTATTAATTTATCATATGGGGGAATTAATGTTTTAAACAATATTAATCAAAATGAAGAAACACGCCAGACAAAGGCTAATTTAAATACTAATCTTAAAAATACTTTAGCAAAAACAGCCCAGCAGTTAGTCAAAGAAAATGATGTTATTTTTGTTGGGGCGGGAACAACTTGTGAAGCCTTTGTTAAATTAATTACAAAAGAAGTTAAAGTGATTACAAATTCATGGTATGTTTATAAACTAGCCCGTGAAAATTGTTATATTAATGAAGTAATTTTGCTAGGGGGAAAATATCGCGATCAATCAGGAGCTTTTATTGGTAGTTTTACCGAAAAAACTTTAAAAATTGAAAATTTTTCAAAAAGCTTTATTTCTGTTAATGCAATTGATTTTAATGGCAATTTGTATAATAATAATGAACAGGAGTCACATTTAGAAACATTAGCCTTAAATTCGGCCCATGCAAAGGTTATTTTAGCTGATAGTACAAAATTCAATGTAATTGGCTATGATAATTTTTATCACGCCAAAGATGTTGACTGAATTATCACTGATCAAACTGTTGCAATTGTGGAAGAATTACAACCAAAAATAAAATATTAGAGGAGAAAAGAATGATGATATTAAAAAATGCTAAAATAGTTTTATTAGATGAAATTATTGATTTGGGATGAATTGAAGTAGAAGGACAAAAAATAAAAACAATTAATCAGGGGGTAACCGAACTTGATGGTTTAGATTGTAGTAATTTAACAATTATGCCTGGTTATATTGATTGCCATGTTCATGGTGGTTATGGTTATAATTTTGAACAAGGAACAATTGATAGTTTTGTTAATTTTGCTAAAAATGTTACAAAAGAAGGAATTACTCGTTATTGTCAAGGGACAGTAACAGGAGCAGTTAGCAATTTAGAAAAAATTTTAACAGTTTATGCCGAATTTATGGCAAAACATAATAATGGTCCCCAAGCACGCCAAATTGGTGCCCATTTAGAAGGACCATTTATTTCTCCAGTTTTTAAAGGAGCCCATGAAGAAACATTATTATTAAAACCAGATGTTGATGTTATGAAAAAATTAGTGGGGGCATCAAATGATAATATTCGGATTGTAACTTATGCCCCAGAATTGCAAGATGGTAGTTTTACGAAATATTTATTAGAACAAAAAATTGTTCCATCAATGGGGCACTCAGCTGCGACTTTTAAAGATGTTGAACAAGAAGTTAGCATTGGGGCAAATCATTTTACCCATTTACATAATGGGATGAGTCGTTATGATCATCGTAATCCCGGAATGATTAATGCGGGGTTATATTTTGACGAAATTCTTTGTGAACTAATTACGGATGGGATTCATAATGATTTAAATGTTGTCAAAGAGGTTTATAAAATCAAAGGGGCTGATCATATTTGTATTATTACCGATGCAATGACAGCAAAAGGAATGCCAGATGGCCCTTATAAATTAGGGGGCTTAGATGTTGTTAAAAAAGGACAAACTGTAACATTATTAAATGGGGTTTTAGCAGGGTCAGCTGCGACTTATGACTATTGTGTAAAAAATATGTATAAGGTAACCAATTGTTCATTAATTGAATTAACTAAAATGACAAGTATTAATGTTGCGAAACAATTTGGTCTTTTTGCCGAAACAGGATCAATTACTGTTGGCAAATATGCTGATTTTACAATTGTTGATGGGCAATTAAATGTTAAAGCAACAATTGTGGAAGGTCAAATTGTCTACGATAATTTATAGTTAATATTAATGTTTTAAGATTTTTATAATAAAAATCCTAAAACATTTTTTTATTTTATTGCTATTTATTTTCCTTGCTGTTGAAAAAACTATTTGCTATAATTAACTTAACATTATAGCATTAAAATATTATCATCGCTCTGTTGATATTTTTTATTGGCAATTTTAGCCGGGAAAAGCAAAGAAAGGAGGCGATTGAATGCGCAAAGATAATATTGATATTAATCAGATTGAAAAAGATCTTGATCAACATCTTGAAGTTGAAGAAACAACTTCTTATAAAAAACAGTCACCATTAGAAATGATGAAAAACATCAAAAACCCAAAAATTGGTTTTTTTACATTAGTTTCAATTTATTATAAAAGATATTTATTAAGAGCTTTCACAATAGTTTTTGCTATTATTGTTTCTTCTTTTGCCTTAGTGTCAATTACTTTTCTAATTGGCCAATTAATGAAAGAAGTTGCTCATGTTTTTGGTGATGGACAGTTAAACCCTTCAACGGGACTTGAATGATATTATTGATTAATTATTATTGCGGGGGTATTATTAATTTCCGTTATTACAACTTATCTGCGGGAAAGAGTTGGCGGAATGTTTGGCCGCCAAATCGAAATTGATATTCGTAATGCTGTTTTAAATAATTTAGTTAATTTAAATATTGGCTATTATTCTGACAAAAAAATTGGAGAAACAATGACAAAATTAATTAATGATACACAAATTATTGGTGATGAATGTCAATTAACACCAACCAACTTAATTAGTATCCCAATTATTTTTATTGGTAGTGCAGTAACATTAGTGATTATTGATTGACAATTAGCCTTAATTACACTTGGGGCAACAGCAGTTTTTATGACCCTAGTTTCAGTGACATTTCGTTCACAAGCATTAGAAACTGAAGTTGTTCGTAAAAAAATTACTGAAGTAAATGGGGATGTAACAGACCGAATTGGAGCGGTAGCCTTAATAAAGGCTAGTGGAACCGAAGAATATGAAAAGGTTCGTTTTGAAAAAATTCATGATAGTTATTATAATGCCAATAAAAAATTAAACCGAATTCAAGCCGGAATGATGACAATTATTTTAACTTGTGCTTCAGGATTAACTGTGCTTGTTGTTGTATGTGCAATTTTATTATATGGAACTGGTGGGGAAGCAACTAATGCTTCAAAAATTATGCTAATTTTACCATCATTTATTGCGGGAGTTAACACTTTATGTTGACCAATCTGAACTTTAACAGGTCTAATTCCTGGAATGGCCCGTGCTACAGCTTCAACACGACGAGTAACGGCTTTAATTAAAGTTTCAACAACAATTGAACCAAATTTATCAGCGCCAAAAATTGATAAAATAACTGGGGATATTATACTTGAAGATATTGTTTTTGCCTATCCAGAAAAACCAAACACTGTTATTTTGCCAAAAACTAATTTAACTTTTAAGCAAGGAAAAAACTATGCTTTTGTGGGGGCCACAGGAAGTGGTAAATCAACAATTAGTAAATTATTATTAAGATTTTATGATCCAACGGAAGGAAAAATTTTAATTAATAATCAAGATTTAAAAAGTTTGAATTTACCAAGTTATTTAAGTCATGTTGGTTATGTTGAGCAAGAGCCAAAAATCTTATATGGTGATGTGTTATACAACGTTAAATATGGGAACTTTAATGCGACAGATGAAGAGGTAATCGCAGCTTGTAAAAAAGCAAATCTTCATAAACTAGTAATGAGCTGAAAAGATGGCTATAATACCATTTTAGGAGAACGAGGGTTTATGATGTCAGGAGGACAAAAACAACGATTAGTTATTGCCCGAATGATTTTAAAAGACCCTGAAATTTTAATTTTAGATGAAGCTACAAGTGCTTTAGATAATATTGTTGAAAAAGAAATTCAAAAAGAATTGGAAAAAATTATGGTTGGTAAAACAACGATTTCTATTGCCCACCGTTTATCAACAATTAAAAATGCTGATCAAATCTTTGTCTTAGAACCTGGTGTTGGGATTGTTCAAAAAGGGAAATTTAAAGACTTAATTGCAAAACCGGGAAGATTTAAAGACTTATATGAAGCTGGCCATCATGATTAAAATGGGGAAATATAGGACTTATTATTCAATTTTTAAAAATAATTATTAAATTTTTTAATTTTAAGGTTATCTTTTGCAAAGAAAAGTTAATTTGTAAGGTACCATAGACATTTAAGACCAGTTAATTTTTTAAATCTTTTAACACAACTTTAGTTGGTGTTAAAAGATTTATACTCTTATGTCGTCGAATATTGTTCTAATAATTTAGAAAGAGTTTAATTTGTTTTCGAATATCATCAATTTCCTTAAGATATCTTGATAAATATTCAAAAAACTTATTTCAGTTACAATGAAAGATTTCAATTTTCCCATTTGACTGTGGGGAATGTACTGGAGTTGTTTAATGGACAACTCCTTTTTTATTTACCGCTTTTGTAAATTCACTTTTTCGATGAGGATAATTTGAACGATGATTATATACATATTCAGTTTTATTATCTGTTCGAATTCTCTTAATGTTAATACCAATATTTTTAAATTCAAAATAAGCTTTTTCAAATAGTTTAGTAGCAATGTCTTGTATTTTATGTTCATAAACATAAACCATGCCTTAGAACTTTTACTAAATAATGAAGATTAACCCCAATTTTTGACAGTTTCGATTAATACCTTAGTTACATCAACAATTTTAATTGGAAATGCTAACTTATCAGTGCATAATTTAATAATTTATAATTCAAAAGAAATATATGACTTAAGTGAAATTTAGTTTAAAAATTATCAATATGATTTTTCTAAGTTTAAGATTGTAAAAGTAAGAAACTGAATTTATCAAGATGTGAAAAAGGGATTTGCAACTTTGAAACTATTTGTTTATTCATTCTAAACAAGTGATAAAACAAGGGGGGTATTCTGAATATACTTTATTAATAAATGATCCTGAGTCTGAAATTGTCCTACCAGAGCCATCAAATTATTCCCCTGAGCCAAATGTTCCTGATGCTGATTAGCATACTAAATATTTATCATAATTTACCAAGTAATTTAACTAAAAAATGTTTATCAAGCTTTTTTTTTTTTTTTTTCAAAAAATACTGTATAATTAAAAATAGATATTTATTTTTTTATTGTATCATTTGGAGGTGAATTGAATATGGAAAACAAAGTGCAACATTTTTTTGATAGCATGTGTAATAGTTGTCAGTATAAATTTAAAAAAGTTATTAGCGTTGCTAAAAGAAATGCATTAAAAGACTTAGATGATTTACAAGTATTTCTTTGTACTGTTGATAAAACTCGAAATATTGATGAAGATAATGGGATAGTTCCGTTAGCATTTATTTTCTGTAAAAATGATTCGTATGCATTCTTTTGAAAAGATAATTTATATAATGGTGATGGTTCAAGTAAATTAAAAATAATAAATGACACAATCATCTTAGCGCAAGCAACAATTGAGCGAATAAAAGAAAATACAACAAATGATAAAGCAGTGACTGTTGTAAAAAAAGAAGAAACAAGGGCCATCGCTTCAAAAATGATTCATCAAAATAATAGTTCTTTAAAAGAACATTTTAGTCGTCAAATGTTAATTATGAACCGTCAACAATTACTTCATATGTCAAAGATTAGAAAAATGATTTTAATTTTAGGATTATCTTTTATCTTGGTTTTAGGAATCGTTGGTGGAACATTGGGTTGGTATTTTGCAGGTAATAATACTGCTAATCAACAATTTCCAAATTATACATGAAGAATTAATTTAAATGAAAATTTAATTAACAAAGAATTAGAGGCAATTGATGATAATCGCGTTGAAACAATTTTGGCGGCGACAAAAGAAAAAAATCAAGATTTAGTAATAGAAGATTTATTAGTTAAAAATATAACTAGAAATGAAGCAACAATTTATGTAAAATCATCAAGTAATATATATGAATATAATTCATTTGCAAAAGTTAGTTTTTTTTGCTAAAAGAATTACTTTAGCAACTGATGTTTTAAAAACTAATTTTCCTGTTAGTTTAGATATTGCTAATGAGGATGAAATTAAAAAAGAAGTAAAAGCAAAAAATGGCGCTTTATTAGAAGAATATGTAAAAGTTAAAAATATTGTAAGTGATGGCCAATTTGTAACAGCAGACTTAGTTAGTTGGGAAAATAATGGTAATAGTTTCTATTTAGAAAATGATAGTTTGCCACTCTATTTTAGTAAAACAGGTAAAAAATTATTATCGGAAGTAATAACTGAAAATAATATTGGCGATATAAAAATAAATAATTCTGATAATATTTTAGCAGCAGTGCAAACAAAAAACCTTGATGTTATTAAAGAAGAAATTATTGTTGTTGAAAATTCAATTACTGATCGCCAAGCAGTACTTAAAGTAAAAGAAAATAGTGAAAAATATATTGCTAATACCGAAGTAACAGTTCAATATCGTATTTTTAATCCAAATGTTGGAACCTATAAAAGAGTTGCTGAAGGGATTGGAAATAAGGAAACTGCAATGATTGAAACAACAGAGGGATTAATAATGGCCGCATCAGATACTACACTTTATCAATTAGATTCAGATGCAAATAATATTCGTAAAGTAGAGTTAAATCGAAAATTAGAGGGGGGAATACGCTCCTTAATTCAAACACGAGAAGGCCCAATCTTTTTGGGAACAAGTAAAGGTGTAATTTATTATTTGGATAAGGATGGAAATATTAAAGAACAACTAACACAATCAGAAGAGATTAATGGGGGAATTACTTTCATGTCTCAACTTAGTACGGGAACTATTTTATTAATTACAACAACTGGATATATTTATCAATTACGCCCAGATGGAAAAAAAATTACAGAAATTTCTCGTTTGCCAGACGAAGGTTCATATTCTTATGCTTCGTTAGTTGAATCGAAGATTGGGGACATGGTTTTAGTTCAGTCAGGTGCAGGAATTTATCAACTACATATAGATGGAACATTTATTAAAAAGGTCGTCAATGGACTAAGAAGTTTACTCCATATTACGAAATTAAAAAATGGAATAATCTTAGGATTTGTAAATGTCACTAATGGAAATCCTAAAGTTTTTCAAATTGATATGTATGGTAATGCAATTGCAGAAGTTCCGAAACCTAATCTTTGAAGTGCTGTTTATACATCTGTTGTTACAACAAAAGGAAGATTATTTGTTGGAACATGAGGTGGAATAATTTTTGAATTAAATACAATTTAAATTATTTAAAAATATTTATTTAGTGTTTTATCATATAGCATTAATTTTACTGAAAATATAAAGTTTTTAATTTAAATATTGAATGACTAATTGTCTAAATTTTAATCCTATTTATTAAATAGGATTTTTTCATTATCTGTTAAGATAAAAATGACTATTTATAGACAATTATGAAACTAGGCAGGGTGGTGTGCCGATATTAAAATCAAAAAATAAAGGCACAGCTAAAATGGTTAGAAATATTTTAAATATTAAAAATTAAATAAACTAGAGTTTTAAGAACATTAAAAATTATTAGCTAATTGATAAAATTAGTGCTTTTTGTATTTTAATTTTTAAGAAAGATGGATTAATAATTATAAGTAAATAAGATTATTCATCTTCTAAATACTTATAATGCTAAAATAAACATTTAAAAATATGTCTCAACAACCACGTAATTTATTCCATCTTTTACAAATAAAAAAGGAAAGTGATTTCCCTTTTTTATTTTAATATTTTATAATAATTAATTAATTTTACAGCACTATTTAATTGTTAATAGCAAAATACTTTTTGAAATATTCATAAATATTCAAAATTTTTTTTAACTAATAAATTCGGGCAAGAAAGAGGTACAAAAAATAAATTGTATAGTATAATGTTATTACCTCAAAGGTAACATATTGTAATTAATTTAGATAGTTATTGAACAATATTTTTTTAAATATTTGTGGGCTTTTAATATAAAAATTAATACCTACCTTACCTATGATTGAAAAGTTTATAAAACTATTTTATTTTACCAAGTATAAAACTGACCAGAAAGAGGATTATTAAATATGAAAAAAATTTTAGCAATTTTAGGAGCAGTAAGTTTAACTGCAACAGGTTCATCTGCAGTAGTAGCATGTAACAGTAACAAAGCAGCAACTGTTGATTTAAAAGCAATCGATTCAAAAGCAGTAGAATTAAAAACAGCCCAAGATGTTTTCTCAGTTAAAAACATGGCTTATTATGCTCAAGAATTATCAGCATCAATAATTGCAAAAGGATCAAATGTTATATTTAAATGATTAAATTCATCAGAAGATACAATTGCTATTGTTGTTGATAAAGCTGAAGAATTAACAGCAAAAAAATTAGCATATAATGGTTTAGGTGCAGAAGGTGGACAAGGATCAATTCTTGATTTTGTTGACAATGCAATTAATATAGCATTTACTACCGACTTATTTAAAGGAAATTCATTTGTTGGTGAAAATAAAGCGTATAGTTTATTTACATCTGGAATTGAAAATAATGATAAAGTATATGAAAATGGAACAGTATTTAACATTACATTCAAAAGTAGTGCAAAAGGAATAGAAGAGGGTATTATTAAAGCTGAAGCGGAAGCAACAACTTGAAAAGAAGCATCAATTAAAGTTCAACTTGTTGTTGATGCATCTCAATTTCCAAAAGCAGAAAAAAAGTTAAATAAGACTTTAAAAAGTATTAGATTATTCTAATACTTTTTATTTTTTAATTAAGTTTATAGTTACTTTATTCTAATTGAGAAAAGTAAGGAACAAAAATAGTAATAAAAATATTGTAAGGTACCATACACATTTAAGACTAGTTAGTCTTTTAAAAATTCCTTAATTTTTTTTAGATTATTTATAAAAGGTTTGTTTTCCTTTAGAAAATAATTTAATTAATTGATTTAAAAAATGACTTTTAAGATAGTATTTATAGCATAAATTGAAATAATTTGACAATTTATAGTAAATATAATTTGTTTCCTTTGCTGTTTCAACACGGCCATATCATTTTTTAAATCTTCGATGTAATTTATATAATTGATTTTCTGTAATAATACTTGTTATCATTTTTAATCCCCCTAAATTTATTCTAAAGAATTTAGTGGTCTTAAATGTGTGTAGATTGTCAACTTAAGTGCAAGTTTTTAATAAATCAAAATATGGACTAAACATTTGAAATACTTCAACTGGTGTTTTAAAGTTTAGTTTTTTTCTTGGTCTATTATTTAGGAGAATAATGCTTTCTTTATCATACTTTTCATTGTAGTTATTTAGGTTTTTGTGTTTTGGATATCTTTGTCTAAATAGTTTGTTTTCATGTTCAATAGTGCCTTTTTTTCAAGGAGAACTTGGGTTTGTAAAATAAACTGGAATTCCAATAGCATGTTCAAGTTCTTTTCACATTGAGAATTCTGTTCCATTATCTAAAGTTAAAGATTTAACATATTTTAAAATTGCTGGATTTTTAAAAAAATTAATTAAAATATTATTTACCTTACTTGCTGTTTTTGTATCAAGATGACAAATATAATTTAAATTTGCTAATCGTTCAGTAATTGTTAATTTAAAACTTTTATTATTTTTTCCAACTATTAAATCAGCTTCAAAATGACCAAAATCATAGCGATTTCTTTTAATTTATGAAAGATGTTTTCTATTATTGGTAATCTTAGATTTTGTGTAGTTTTTATATTGGTGTAGGGTTGTTTGTGGTAATGAAAATGCTTTAATTTTGATATAATGATAAATTGTTGAAATACTTTTTCCTAATGATGTATCTGAATATTTAAAGCCAAAACTTTCTTTTTCAAAATTAGTTAGTTGTTTAAAACAACCAACAATTTGTTCTGGTGATCATAAATGTTTTAAACCATAGTTAATATATTTTCTTTGATTAAAATTTAGTCTCTTCTTATTACCACATTTAGTGCGTTGATATTTATAATTTAAGATTACATTTTTGGCACTATATTTATTAGTTTTACAACGTTGCAATTCTCGTGAAATTGTTGGTTCATGTTTATTTAATCGTTTTGCACATTCCCGGTTAGTTAATCCTTGGATTTTATAACTTTCTAATAATGTTCGTTCATTTGTGGTAAAATGTTTATAATTCATATTTGTTACTACTTTCTATTTTGACGTAAAAAGTATAACATATGAATTTTTTATTTCTTAGAACTTGCACTTATTATGATAATCTACAAGTGTGTGGTTTTTACAGAAAAAGATAAATTTTGATTGACTAATTAATATAATTGCTTATAATTAATAATGTAAAAGATGACAAGTAGCAGTGCTCACCTAAGCCCTTTATTGTGGTAACTAGGTCTACTAAAGTTTAAAATTAATCTTACTTAATAAGATCATTTATTTTAATAACTTTAAAATGTGCTACTTTAGCGCATTTTTTATTTAATTACAAAATGGAGGTAGTAAATGAGCCAAATAACTAAAAACAATAAAAACATTGACCAGGTAAATTATGATATTAGAGCACGGGAAGTTTTAATTATTCTTGATGATGGTAGCAGAATGGGGCCATTATCACGCAATGAAGCAATTGCTTTTGCTGAAACTAAAGGATTAGATTTATTAATTGTTTCAGCAAATAGTAATCCCCCAGTCGCAAAATTAGTTGACTATGGAAAATATAAATACGAGCAAAAGAAAAAAGAAAAAGAAAATAAAAAAAATCAACATGTAACTGAAAATAAAGAAATTCGGTTACGAACAGGGATTGGTGATCATGACTTAGGTTTTAAAGCTAAAAAAGTCCGTCAATTCTTGGAAGAAGGTTGCCGTGTTAAAATCTCATTAAAATTCCGTGGTCGGGAAGTAGCTCGTCCTGAATTTGGCCATGAAACTTTGAAAAAGTTTTATGCTTTAATTGAAGATTTGGCTAAAATTGATAAAGAGCCGCATTTAAATGGTTTGTTTTTAGATATGTATGTTGTACCAAAAAAATAGGTAATTAAATGATTGAAATGAAATGCAGAAAGGAAAAAAATTATGCCAAAGATGAAAACAAAAAAATCATTAGCAAAACGTGTTAAAGTAACAGGGACAGGAAAATGAAAAATTGCTAGTGCTTATACATCACATTTAGCGCAAAATAAATCAACAAAACAAAAGCGCCATCTACGTAAAGCTAGTTTAATGGATAAAACAGACCAAAGTAGATTAAAAAACTTATTGCAAAAGTAATTTTAAAAAGGGAGGATAGAAAAAATGGCAAGAGTAAAAGGTGGACCAGCCACAAGAAAAAGACGTAAAAGAATTATTAAACAAGCAAGTGGATATTTTGGAACAAAGTCAACACATTATAAAAAAGCAAAAGAACAATTAATGAAATCATTAAGTTATGCTTATCGTGATCGTAAACAACGTAAAAGAGATTTCCGTTCATTATGAATTCAAAGAATTAACGCTGCTGTTCGTGAACATGATATGTCATATTCACGATTTATGAATGGTTTAAATAAGGCTCATATTGAAGTTAACCGTAAAATGTTATCAGAAATCGCAATTAATAATCCAAGTGAATTTAAATTATTAATTGAAGAATCAAAAAAAGCTTTAAAAAACTAATCTAAAACTACTTTTTAAAATAATAAAAAGTAGTTTTTTTCTTTTTATTAAAGATAGTTATGTTATACTAAAGATAGTATGTTTTTTAAAATTATTAATTATATATCTCTAAATATCTCTAACATTAGTTTTATTGAATAATATTTTAAATATAATATACAAATTCTTGTCGAATTAATGAAGGAGAAAATATATGAACAGAGAATTTAATCAACCAAATTTCATTACAAATGATTTTTCAGTAGTAGCTGAAAAAGGGACTAACTTTAAAACTATTACTTCTAAAGAAGGAGATACACATGATTTATTTGAATTCTGAGTTTTAGACAATGGTCAAGAAGTACATTGTATCGCTTGAGATGCAACTGCTCACAGTTTAAAAACAGCATTTGAAAACCCAATTACAGAAATCAAATTAACTTACAAAGAACGTCAAAACAAATTTACTAATGCTGTTGATTACAGTATTAGAAATTACGAAGTTAAATAATTCTTCAAAAAAACAAAAAGCATTTTCTAAAATGTTTTTTTTATTGCCTTTTTTTCCCAAATAAAATGTTATGATATTCTTAAGAAAATATTTACTAAGGGTGAAAGTAATAATGGCAATTTCATTGAAAGAACAAGTTAATCAGTTACCAAGTAAACCAGGATGTTATCTTTTTTACAATGAAAAAAATCAAATTTTATATGTTGGAAAAGCAAAAAATCTAAAAAATCGGGTTAGTTCTTATTTTAATAAAGTCTATAATTACAAAACAACAAAACTAGTGCAAGAAATTACCCGTTTAGAAACTATTATTACCGTGACAGAAAAAGAAGCCTTAATTTTAGAACATAATTTAATTAAGCAGCATAAGCCAAAATATAATATTTTATTGAATGATGATAAACATTATCCGTATATTATCATTACGAAAGAAAAAGACCCCCAGTATTTATATTTGCGAAAAATCCCTAAAAAATATAGTTATGCCTTTGGCCCTTTTCCCGATGGCAGTCATGCTCGCGAAATTATGAAAGTATTAGAACGATTATATCCCTTACGTCGCTGCCAGGGTCATTTAGGCAAACCATGCCTTTATTACCATATTAAACAATGCTCTGGGGCTTGTTTTCAAGATGTTCCAGCCCAATACTATCTTGATATGATTAAAAGGGTCCGTCATTTTTTTAGTGGTAAAAATGATGATACAAAAGATTTATTAACAATTAAAATGCACCAAGCCGCTCAAAATTTGCAATTTGAAGAAGCCAATAAACTAAAATTATTAATTCGTCGCTTAGACTGATCAATTTCTGATCAAAATGTCGAATTTTTGGCAAAAAAAGATAATCTTGATGTAATAGGAATTTATTATCAAGATGATTACTTAGTAATAACAATATTATTCTATCGCCAAGGGAAATTGAGCTATAAAGATAGCGAATTTTTAGTTTGCCAAAAAGACCAATTCCAAGAAACAGTTCGCCTTTATTTACAAGAACTTTACCAAAAAATAGCTTTACCACCAAAAATTTTCATTAATGAAATGATTGAACCAACAGAATTAGAATTATTATATGGCTCACATTTCTTTTATCCAAAAACTAAAAAAGAAAAGATTATGATGAATTTAGCAAATAATAATAGTCAAGAAACTTATCAACAAATAATTAAACGCCAAGCGTTAGAACAACAAACTCCCGAAGTTTTAAGCAAATTGCAAAATCTCTTACAATTACCAGAAATACCATATTTAATTGAAATGATTGATATTGCAAATATCCAAGATGAATATGTAACAGGAGCTGTTATTACCTATAAAAATGGTAAGCCGTCGCGCAATGATTATCGAAAATATCATATTGATATTCCTCAGCAAGATGATAGTGCCCGGATTGCTAATGTTATGGCTCGTCGGTATCAAAAACTTTTAGCAACAAATGGGGCCCTGCCAAATTTAATTATAATCGATGGAGGTCTTCAACAAGTTAATGCTTGTCGAAAAGAATTAAAAGCGTTACAGTTAGCAATTCCAGTAATTGGATTAGTTAAAAACAAGCAACACCGCACTGATCATTTATTAGATTTAAATCAAAAAGCAGTTTATTTACCAAAAGATGATAAATTATTTTTGTTTTTAACAAAAATGCAAGATGATGTCCATCGTTTTGCGATTACCAACTTTCGTAAGCGCCAAAGTCGAGGTTTGATTAGCAGTATTTTAGAACAAGTACCCGGGCTGGGACCACAAAAAATAAAAAAACTACAAGCCAATTTCCCAACAATTAAAGATATTATTGCTGCTTCACCTGAGCAGTTAAATGAAATCATTAAAAATAAAAGTACGGTAAATGTTTTGCAAAATACATTACAAACTATTAAATAATTTTATTTTTGTTATAATAAAACTATGTTTATGTTTGTATCATTGATAAAACTAAACATATTTATTGGACCATGAAAATTATTAAACAAAGGAGACATATATAAATGCATCGGTTTGCACGGAAAAAACTATTTTTGTCGTATCTATGTACAAAAAATTTTCATAATATGCAAGACATCTTAGAGTATGCAAAAAAGAATGGAATCTCTTCAACAACAACTCGCCGTGATTTAAAACAAATCGAACAAGAGGGAATTATAGAATTATTTTATGGTGGTGTTAATTTTATAGGTTTAAAAAACCAAATTAAGGATAAAGAAGAACTTGTTACAAATTTTGATAAAAAAATAATTATTGCCCAAAAAGCTGAAACTTATTTACAACAAAATGATTTTATTTTTGTTGGTAGTGGATCAACATGCGAATTATTTGTTAGTCGTATTTCAAGACCTGTGAAAGTAATAACAAATTCTTATCGAATTCTAAATTTGTTAGAACAAAATCCAAATATTAACTACATAATTTTAGTTGGAGGCAAATGAAATAAAAACAGAGCAAGTTTTTATGGATCATTTTGTGAAGAAAGCCTAGGTTTAATCAACTTTACAAAAGTATTTTTCTCAGCTAGTCATGTTGACCATAAGGGAAATATTTATAAAACTAATGAAGAAGAAGCTCGTGTAGAATTAGCAGCTCTAGCAAAAGTTCAGACAAAAATTGCCTTAATTGATAGTACTAAAATTGGTAAACAAGGTTTTTATCAGTTTTATCATCTTGACAATTTAACTTCTCTGATAACAGATAATCCAGATTCCATTAAAAAGAAAACTTTAGCAAAAATAAATATTATTTAAAAACATTGGCATTAATTGGTTCAATGTTTTTTTAATAAAGGATAAAGATTTTTCAATCGGTAAATATTTGACGAAAGGAGGTTATGAGTGGAAAGAAATAGTATCCAAATAATATGTAACCAAATTGAAAATTTTGCTTTTGAAGATTTATTCATTATTTTAACAAAAATTGAAGAAGTAGTTAAAGAACGAACTGTCATGTATGATTAGTAAAATATTTTAATAATCTCTCAATTTTTTTTCATTCCATTTAGTATCAAACTTTAATATAATTCGAGTAATGATTATTACGGATGTTTTACCACGAAGATATTAAATGGGATGGATAGGTGGGTATAGTGGATAAAAAAATAATTCATGAGAAATTAGAAGAAATAGTTGTTCGCAATGATGAAAGTGTTAGAACAATTATTGCTAAAGCAATTTTAGAATTAACAAAAATTAAGACAAATATCATTATTAATGATATTGCAAATGCATCATTTACAAGTATTTCTTCTGTAACAAAATTTTGCAAATCATTAGGTTTTACAGGATGAAAAGAATTTTATATTTTATTTCGTTCTGAAGGCGAAAATGAGCAAAATAAATATAATCAAGAAATGACCTTGACAGACGAAAAGATAAAAAATTTATTAGCCAAACATAAGATTTTAGTATCGGAAGTACTATCTTCCAATCAAACGGCAATTGTTGAATTACGTGATCTTTTTGCTAGCGTTGCAAAAATATATATTATTGGTGAACAAAATTATTATGCTTTATTGTTAAACTTTTATCATCAATTAATAATTTCAAGTTATGATTCATATTTAACTTGTCTAAATTTTATTGCGAAAAAGTTTTTTGAACGCTTGCAACCAGATGATTTGATTATTTTATTTGTCTTAGATCATAATTCAAATTATTTGATAAATTTAATCAAATTAAAAATTGAAGAATTCTCTTTTAAAAATATTAAAATAATTACAAAAGCAAATACTGTTGATAAGATAAAAGATATTATTACAACAACACCAATTTTAATTAATGACAAACAAAAAATTTATACCCACCAAACAATTTATGAAAGTTTACTTATTATTTTAAATTCAATGATAAATATTATTGAAGATTAAAAAAATACTCATATTATAATGAGTATTTTTTAATTTTTTCAATTTTCAAGAACCATATGATCAATAAACTTATCAAAGTATTTTTCCGGTTCAGACCCTTCTTCTCATGTTCCAAAGCTATCAAATTCAAAGCCCATATAATGACCTTGTTTAATATATAAGAAGAAAGGGGTTGCATTACTTCCAAATAATGATTGGACAGTAATTGTTTTATCGATTTGCCCATTAATTAAATTATTATTTCGTTCTTGGGTTACTACTCAATCCGCAATTTTGTTAAAACCTTTTTGGTCTCATATTCCTGAATGTTCTTTCGCATCCGCAATATATAAGTATGAATTTGTTAAATCATCAATTACTTTTTGATCATTTTTAGAATCATAATATTTATCTAAAGCATATTGGTTCCCATAATTACCAGCTAAATAGTCTTTAAAAACTTGTGTTCCTTGGCCATTATTATATAATTCTTTAATTGTTGTTGCTTTTGTTACAGTACAATAAGGACAGTCATTTGCCGAAACAAACATCACAAAAGTATCTTCTTTACTTACTTTTGTCATAAATTCAGTATAGTATTTCATATTATTTTGTGAACAAGCAACAACCGTAGTTGCTGTTGTGGTCATAAAGGTTGTTGCTGTCAATAATGTTAATATTTTTTTCATAAAACCTTTGGCCTCCTGTACTAGTTTTACTCATAAATATACTATACCGTATTTTTGTTAATTTTTAAAGATTTTTATTAAATATATTTCAAAAAAGAAACCAGAATATACCATTTTTTTCTAAACCTAGCTTTTTTGGCCAAATAACCGTTAAATTTATTTTTTTGAAATGATATTATTACGCTATGAAAAATTTAAAATAATTATTGAGGCTTTTAAATATGGGTGGAGAAAAAACAAGTAAGATGTCAGATAGGTTTAATTGGGGCAGTTAATTGCCAATTTATTTTCGAATGATATCTGCTTTATTTAAATTAATTTAAAAACTAATTTAAGCTTTTAACCAAATTAATAAAGTATTTTAACAAAGTTACTTATTATCATTTAAGAAGTAATTGGGTGGGGCCAAAAGGTTGGGAAAAAGTTATTACTTTATTATTTTAAAAAATCTATTTTTAACCAAAGTATCTTCCGAAGTTTTATGTATACAGGAGATTTTAAATTATGAAAAAAGAACTACATTTTTTAACACGCCACAGTGCGAAAATAAAATATGGATTATTTGTTATTTTGGCCTTGGTTCCATTATTTTGTGTTCTTCTTGATTTATTTTTTTCAACAATAATAGTTGATAGCCAATATGGTGAAGAAACTCGTAATTTTGATTATTCAATTATTAACCAATCGATTTATTTGTCAGTTTGAATAGTAATAGCAACATCATGTTATGGCTTTTTAAATTGAATTAATTGTCATACTAAAACAATGCCACCTTGAATAACTGGGAAAAATAATTTAACACGTATTGCCTCTTTAAATTTAATAAGTTTTTTAGTTTTTACTTTAACCTTAACAATTAATCCCCAAAGTGTTGTTGGTTTTAATACTTGGTATAAAATTATTAAATCAGTTTTTGAACATATGCTAATTCCAATTATTATTTTGACATATTATTTTTTATTTACAACCGAAAAAATTAGCACAAAACAATATTGTCAAAAATATTGTTGGTATAATTTACCATTATTACTTGCCTATATCACTTATGTTATTTTACGATGAATTATGTTAGTAAAGTATTTTCCATCTGAAAAAGGTGAGGCGTTTACTCCAATGCCCTATGACCAAATTGACCCCGCGAAGGTTGGCTATCCGATATTCTTTTTAGCTATCTTTGCGTTATTATTAATTGCAGTATTATTAGCAATTTTATTGAATTATTTAAGTAATCTTCGTAGTACGAAAGGGAAGAAAATTTAGATTATGTTTTATTCTTTTTTTTGGTTTTCTTAAGCCTAAAAGTAGTATTTAAAATAGAATTATCAAATTCTATTTTTTTATGTTTTTATTGCTTTTCTGAATTTACCGGGAAGACTTGCAAAAAAAATAAAAATCAAGTATATTATTAATTAAATACAAAAGGAGTTGTAAATAAATGATTGACACCACCACCATTTTTGTGGTTTTGTTACCTCTAATGATTATTTTGTTGATTTTATCAGCCTTTTTTTCCGCTTCTGAGACAGCAATTACTTCAATTAATGTAATTCGTTTAAAACAAATGGCGCGGGGAAAATTACAAATTAATAGTTCAAAAGCAAAAAAACGCAGTATTAAAAAAGCAAAACGGGTATATAAGTTTGTTAAAGATTATGATCGTACTTTGGCAACAATTTTAATTATTAATACCTTAGTAAATACTGCTTTAGCAACAGTTGGGTCCTTATTTTTTACTAATATTATTAATAGTGCTGAAACAGCAACTTGAGTCGCAACAGTTGTGATTGGGGTTTTAGTTTTAATTTTTGGGGAATTAGTCCCTAAAACAATTGTTAAACGATTCCCAGAAAAGTTCTCAATTTTTGCTGCTTATATTTTAACCTTTTGAAAAATTCTGGTTTATCCGTTTACGTGATTTTTAGTATTAAAAAAACACCACGCGGGAGTATCAACAACAGAAAATGAATTGTTAGAATTAATCTCAACAATTGAATCAGAAGGGGTATTGGAGAAAAACGAAAAAAAATTAATTGAATCAGCAATTGTTTTTGATGAAAAAAATGTTGGCTCGGTTATGCGCCAAAAAAATAAAGTAAAATGAATTTATTCAGATATTCCATGACGGGAATTACAAACTTTTTATAAAGAAGAGCGTTATACCCGGATGCCAGTTTTAGATCGTAAAACTGATCTAGTAATTGGTCTTCTAAATATTAAGGATGTTTTTATTGCCTTAATTGATCATGAAACCCTTGATTTTAAAAAATTATCAACTGAACCAATCTTTTTATCACGTTATTTAAAACTTGATGATGCCTTAGAAATTATGCAACAAGAACAAATCCATATGGCAATTGTTAGTTCGAGTAAAGATAGTAATGATTTTTTAGGAGTTGTTACAATGGAAGATATTTTAGAAGAACTAGTTGGTGAAATTTATGATGAAGATGATGAAACTGGATCGGTCAAGGAAATTGGCCATCATATGTTTTGAATTCATGGTAATATGCGCGTCCCGAAAGTTTTTCAAAAATATCTACAAATTGCCGCACCCCCTGATACGCATGACAAAACATTATACCAATGATTTGTCAGTCAGACAAATTATGATATTAAAAACCCTAATCCAAGTACTAATGAATTTATTTATCATAATTACGCCTTTCGGATTAATAATAAAAAAACCCGTCGCGGTAATGTCAAAGGAATTATGTTTGAAATTGAATCATTAACTGATTTAAAACCTGATGATGATTTAGAAGATTAGTAATTTCAGCAAAAAATGCAATGAAATGAGATTAAATTAAAAAAAATAGTGAGCTAAACTAGTTTAGCTCACTATTTTTTTCTTTTAGATAAAATTTACCAACAATTACCAAAAAAAAATTACAAATAAGGCTGATTTAGAATTTTTTTGTTTTTTTAAAAGCAAAAGATATAAGATTAATATTATTTAGAATTTTTTTATTGTAACAATTGGGGGTAACTAAATATGGAAAATAAGGAAAAAATTTTTTATGATAGTATGTGCAATAATTGTCAGGAAAAATTTAAAAAAGTTATTATTGCAGCGAAAAAGAATCCGTTAAAGGATTTAAAAGATTTAGAATTATTAGGTTGTGATGTTGATAAAAATGGTAGTCTTACTAACGATAATGGTTTAGTCCCCTTGGCTTTTATTTTTTGTAAAAATGATTCTTATGTTTTCTTTTGAAAAGAGGACTTATATAATGGCGATGGTTCACCAAAAATAAAAATTAGTAATAACAGAATCAAATTATCACAAGCAACTATTGAACAAATTAAACAAAACAATAGTACGAAAAATAATCAGCTACTTGTTACTAGCAAAGAAGAAACGCATATGATTGCTCAGCAATTAATAAAAAATAATAATCAAATAATGCAACGTAGTTTTAAGCGGCAAATTTTGCTTCTTAATCATCGTCATTTTTTACATATGTCAAAAATGAAAAAAATGATCATCAGTATTACTTTAGTCTTAATTTTATTATTAGCAGCAACTGGTGGAACTTTAGGATGATATTTTAGTTACTTAGAAAATAAGATTGTTAATGGTCAACTCCCAAATAATAATTGGCGAATGAACTTAAATGAACATTTAAAAAATAAAGACTTGGGAGATATTACTGATAATTGTGAAGAAACAATTTTAACAGCGGTTAAAGAAAAAAATTCTGAAGTACAAATTGAAGACTTATATGTTATAAACATTACTAAAATTTCGGCAACAGTTGGGGTAAAATCTTCCAGTAATTTGTATGACCCAAATTCTACAGTTAATATTAATTATATTGCTGGGTTAATTACTTTAGCAACAGATGTTAAAAAAAGAAGTTTTCCAAATAGTTCAGCTAATGAAGATCCAAACAAATTAATGCAAATAATTGCCAGTGCTAATAGTACATTAAGAGTTGAAGAAGTTAAAATTGCAAATGTCCTTCTTATTAATGACACTATAACAGCGGATTTAATTGTTAGACCTGGCAGCCAGATTTATTTAAAAGATGATATTTTAAAACTATATTTTACAAAAAATAACCGCCAACTATTATCCGATGTTTTAACAACCGAAAATATTGGCGATGTCGTTGACAATAACAAGATGACAATATTAAATAAAATTAAGGAAGTTAATCAAGAAGTAGATATTGCTCAAATTGAAATAGTTCTTAATTCTATTAGTGATCAAAAGGCTTTAGTTCAAGTAAAAAAAGATAGTACAAGTTATATTTTAAATGATGAAAAAATAGCAGTGAATTTTCGAATTTTTAATTCTAAAATTGGTTCAATAAAACAAGTTATTAATAATAATGTTAGCTCTATTATTTCAATGGCTCAAAGAAAAGATAACGGCAAAATTCTTGCTAGTGATTTTTGAGGAACATTGTATCAGTTAGATTCTGATGGTAAAAATGAAAAGGAATTATATAGGGACTCTCTCCAAAATCATTACAAATTATTAATATTGTCAAATGGTAAAATTCTTGCTGGTGGAGATAAGGGTTATAATTATAATTATGAAGGGGTTATTCGTCAAGTAATTCTTGATAAAGATAATGTTACTTTTAATGAAGTTTCGCAGGAATTTGATGGCAGTATTACTGCTTTAACGCAACTTTTTAATGGAACAATTTTAGCAGCAACAGCTGGGGAATCAATTTATCAGTTGGATTCTAATGGCAAGATAATCAAACAATTAGTTGATGGGGGATTTAGTGGAGGTATTGATTCTATAATTCAGTTAGCTGATGGAAGAGTTTTAGCGGCAACAAGAGAACAGTGAATATATCAGTTGGATTCTAATGGTTATAATTTTACAAAACTTACAACTATTCCTCTTAATGGGATTTCAGGAATAGTTCAACTTAATAATGGCATAATTCTTATTGCTGATAATAAAGGAATTTATCAAATGAATCCTGATGGGACAATTAAAGGACAAGTAGAATTTGCCAAATCAGATTCAATTTTTAATTTTGGAAATAATATCACTTGAGTAGCAAAAAGTGATGGTATTTACGAACTAAATACTGGCTAAATTTAGATTTATTAATATTAAAAATAGTTAGGTAAAATAATAATTTAAGATAAATAAATTATTTTTTTGAACTAAAGAGCAACAGTTAAATTTAAATAACTGTTTTTTATTTTAAATAACTAAAAGGACTTCTATACTATTAAAATCATTATAATTTTAATTTGTAACTAAATTATTATTTAATTATAGCATTTGTAAAAATAATTAGGTTTTTTTATAATTTACGGTAAAATAAACATAGCATAAAACAATAATAACAAGGAGGAAAATAATGAGCACAACCAAAGCACAAGCAAGTACTAATAGTCACGAAGAAACTCTTGCTGCTAATACTCATGAAAAAGATAAAAAACCTTCAAAAATGGGTTTTTTTAAATTATTATCAATTTATTATAAGCAATACTGATTTCGATGATTATTGCTAATTATTTTTGTTATGTTAACAGCCGGGATCACTGTGGCGTTGCCAAAACTAACAAATATTGTTATGACTGAATTGCAAACGGGACTTTTGGCGCGAACAAGTTTAACAGATCCAGCAATGCCATGAATGACCTTAATTTATTGAGCAATTGGTTTCGCAGGCTCATTTATTGTGTCAGGAATCTTTTTATATTTACAAAACTGAGTAGGAGGTTCAATTTCACGAAAAATTGAAATTGATATTCGGTTAAAAGTTTTAAATAAGTTAATTGATTTAGATATGAATTATTACCATGATAAAAAAATGGGAGATATTTTAACAAGACTAATTTCTGATACGCAAATTTTAGGAGATCAAGCTTACCAAGTTCCCCAAAACTTTTTAAATGCTTTTTTTACATTTTTTGGTGCAATAGCGATTATGTTTACGTTAGATAACCGAATTTTACAATATACTATCGATAGTAGTGGACAAATAATTCCTCAAATTGATGAAAATGGTAATTATGTTTTTAAAGATGGAACAGGAACAGTTGCTGAATTATCAGGGATTATTCTAGGAGTTTCATTTGGAATTCTCTTGTTAACAGCCTTTTGTTTTACCTTTATTCGTCGTTTAATGTATAAACAACGTCAAGTTGTTTCAAATGTAAATGGGGATGTCAATGATCGTTTAAATGCGATACGTTTAATTAAATCTAGTGGAACTAGTCAATATGAAAAAGAACGTTTTACTGATATTCATAAAAACTACTATAAAGTAAGTATGCAAGCAATTCGAGCCCAGTCATTATTGATTGCCTTTGTTATTACTACTTTAACAAGTATGAATACAATTGCTTTAATTGTTGGGATTGTTTTTGTTAATCAACAAAAATTAGATCCAACCGTAATGTTATCAATTTCGATGAGTATTAACTCGTTAATTTTCCCAATTATTCAAGTTGTTCGTTTACTAGGTAATTTAGCACAAGCTTCAACATCATCAATGCGGGTAGCCGATATTTTTGAACAAACTTCAAAAATTGATGTCCATGAAGATCGCCAAGGTTTAAGTGATATTTCAGGTAATATTGTTTTTGAAAATGTTTATTTTAAATATGACAACGATGATGAAAAAGAACCTTATATTTTAGAGAACTTTAACTTTAAATTTACGCAAGGAAAATCATATGCCTTTGTTGGAGAAACTGGCGTTGGTAAATCAACAATTGCAAAGTTACTATTACGTTATTATGACCCTTCTAAAGGAACTATTTATGTTAATAATGATAAAAATTTAAAAGAAATTAATTTAAAATCATATTTAGACCATGTTGGTTATGTTGAACAAGAACCACAATTATTATATGGGACATTTTATGACAATATTGGTTATGGGGCCATGAATGTTAGCAAAGCTGATATTGAAGTAGCGGCTAAAAAAGCTGAGTTATATGATTTTATCTCATCATTGCCGGAAGGCTTTGATACAGTCTTAGGAGAACGTGGGTTTATTTTATCAGGGGGACAAAAACAACGATTAGTAATTGCCCGAATGTTCTTACGTAATCCTGAAATTTTAATTTTAGATGAAGCAACTAGTGCTTTAGATAATATCGTCGAAAAAGAAATTCAAGTTGAATTAGACAAATTAATGAAAGGACGCACAACAATTGTTATTGCCCATCGTTTAAGTACCATTAAAAATGTTGATCAAATTTTAGTGTTAGAAAAAGGGAAAGGCGTTTGTCAAACTGGAACCTTTGAAGAATTGAAAAAAGTTGATGGCCGCTTCAAAAAACTATATGAAGCGGGTTTAATGAATTAATTTATACCAAAAAAGATTTAGTTTCTTAAATCTTTTTTTATTTTTTAATGTTATGATATATTACATAGGAGAAAAGAAATGAAAAAAGTTAGTGCAAAAAGTTTAAATGATCATGATTTTTTTCTTCAATATCAATCCATTGCTAATGATAATGAAGAAAATTTACTTAATAGTCTAAAAATTCCTCAACTTGGTTATGATGATGAACAAGCAAATAATTTATTAAAAACAAAAACTTTTGCTCAAATCCGCCCAGAAAAATTTAGTTTTTTAAAAGAGATTTTTTTAACTTTTATTAATCCTTTTAATTTATTATTAATTTTTATTTTAGTTTTTCAAATTGTGAATTATATTATGACGAAATTTACTGACTCATTAGCTTTAGCTAGTGCCGTAATTATTCTAATTATGATGTTATTAAGTGCGATAATTTCAATCGTCCAAAACTATAAAGCTTTTCGAACATCAAAAGAATTGCAACAATTAGTTAAAAAAACAGCATTTATAATTCGCAATGGTGCCACAAAAATGGCTTTAATTAATGAACAAAATATTGCTAATTTGGTAACAAAAGTCCAAAAGATTGAAGCGCAAAAAATTGTTCCGGGGGATTTAATTTATTTATCAACAGGAGATATTGTTCCTTGTGATGTGCGGATTTTATATACCAAAAATTTATTAGTAAACCAATCAGTTCTAAATGGTGAATCAACACCCGCTTATAAAACAATTCTAAATAATAGTACAAACAAAGCCTTATTTGATATCTCTAACTTTTGTTTTATGGGTAGCAGTATCGTTGGGGGTAGTGCAATTGGTGTTGTCGTTAATACTGGGGCTGCAACTTATTTAGGGGCAATTAACACGGAATTACAAACAATTAAAGTTGAAACTAATTTTAATATTGGAATCAAAAAAGTTACCCGTTTAATTATTATAATGATTTTAGTGATGGTACCACTAGTATTAGTCTTAAATGGTGTGCGAACAGGGCAGTGGTTAAATGCAGTAGTTTTTGCGGTATCAGTCGCAGTTGGCTTAACGCCCGAATCATTGCCAATGATTGTCGCAGCTAATTTAACTAAAGGAAGTAAACGCTTAGCAAAACAAAAAGTTGTTATTAAGCAATTAGATGCGGTCCAAAATTTAGGGGCAATTGATGTCTTATGTACTGATAAAACTGGAACCCTAACGGAAGATGAAATTAAACTAGTTAATTACTATAATGTTAATAAAATTAATAATCCACAAGTTTTAAAATATGGTTATTTAAATAGTTATTTTCAAACTGGGATGCGTAATCAAATTGATAATGCCATTTTAGATTATAAAAGAGTTAATTATACTAGTGATTTAAAAGATAAGTATCAAATGTTAGATGAAATTCCTTTTGATTTTACTCGTCGTAAAATGTCAGTGTTATTAAATAATGTTGCTAAACAAGAACATACTTTAATTAGTAAAGGAGCGGTCGAAGAAATTTTAGCGGTTTGTAATTATCTTGATAATGATGGTGATATTTTATCGTTAGATCAAACCCAAAAGTTAAAAATAATAGAAGATTTACTATTGTTAAATCAAGCTGGTTTACGAGTAATTGCGATTGCTTATAAAAATACAACAAATTCGGCGGTGACAATTGCTGATGAGCAAGACTTAGTTTTTTTAGGGTTTTTATGTTTTACCGATGTTGTAAAAAAAGATGTTGAAGATACCTTAAAATTATTAAAAAAATATGGGGTGACAATGAAAATCTTAACTGGTGATTCCCCACAAGTAACAACTTCAGTTTGTACGCAAATTGGCTTAAAAGTTGATGGAACATTATTAGGAGAAGAAGTAGATGAATTATCCCCAGAACAATTAAAACATGCTGTTGAAACAACAACAATTTTTGCCAAATTAACCCCTTTACAAAAAGCAAAAGTAATTGATGTTTTAAAAAGTAATAAACATAAAGTTGGTTATATGGGCGATGGAATTAATGATGCGTTAGCGCTGCGAAAAAGTGATGTGGCGATTTCTGTTAATAATGCTACTGATATTGCTAAAGAAGCTTCCGATATTATTTTGTTAGAAAAATCACTGGCAGTTTTAGAACATGGAATTTTAGAAGGTCGTAATATTTTTGGAAATATTATTAAATATTTAAAAGTAACAATTGGGGCAAATTTTGGCTTGATGTTATCATTACTAATTGCTTCAGCTTGATTAGCATTTTCTCCAATGGCGCCAATTCAAATTTTATTTCAAAATTTATTATATGACTTTTCGCAAGTAGCGGTTGTTTTTGATAAAGTTGATCCTGATTTTTCCCAAAAACCGCGGAATTGAGATACGAAAGGGATACTTTCATTTACTTTTTGAAATGGTCCGTCAGTAACTTTTATTAGTGTTTTAAACTTTATTGTGATGGGCATCATTTTAACATCATTAGGAACAATGGGGCAAATTGATTATAATAACCCAGAAAATGTTAATTTAATTTATCAATTTCAAACAACAATGTTTACCGAAGGGGCAGTTTTACATATTTTAATGATATTTTTTATGCGAACAGATAAACTAAATCTATTTAAAAATCGCCCACCATTAGTTTTAGCATTACCGTTATTAGCAATTATCATCTTTGTTTTTGCTTTGCCATTTCTTCCCGTTGTGGGAAGTTGGATTCAATTAGCACCTCCACCAGTAATTTGGTATGCTTATTTAGCTGGTGGCGTCCTCTTATTTGCCGCGATTAGTATGGTTATTAAAATTATTTATATGAAAATTTATAAATTTTGATTATAAAACAGTTGCAAAACTGTTTTTTTATTAAAAGGAATTGCTCAGCTTCTGTGTTAAATAGTTAACAGAAAGGCTGGGGGGAAATGATTTATCCTTTTTTAAAACAAGAAAGTATTAATGACTGTGGTTTTGCCTGTTTAGGAATGTTAATTGAATATTATCATCAACAAAAAATTAGTTTATTAGATTTAAAAATGCAATATTATCATCCCGAAACAGCTTTAAGTATTTTTGATTTAGGGCAATTAGCAAATAAGTATCAACTAACTTTAACCCCATATCAAATTACTAGTCAAGAATTTGTTGAATTAAAAATAAACCAGCCCCTTATTGTGTATGTTAAAAATGAGGATGGGGATTTTCATTATATTATTATTTATGGGAAAAAAGGCCATAAATATTTAATGGCCGATCCTAGTACTGATAAAGTTAAATGAATTAGTAGGGATAATTTTTTAACAATTTTTCAGGGCATTATTTTATTTACTAAACAAGCAAATAAATGAGTTTCTAATCGAACATCATTTTTTACGTTGTTTGTTTTTCTAAAACCATATCGTAAAACTCTTTGTGCAATTTTTGCTTTAACTTTGCTCTTAAATTTATCCTTAATTTTTAGTAAAAGCTTTTTAAAAGTTTATTTTGACCAACTTACTAATGCTGTTAATAATGATCTGGGTATTATTTTTATTACGTTTATTATTATTTTAGTCTTTCGGTTATTTGTTAATTACTTTACTACGCTTTTAAACAATTATTTAAATCAACAAATTACCAAAAAACTGCTCGGCCAATTTATTAGTAATTTTAATCAATTATCGTATCAAGAAGTCACTAAAATTAGTCGCAGTAATTGAATAAAGTTACAAGAAGATCTGGCATTGTTAGCAACGTTTCTGGGTAGTCATCTGTCCCAACTATTAGTTACTTTTTTAATGTTTTTAATAAGTTTTTTTATTTTACTAATTATGAACAGCACAATTTTGGTTATTGTTTTAATTGAAAATATTTTATCTTTTTTAATGATGTTAGTATTTTTACATGTCCATAAGTATCATTATCAACTTTATTATAATCAAGGGGTAAAACTACAAAATGAAACCCTTGCCTTATATGATAGTTTTTTGTCTCAACGGGGTAGTAATTTAACAGGATATTTAAGTTATCAATGAGAACAACAATTAAACGCTTTTTTAACTAAAAACTTTAAACTCCAACAAGTTATTTTAGGACAAAATTTACTACAAAACTTTTTAAGTCAAATAATTAGTTATATTATTTTTTATTTTTCCTTTAACTTAATTTTTCATGCGGTTTTTAGTATTGGTGATTTATTATTTTATTCGGCGTTGGCGATTTATATGAATGATTTTATTATTAGTAATTCCGCTTTAATCGTTCAAAAAACAAAATTTTATGATGCTTTTATTCGAACGCGATCTTTTATCTTTAAACAAGCCCCAGAAGAAAGCGAAATTATTAGTTTACCTACTATTACAACTTTTAATTTAGTTGAATTATCTTATACAAATGATGCAGAAATGTTATTTAAAAATGTAAATTTAACTTTTTCTGGTCATCTCTTTCTTAAAGGTCGTAGTGGCATTGGTAAAACAACCTTATTGCTTTTATTAAGTAAAATGTTGTTAACCCAGCAGGGAGAAATTCGAATAAATAATAATTATAATTTGACGTTACTATCCCCAACCTTAATATCAACAAAAATTTATAGTCTTGTGCAGCAGCAATATTTATTTGCTGGAACGGTTTATGATAATATTACTAATTTTAATCAAGGTTGCAATTATCAAATTTTTAATTACGAAGAAATTCAAACAATTTTTCACCGTAATCAAATTAAATTAACAACATTCATTAACGCTAATGAATCTAGTCTTTCTAAAGGGCAAATTCAAATTATTAATTTTATTAAAATGCTAGGACAAGATCGTGATGTTTACTTAATTGATGAAGGGCTAAGCAATGTTGATAATGTTTCAAAAAAGATTTTAATCCAATTCTTACTTAAGTTAAAAAACAATAAAATTATTATTTATGCCGGTCATGATTTAATAATTGAACAATGCTTTAAGCAAATCGTTGATTTAGAAACGGAGTTTAATAGAAATGATAAAAGGTAAAGTTACTTTTTTAAGTCTTATTTTACTAACAATAACAATTTTTTTAATGTTATTTCTTAATTTAAATCAAGTTAAGGGCTTTGAGGGAGGCTATATTATCAAAAATGTTAATCCCCTTGATAATACTGAGTTTGAATTTCAGTTTATCCCAGCAAATAAAGCAAACGTTAACTTTAGTACTAAAAAAGGAATTCTTTATTTTCAGTATAATGAAACGTGGTTAAAAACAAACATTGATTTAAAACGAACAGCAACAGGAAGTTATTCGTTATCATCATGAGATGCATCCTATCAATTTCCGCTTTTTTTACCGGCAAAACTTGAATTACCCCCTAAAACAATGCTAAAATATTTAATAGATATTTTATTTTAAAAAAAGAGGGTGAATGGATGGTAGATATCTTTGACATTACTAACGAAACAGCGATTGATCTGGAAAAATATTTGCCTGATTTTGAAGCAATTTTTGCTCATGTTAAAACCGTCTTAGACATTACAGAACCGTTAGAATTATCATTAACGTTTGTTAATCCTACTACACAAGTAGAACTTAATCAACAATATCGTAATAAAGACTATGTTGCTGATGTGTTAACTTTTCCTCTTGAAGATGATAGTACAATAGATTTTGGTAAAATACTTGGGATTAGAGTTTTAGGCGATATTTTTATTTGTCCACAAAAAGCAATTGAACAGGCAGAAACTTATCAACATTCTTTGCGTCGTGAATTAGCTTTTTTATTTACTCATGGAATACTCCATATTTTAGGATATGATCATATTGCTTCAGCTGATGAAGAAATTATGTTTGGTTTACAACGAAAAATTTTAGATGATTTACAAATCACTCGAAATTTAATACAATAGAAACAGGAAATGAGGATTAACATGGCAGAAAATAGAAATTCAAATAAAAAAAAGGTTTTTTTTAAACTTCGGAACAAATTTTCAAATGCTTTTCGAGGGATTTATACTGCAATCAAAGAAGAATCAAGTTTAATTATTCACTTAATTGTTTCAGTTTTAATCATAGGTTTAGGGATTTGATTGCAAAAAGAAGTACCCAATGAGTTTGGTTATGTTCAATGAGCAATTTTATTATTAACAATTGGAATTGTAATTGGGTTTGAATTAATTAATACAATGGTTGAAAATTTTGTTGATTTATTATCCTTTGAATATAATATTAAGGCTAAAAAAATTAAAGATATTTGTGCCGCGGCAACTTTAATTAACTCTATTTTGGCGATTGCGATTGGTCTATTAATCTTGTTGCCCCCCTTAGTAGATGTAATTAAAATTTATTTAAAAATTAGTTAGGAGAATTATCATGGCAAATTATTTTGAAAAATTAGTACAGTTAAAAGAAAATGCATATGTTCCTTATTCAAATTTTCATGTAAGTGCAATTTGTTTATTACAAGATGGTCGTGAAGTTGCTGGAGTAAATATTGAAAATAGTGCATACCCAGTTGGGATTTGTGCTGAACGAACAGCAATTTCGCAAGTATATACCTTGGGATATCATAAAGAAGATATTGTTAAATTATTTCTCTATACTGAGAGCCAAAAAATGTCTTCTCCTTGTGGAATGTGTCGTCAGTTTATGATTGAGACTTTGCCCTTGGCAACACCAGTTGAAATATATAATTGTCATGGTAAACAACAAATAGTGACCGTTGCGGATTTATTACCATTTGCCTTTAATCAAGCGAGTTTAAAATAATGATGAAAAAACCAAAAATTCTGCCAAAGTTAAAATTTAATAATTCAAAAACAAAACAATATAATAATATTCCAGGGTTTTATAAAATAGTGCCTCCAGATCAAATCGAAGAATATTTAGCAGCAAATAAAATATATATTAAAATGTTTTATGCAATTCAAGATCGTCGAATGTTATTAACTCATAGCACATGGTGAAAACGAGGTTATGATTTAGAAGGGTATTGTAAAAAATATTTGGTTGATTTAACGACACGATTAAAAATTAAAGAAATGATGCCGACACCAAGGGAATTAGCAATAAAATGGGATATCCACGAATATGATGTTCCAGGTTATCAAGATGTGATGTTAAAAACTATTACAATTAAATCCTGAGTTAAAAATGACAATAATGATAAATGGGTTGTTGTTGCACATGGTTTAAATTCCCATAAATTCCGTAGTATTTTCTTTGGTTTGATTTATTTACGCCAGGGTTATAATATTATTGTTTTTGATCAACGTAACCATGGCCAATCAACAGGGGCGATTACTACGATGAGTAATTTTGAAAAACATGATTTAGAATGTATTGTTAATTTTGTAAAAACTTTACCAGTAATAAAAATTAACGAAATTAATTTTCATGGTTGATCAATGGGGACTTTTGTTATTGTTGAATATTTAAAAATGATTAGTGGTAAAAACGAACCAGTTGGCTGGGTGGTATTAGATTCAACAGTTAATCGTTTAAGCGAATTATATTATTACTATATGAATAATTTAAAAATTAATTATTATGAACATTATTATGCGATTAAATTATATGCGGAACAGCAACGTGGTTATGATCCAGAAGAAATTAATCCTGGTGAAAATTTAGATTTAGTGGCATCAATCCCATTTTTATATATTTTAAATCAAAAGGACCACGCAACGCCTTATCAAATGGGCAATCAGGCTTTTTATAATAAAAAAAGATTTGAAAAACCAGCCCTTAGTCGTAAAATCTTATTTAATTGTGATCATGTGCGGGGAATTCACTATGATCCTGTTAATTATTTAAATGAAATTAATTTGTTTATTACAAATTGTAGTAACAAAAAAGAAAGCAACTAACTACTTTCTTTTTTCTTTTTTGTTTTAATTTTAATTATGATTTTTTCATATCAGAGCACTTTATTTTGATTTTTTAAAAAAACTTTATACATTGCATTATTTAATCAGGTTAATAAAAGTTGAAGGCCTCCAAAAATAATGAAGAAGATAAAACCGATTAAGAAAACCATTCCGGTTGGCGAAACATTTTTAATAAAAGGATCATAAATATCTAAAAAAGGATAGGGGAAAGCTCATACTGTTTCATAATCAAGTAATCAAATTTTTGCTCGAATTAAGACATAAATTCAATAGAATAAGGGATAACTACATGAAAGTCATAAATCTTTGATTCAAAATTCTTTTTTTAAACTGATAGTTGTTGTACCAAAAGAAATAAAAACATAGATAAAAAATAAAATTGGCAAGATAAAATGGGTTACAGTTGTACAAGCCTTTTGAGCGGTAGTAAAGTCGCCTAAATTTAATTGATTAGTACGAAAACCAGTAATGATACCAATTCAAAAAATAATAAACATAATAATATCTCAATTAAGAATTGCTAATTTAACATTAACCCCAAAGAATCATGTTTTATTTTCTTTATGATGATTAAAAATGCTAAGAATTAGTCAAACAATTGTAATAATATTAACTTGTACGGAATAAAAACTCATTAATAAATCAAAATTTTGAAAATGAGCATGATTTTGAAAAAATTTGTTTTGAACAACTATTGATGAGAACGGTTTTATATATCAATATTCAACAAAAACATCCATGTAAAAACCATAAATTAAAAATCCTAAAGATAATCCGGCAGTAAATATTTTAAAATATCATAGATAATCTTTATATCATATTTTATTTAAATGTTTTTTCATTGTTGCCTCTTTCAAATTATCAATATTTTTTTAATAGTACACTAAATAAAGTTTTTATTCAAGACCTATCATTACTAACACTTTTAAGTATAATTAAACTATATAACAAATGAAAAGAGGATTTATATGAAAAATTCAGTTAAAGTTGAAAGAATGCAATCAATTATTGTCCGTGAAATAACATTAATTATGCAACGCGAAATTAAAGAACCGCTAATTAACCAAATTATTATTCATGATGTTAAATTAACAAGTGACCTAGGTTATGCTAAAGTTTATTATTCATTGTTATTAGAACAAAAACAAGAAGAAGTTGAATCCGTTCTTGAAAGTTATCGTAAAGAAATTCGTAGTAAACTATCTAAAAAATTAGATATTTATAAATGTCCAGAATTAGAATTTATCTATGATAATACTTTAGCAAATGCTAATCGAATTAATGATATTTTAGATAAAATTAAGCAATAATTAATAAAAAAGTTACTTAGTAATGAATGAATACCTAAAATAAGATAGAGACATAAAAAGTTAGTTATGTGTCATAAATTTATTAAAAGGTATTTTTTTATTATGGGAACAAAATGATTTGCAAAGAACGAAAAACTTAATATTTTAAAATATTGCAAAGAAAATGGTTGAGCAAAAACAATTAAAAATTTTAAATTCCAACCCCAACTTTTGAAATTTTGGACTACCAAATCAGTAATAATTTAGAAAAAGAATTTCTTTTTAAAAACATAATTAGTTTTTGAGTAAAAGTTGGAAAACCATCAACTTGAGTTCTACAATCCGATCAAGGTTTTTATTATACAAATTCTGATTATGAAAAATTATGCAATTATCTTGGGATTAAGATCTCAATGGTTAGACGTGGAAACTCTTATGATAATGCCCATACAGAATCATGATTTGGTACTATGAAAACTGAATTTTTATATCATATAAAAAGAAAAAACAATCAGCCAAATGAATTATTAAAAATTTACCTAAATATATCTATTTTTACAACAATTTTAAGTCTCAAGCCAAATTAAAAGGAATGAATCCTGTTCAATACAGAAAATCATTCCCTTAAGTAACTTTTTTATTTTATAAATGAGATTGATATAATAAAATTAAGTTTTGCAATAAAGCCGCAATTGTCATTGGCCCAACTCCACCAGGAACAGGAGTGATTTGCTTAACATAGTCAATCACATTTGCAAAATCTACATCACCACATAATTTATTATTTTGGTCATAATTGGTACCAACATCAATAATAATAACATCTTTTTTCAACATTTCTTTGGTGATAAAATTTGCTTTTCCTATTGCAACTATCAAGATGTCAGCTTGTTTTGTTAATGTTGCTAAATTTTTTGTTTTTGAATGACAAACAGTAATTGTCCCATTAGCATTTAAAACTAAATTTGCAATTGGCTTTCCCACAATATTACTACGCCCAACAATAACAACATGCTTACCTGTTAAGTCAATTTTATTGTATTCAAGCAAATTCATGATTCCTTTTGGTGTTGCTGGTAAGACGATTTCATTTGGTGAGGCATTACTCAATAACATTTTTCCAAGAATTGTTGGTGAAAAACCATCAACATCTTTTTCAATCGCAATTGTTTCGGTAATTAGTAAGGAATTAATTTGTGGTGGTAAGGGGAGTTGAACTAGGATTCCATCAACACTATTATCATTATTTAACTGTTTAATTTGGTTTACTAAAATTTCTTCACTAATATCTGAGGGCTGCTTAATAATTTCACAAATAATGCCAACTTTTTCACAAGCTATTTTTTTGTTTTTGATATATGTTGTACTAGCTGCTAAATCGCCAACTTGAATAATAACCAATTTTGGTTCCCGATAACCTTTATTTTTTCTTGCATTAATTTCTCCTTTTATTTCCTCTTTAATTTGTGCACTAATTTGTTTCCCATCAATTATTTTGTTAACCATTATTACATTTCTCCTTTAGTATGATAAAATATTGCTATAATTATTATAACAATTTAATGTTTATAAAATATTTTTTTTGTTAATTTAATAATAAAAAGAGAGGATTTAGCCTGTTATGAAAGATATTAAAGCAATTGCAAGAAAACTTGGTCTAACAACAGAGCAATTAATTTTCTATGGTAATCATATTGCAAAAGTTAAAGCAGAGGTTTTTACCAGTCTTCCTCGCAAAGGAAAATTAATTTTAGTAACGGCAATTAATCCAACAAAAGCCGGAGAAGGTAAAACAACTTCTGCGATTGGGATTGCTGATTTAATGAATCATTTAAATTATTCAGTAGTTTTAGCTTTACGTGAGCCATCATTAGGACCTGTTTTTGGTTTAAAAGGAGCAGCCACTGGGGGTGGAGAATGTATTATTGTTCCTGAACCAGAAATTAATTTACATTTTACCGGAGATTTCCATGCTATTACTAGTGCCAATAATTTAGTTTCAGCAGTTATTGACAATATCTTATATTGAAATAATTCGTTAGCAATTGATCCTAATAAAATCATTTGACAACGTTGTCTGGATATCAATGATCGCGCTTTGCGTAATGTAACATTAAATTTAGGACATAACATTGTTCGTTCTGAGCACTTTCAAATTACCGCGGCAAGTGAAATTATGGCAATTTTATCTTTGAGCAAAAATTTAGCAGATTTAGAAGAACGTTTAAATGATACAATTGTTGCTTATAATTTCCAGCAAGAACCAATCTATTTAAAAGAATTAAAAATATCGGGATCTATTATGGCATTATTAAAAGACGCAATTCGCCCTAATCTAGTTCAAACAAAATACCATACCCCAGCTTTTGTTCATTGTGGGCCATTTGCTAATATTTCTCATGGAACAAATTCATTAATTGCAACTGATTTAGCACTAAAATTAGCTGACTATGTTGTTACTGAAACTGGGTTTGGCAGTGATTTAGGATTTGAAAAATTTAATGATATTATTAATTTGCAACAAGAATATACCCCTGCTTGTACTGTCTTAGTTGTGACAATTCGGGCTTTAAAACTTCATGGTGGAATGTCAGAAGAGAAGCTAGATTTAGTTGATTTAATTACTTTACAAAAAGGCTTTGACCATTTAAATAAGCACATAAATATTATTAAACAATATAATTTACCATTTGTAGTGTGTATTAATAAATTTTCCCAAGATGATGCTAGCGAATTGAAATGTTTAGAAGAATGATTAGTTGCTCAAACTGTCAGTTATGCTATTAATACAACTTATCAAAATGGAGTTAACGCCGATAGTGATTTGGTTAATAAAATAATTGCAAAAACAAGAGAGGACCAAGAATATCAGCCTTTATTTAATCCACAAACAACAACAGTTACTGCTAAAATTCTAACAATTTGTCAAAAGATTTATGGGGTGGAAAAGGTTATTTTTTCTGAAATGGCTGAAAAAAAACTTAATAAATATAATGCCAGTGATTTTCGTCATTGACCGGTTTGTATGGCTAAAAATCATCAAACAATTAGTGGTAATAATGATGGTAATGATAATGCAATTTCGGTTCGGGATGTTAAAATAAATTCAGGAGCAAAGTATTTTATTATTTATTTATCTGATATTATTACATTACCAGGTTTAAATAGAACCCCAAATGCTAATAATATTAGTTTAATCGATGATAAAATAATTAATATTAAATAGGACAGGGAACACAATGAAAGCTAAAAAAGCAAAGTTTTTAGAATTGAATAGTATTGTCAAAAAACACTTTGATTTACAAATTAATTTTCGACACAAAATTAAAGCTATTTTTGAACATTATCGTGAAGTTTTTAATGCGTTAGGTTATGAAACTGTTGCTTTAGGTGAATATGGCTGTAAAACAATGACAAAATATGGCAAGTTGGAGTTAGAAATTGCAGTAATTAAGCATTTTCCCCAGGAAAAAACTGGTCTTCGCGATAAGATGTTTCAAGATATTGGCAAAGAAGTTAAACGCTTTAGTGGCTGTGACCCATTTCAAAAAAATACTCAAAATGAAGGATATTTAGAGTATAAAATTGACGATGAAATTATTTTAACAATTCGAATTATTCCGTTTGTTTATAAAAAAAATAGTAATGATGAGTTAGTCTATGTTTTCTGACGAAATGGGATTGAAAAAAAAGATAATGTTATTAGTGTTGTAAAGGCTTTTAATAAGGCAAATAAAATTTCCAATAATTTGTTACGATCATTGGTAAAAATGATTAAATATGTTGTTGGCAGTGAGTTTGGTTATTATTACATTATTTATATTATGGTTTTACGATGATTTTATGAATATTTTGTCAAACAATATGATAAATATTTACAAAAAGTAACCTCTGATGTTGATTTAGATGAAAAAACATTAGCAAAATATCGTAGTACTACTTTTCAAAAAAATTGATTTATTAATAATATTGATGGGGAAGAATTAATTTTCTATATTCTTGAACGCTATTGAATGTCTGAAACTTATTATTTTCGGGAATTAGAATTTATTGAAGAAGAAATTTTCGAATCAATTTCTCGTTATAGTTGGTATACTAATAGTTGTTTTTTAACTCCATATGATTATTTTATTGATTTTAAAATATTTAATTTAAAAAATTATAATGATTTAAATTATATTCAAAATGAGTTAAAAAAATCTGAGTTATCCCGAATTCACTATGACTTTTGTCGTAACCATGATTTAAGTTTATATGTGACACCAATTAAGGTTGCCGGACCAGTTGGGTTTATCAATTATGCGATTAATTTTAAAAAGAAGGCAACAGAATTGTTTAAAAAATTACCAGCTGAAAAAAGACGGGATGCAATTAGTGTTAATCAACGCGAAATTATGGAAGAATTAAATCTAATTGCCCATAAGTGATTAGCAACTTATCGTAATAAATCAACTTATATTAAAACCTATTTTGATTATAAATATCCAATTATTTCAGCCTCAAATTACTATATGCGCTTACAAGCAATGCTTTCAGCTGTTGAAAATTTAAAAAATGATGACTATATTATTGGTTATGATAATTAATAATCTTTTTAAAAATTAATTTATAATTAAAAAACTATGCTATAATATTACAGCAAGAAAAATTATGAGGTGAAAAAGTGGAAGTAAAATATTATAATGGTAGTAAGTTCTACAATTCAGTAATAAAAGAACTAACTTTAATTACTGACAATGAGCATATTACTTCAAATGTTAATCCAATTTTTAGTTTAAAAGTTAAAGTCTATTATTTAAATAAAAATGTTAATAATGATTTAGCAACAAAAGATAAAATGATTGCGGAATTAATTCAAGAGAAAACCTCAGGATTAGAGCGAACAATTATTGGGATTGTTAAAGAGTTTGCCGATTTGCACTATAACGTTTATAAAAAAGAAGCAGATTTGCATTACATGTATTTAAAGTTTTTAAAAGAAGTAAAAATTATTACATTAGAAAATTATGGCTCAAGATTAAATTATGTTCGAACATTTTACTATCGTTATTTAGAATGAATGGCTTGAACAGAACAATTAAATTATGTTCGAACAGATGCAAAGAAGATGTTACGTTCGAATGGATAAAAAATATATTTAGTAAAATATATTTTTTATTTTATTGAAATAGGATATTATTAGTTTTAGATAAGAAATAGGTTAAGGGAGTTAACGACTGTGGCTAAAATAATTTTAATTCTAACAAGTAGTATTGCTGCCCCAAAAGGTTTAGCACTATATCAAAAATTAAAAGTTCTCCATGATGTTAAATTAGTGTTAACACCAGATGTTAAGTATTTTTTACCAGAATCACCACCAGATGCTTTTAGCGAGTTATTTACTCAACAATACTATGATAAAAATAGTAAGTCACTTCACATTGATTTAGCTTCGCAAGCTGATTTATTAGTTTGTTATTCAGCAAGTCATAATTTTATTGCCAAAATTACTACTGGAATTACTGATAATTTGGCTAGTTTAGTTTATAGCGCTAGTGATTGTTATAAAATGCTGTTTCCGGCAATGAATAATGTCATGTATCAATCAGCAGCTAACCAACGTAATCTTAAACAACTAATTGCAGATGGTGTCGGAGTTTTTCCACCCAAAGTGGGGCTGTTAGCTTGTAAAACCGTTGGAATTGGCCGGGCATGAGAATGAGAAGATGTCGATCAAACAATTAGTAAATATTTAACTTATCTAGATAAGTTAAAAGGGAAAAAGGTATTACTAAATTTTGGCCGAACAAAGACATATCTTGATGATATTCGTTATTTAACAAATAATTCTTCTGGTTTAATGGGTGATGCCTTACATCAAATATTAACTTGGAGTCGCTGTGGGCTAACAACCGTTGTTGGGGATACAGATTTTCCTCTATATTATGATCATATTAAAGTTAATACTAATCAGGAAATGCTAGGGGAAATGGAAAACTACTTTGCTCAGCAAGATATCGTCATTTGCTGTGCTGCTTTAAATGATTATCAAATTAAAGAACCTTTTAAAGGTAAAATTGCAAAACGACAAAACCCATCTTTAAAATTGACATTAGATAAAAATATTGATGTTCTTGCCCAGCTGGGGTTAAAAAAGACCCACCAATTTTTAGTTGGTTTTAGTGCTCAAAATGATTTTGATTTAAATTATGCTCGTCAGAAATTAATTGATAAAAACCTTGATTTATTAATTATTAATCAAACAAGTAGTATGCAACAAAGTGATAATGAAATTATCTTTTTAACAAAAACTGAGGTTGAAAAAATTAATAAGGCCTCAAAACTAACAATTGCAGGGCAAATTATTCAAAAGATTATTAGTCAATGCTAGAAATGAGGATTTAAAATGGAAGTATTAGTTGATATTGGTAATACGGCAATTAAATTTGCAATTAGTGATAATAAAAACCTTATCCCGTTTTTAATTATTCCTAGTCAAAACATTTTAACAGAAAAATATTTATTTGATAAATTAGAAATGGGAATAATAGCAATTGGCAAAAAACTAAAAGATATTCGTTTATTATGTTTATCATCAGTTCGTCCAATGTGAGATAACTTATTTCGTCAGTTAGCACAAGATATGCAATGAGCATTTTATCAAGTTAAAACAAATTTAACTGTTCCAGAAAGTTTTTTAGCTGTTCCAAATCCGCGAAATGTTGGGGCGGATATTTTAGTTGGCGCTTATGCTGCCGTTCAAAATTATCAAAAAGATAATTGTATTATTGTTAATATGGGAACAGCAACAACAATCACTTTAGTAAAACAAAAACAATTAATTGGTACGATTATTATGCCAGGGTTAGAAACGTCAGCTATTGCATTATTTAATAGTGCCCAACTATTACAAGAATTTGAATATACTTTAGAAACAGATAAGTACATTGGTCAAAATACCAAAGAAGCTATTAATTTGGGACTTGTTAATGGCCATGGTTATGCCGTTAAAAGTTTAGTTGAACATATTCAACAACAAATCCCTGGTTTAACTGTAATTTTAACTGGTGGAAATAGTAAATACTTTCAAACTTTTTTTCCAACATATTGCAGTGATGAAACCCTAATTTTCAAAGGTTTATTAGCATTATTAATTGATAATAAAGTTATTAAATAAAATAAAACAGTACTATAAAAGTACTGTTTTATTTTGAGATATTTTGTATAAAAGGCCAGTTAAGTATTATACACTTATTAGTTCGTTTCTTTATTATTAAATCAATAAAGATTACTTAATCTTTCCTTCTGAATACTATATTTGATTTATCCATATTGTCTTACTTAAGACTTTGTAATTATATTACAAATTTTTTAAACTTGCAAATGATTTCTTTTTTTTGTAAAAAAAAATCAGTCAGAGTAAATTAACAGCCTTTAAAACTCTGACTGATTAAGGTCGTATGAAAAACAAACTTTAATTTTAAATTATTTTTATAAAATATTGCTATTCGCAATTATTTTTTGCACATAAGGAAAGGCTAGAACAATTTGCAATTATTAGAATGTATTTATTTTTCATACTTTATTATCATAAACCAACTAAATTCAATTAGCAATAAGTTTAAAAGAATTCATAAATGTTATGGTTTTAGTAGTGAAACCATTGGAAGAAATGTTATAATTAAAGGCAGTTAGGGAATAAGGAGAGACTAGGATGCGCACAACAATTTTAAATGATGGTATTTTATTAATTGATAAGCCAGTTGGTAAAACTAGTAACCAAGTTATTCAAATTATTAAGAAAAAATTAGGAATTAATAAAATTGGCCATGCTGGGACCCTTGATCCATTAGCGACAGGGTTATTAGTAGTATTATTAAATAATGGGACGAAAATAAGTGATTATTTATTAACAGCTGATAAAGGCTATGATGTAACAATGAAATTATTTATTAAAACTGATTCTGGGGACATAACTGGGAAAATTATCGAGGAAATTACACCATTTAAAATGAAAAGAAAAATTATTAAAAAAGCTTTTGAAAGTTTTAATGGTTTTATTTATGAGCAATATCCACCAAAATATTCGGCGATAAAAGTAAGTGGTAAAAAATTATATGAATATGCCCGTGCTGAGCAAGAGGTTCAAATTACACCACGAACAGTGACAATTCAATCAATTAAATTTAAAAGTTATAATCATGTAACACAAACAATTCAATTTAGTGTGATTTGTTCAAAGGGAACATATGTTCGTAGTTTAGTTGAAGATATTGCTTATAAAATGGGGATTCTGGCAACCGTTCAACAATTAACTCGTGTACAATCAGGAAATTTTAAGTTAGCAGATGCTGTTAAAGTTGAAGATGTTAGCCACAATGATATTATTTCTATGTATGATGCCTTGTTTATTAATAAGCAACCATTATTAATGTATCATTATGATGAAGAAATTCGTCAAGGAAAACCAATTGTAATTATTAATCATAGTGATCCAAACATTTTTATTATTGATAAGCATAAAAATGTTTTAGCAATTTATAAACATATTGGTAAGCATGTATACGCTTGTCAACGAGGATTATGATCAAATGAACAAGGCCCTACGTTAATAAGTAAAGGGGAAAAGTACTAATAATGAAAATCTTAAATTGAACAGAACCTAATTTAGCAGAAGAAAAAGTAGCATGTTTAGGGTTTTTTGATGGGATTCATCCAGGCCATTTGAAATTATTAGAAAAAGTTGGAACAATTAAAACATCAACAAATAATAAAAGTCTTTTTTTTACCCTTTCAAAACGAATAACAGATTTTTTTAATAATAACCAAACAGCAATTATTTCAAATAAAGCAAAACAAGATATTATTGCCCAAATCGGCTTTGATTATTATTTAAGTGTTCTTGTAAGTGAAGAGTTTTTGGCTTTATCATGATTTGATTTTCTTGATATTTTAAAAGAACGATTTAATGTTGTAAAAGTTGTTGTTGGATCAGATTTTTGTTTTGGTAAAGATCGTTTGGGAGATGTTGATAAGTTAATTTCCTATTTTGGCGCTGATAATGTAACTATAGTATCACGTGACCTTAATTATTCTTCATCAACAATTCGCAAATTATTACAAGAACATCAAATTATTGCTGCCAATAAAATGCTTTTTCAAAAATATCAAGTTACTGGTGTTGTTGAAAAAGGGGACCAGCAAGGGAGACTGATTAATTTTCCGACAGCTAATCATTATCTTCAAAATAAGTTATTAATTCCATATGGTGTCTATGTTTCCACTGTTATTTATCAAGATAAGCAATATCAGGGTATGACTTGTTATTGAAACAAAAATGGTCAAGAACGAGTTGAGACATATTTGTTAAATTTTGATGGTGATTTGTATTGCCAAGAATTAACAATCATATTTGAAGATTATTTGCGTTATAATATCAAAGTAAACAGTTTAGCTGAATTGAAAATAACGCTGGAAGAAGATTTAAAAAATACTATTGATTTTTTTCAAAATAAAGCATAAAATGTTACTTAGGTTGTTATTACATTGTTTTTAAAGTTACCTTCTTTTATTTACTTTGTTTTAACATAATAAACCACCAACTAGAAGGGAAAAATAAAATGATTTCAAAAACAAAAAAAGAAGAATTAATTGCTAAACATGCACGCGGTAAAAATGATACTGGATCAGCAGAAGTGCAAATTGCCTTACTAACAGAAGACATTGCAAATTTAACAACTCATTTACAAAGACACCGTAAAGATATTGTTTCACGTCGTAGCTTGTTAAAAAAAGTTTCACAACGTAAACATTTATTAGCATATTTAACAAAAAAAGACTTTGCTCGTTACAAAGCAATTATTGAACAATTAGGACTTCGTAAATAGTAAAAAGGATAGTATCCAATCGAATGTTTCTTTTAACTAAAAATATATTAAATAAAAATCTCTTGGATTATTATTTAATATATTTAGTTAGGAGAAACATTTTTAAATTATAATATAAAATAAAGATATGAATAATATGATACTGTTAAATCTAATTGAATAAGGAAGCTTAGAAAATGACCAATATTTTTATACGAGATAAAAAGAGTGAATTAATTTTACCAACAGATAACGAAATCGCAAAAATAACTAAGGAAATTAATAATACACAAAAGCAATTACAAATTTTGAATTATAAATGTATTATTTCTAAAAAAGTTAAAATTATTTTCAAAAGTAATTAATAAACCATTACCAGAGGGTTTTTCATTTTTAACTTTAATTCATTTAGATTACGGTAAGACTTTAGAAATAGGTAAAAATAGTTTTATTAATTTTGGTTGATTTTTTTGAACTAGGGTGGAATAATAATTGGTGATAATGTTTTAATTGGACCTAATTGTAATATTATGACAACTAATCATCCTATTGATAAAACTCTTTGAGAAGGAACAATTTCAAAAGAGATTATTATTGAAAATAATGTTTGATTAGGAGTAAATGTATCAGTAATATCCGGGGTTATAATTGGCGAGAATTCAATTATAGGCCCGGGGATTGTTGCTACTAAAAGTATATCAAAAAATATTATTGTTGCTGTTATCCCTGCAAGGGTCATCAAAGAAATTTGATTATGTTTTATCTAATTATTTTAATAATCTTTAAAAAATGTCATAATTTCTTTTTAGAAGACTAAAAAATTTTTTTGAATTTTTGTAAAAATCAGATATAATTTAAAAGTTAGAATATTTATCAGTAATATATATTAAAGGAAGAAAAACTATGTTATTAACAATTAATCCTTTTGAATTTAATTCGCCAGATAGTCCAATATTATGAGAATTATATAGTTGGCAACACATTATTCCATTAATAATGTGTTTAGGAATTACTTTTTCATTATATGTTTTTCCGAAGAGTTATGCATATTTATCAAAGACTAATTATTTTTTATATTCGCTTGTTGGCTTTCAAATTATCTTTATGATTTACCTAAGAGTAATGCAAGCAATTAATTTAAAAGCATATCAAGAAGCTGGAATCAATTGAACAGGGATTTTACCATTTGATTTTTGCGCCTTAACACAAATCTTTTCAATTATCACTGTATTTTGAAAGAATAATAAGTTTTTTAGTTTAACTATTTTTTACCCACTTTTTGCTTCATGATTAAGTATTTTTATTCCAGAAGGGCAAGTTCAAACTAATCCAATCACTTCAATTCATTTTTGAGAATTCTTTGTTGCTCATTTCTTAAGTTTTTATATTTATTTTTATAGTTACTTATATGGAAAACGCCAATTTGATCGTAAATGAATCAAATTATCAGCGCTTAGTTTATTAATTTATGCCTTATTAATGTATATTGTTAATACATCATTTGGCACTAGTTTTATCTACATGGGCAAAGAAATTACCCCAGGTCCAGTTGATTTTCGTCTATGGTTAGGAACTAATTTTGGTAGTTTTGTTAATACGATGTTTACGATTTTTGTAATGGGATGAGGGGGAATGACGTTATCATACTGATTATTACGTGGTTTAAAACCACTCTATCAAGACAATGGTCAATCAAAATTACATGCTTCTTGGATTTATGTCTTAATTAATAAAATTAAAGTGAAAAAAATAAACCAGCATCAGTAAAAAAAATAAAAAAGTAAAGGAATAAAACTTTACTTTTTTCATTTTTAAAAATATTCCTATTTTTGTAATCAAATCCTTTTCTAAAATAACCCTCATAAGGGGTTTAAAAATGAGAAAAAATAAGGTATAATTAATAAAATTAATCAGAGAGGATATATTTTATGACAAATTTTAGTAAAAAATTATCAGAACCAGAAATTAGAATGATTTGAGACAATACCCAGCAAGGTGGGGGAAGAAATAATTTATTGTTTCGTCGTGATATTGCTGGGGCTTTTATCAAAATTGGCGAGTTAAATCAAGAAAGTGAATTTGGTTGAGTAATTGATTTATTAGTACCACTAGATAAGGGGGGTAAATTAGAAGTTAATAATTGTTTAGCAATGCATTGAAAAAATGCTAAAGCTCGTCGTGGCACTTTAAATGATTGAAAAGCGGCTATTGAGGGAAAAGTACAAAGTGAAAATAAAAGGGAATTTCAAAAACCTACTAATATTAAAACTAATAAGATCATAAAAGCATCTGGTATGAAAGTACATGAAGTTTCACCAATTTGAAATAAATATTAATGGTTAGTTGTAACCATTTTTTTATTTGCTATTAATTGTCCAAAATATTTAATTTCCTAGTAATATTGAAAATTATCAGCCAAAATTTTATAATTAATATATAAAAATATTAATAATGTATGATAACCCTTTCTCAAAGATTGTTTAAATTACTAGTTAAGGGAGCAAAACCAAGAAAAAGTTATTATTTAATATTAGTGAGTACTCTATTTTTTCAAAGTACTAGTTTAAAGATGATCCCAATATAATCCAATTAGTTTAACAAGTAATAAGTATGGATTTAATTCAATTATTATTAGCGCTAGTGGTCTTAAATGTGTGTGGTTTTTATACATCAGTGCTTTGACCGAATAAAAAAAGTGGTTGTTCGGAAACCCATATTTTATAAGCATTTTAGAAGACTGAAATTATTCAGTCTTTTTTACTGCTTAAATTGTATATACACTAAATTCTTGGGATTAGCTAAAGCACTTAATTATCGATATGTTCCTATTGATAATCTCCTTTCTAGTCTTTCTGATTGAGTCCATTTAGAATCTTGCTAATAATAATATGGTTAGTCCCAAGAATTTAGTGTATATACGTTGAAGGGAAGTGCAACAGGAACATTACTTTTTTAATATTTTATATGATCAATAAATAATTTAAAGAAGAAAGATACTCAAAACTAAGACTAATTTTATTCTTTAAATCGCATATATACATAATTCTTGGGATTAGTTAAAAATGAGGCATTTGATACATATCTATTATTGTTTTATTTTAATCAATTTTTAATCAACTTTTAAATCAAAATCAGGCTAGTCTCAAGAATTATGTATATATGTGTTAAGAAAGGAAGGATACAAGGAACATTACTTTTTAACTATATCAAAACAAAATTAAATATAACTATATACATGTGTCAAAAAGTCAAATACAAACTATATTAAAAATTAACATTATTTTATTAAAACAATATTTTATGCGCCCAATTTCAAAATTAAACATATCAAGCTTTAAAAATTAGTACGAAAGGAGTGTCTAATTATGAAAAGTGTTTTTTATTGCGTAAATTTTGATTTTTTTATTAATTTGGCACATCAGTGATTAAAACAAAGATTAGAAATTGATTAAAAAAACAGTGAGTGGCTGTTGCTGAAAAAATCAGTGATTCCAATCAATGACAACAACTAGGGAGGAAGTAGTAACAATGAAAATTAATAATTCACCGATAGGAACTTATGAAAACTTATTTTATGACGAAACTGGAAGACGTAAAAAAGCATGAAATTTAAAATATTCTGATGAGTTTATTATGAAATGTTTAAAAGAAATATATATAGATGGTTTAAGCGCTACTGATATATCAAGAAAATATGAAATTCCGATTGGTACAGTTTGGCGTTTCGTTAATCTTTATAAATATCGTGGTAGTTATAGATATGATCGTGAAGGAGGAATTTGTGATCAGTTAGAACCATTACTTAAACCTTATTTTAGAATGCCTTTAAATGTTAGTTTACAAAATTATAATAAAGCAGAACAAATAAGAATGCTACATTCAAAAGGATTATCATATGCAAACATAGCAAAAGAATTAAATTTGTCATCAACAAGAGTTGTTGACTATTATGTGAAAAAACTTAATTTACCAAGACGAATAATAGTTTTTGGTCCAAATCATATGTGATAAGGAAAATAAATAATGGCAAAAAATATTTACAATCTATACATACTAAATTCTGAAATTTATCATCGTTTAGAAAATAAGCAGGGTAAATTAATAGGTTATTTCATAAATAATCCATCTGTTAGTTTAGAAGTATTTTATGTAAAAGCTAATTGAGTTTTTAATGACGAAGGATTTGCTAACTGTTTAACGGTTGGTATTAGTAATACAGATCTGTATCCAATATTTTTAAAAACAGATTTACAGAATTTGAAAGATTACAAACCAGGTAGTGAAATTATTAAAAATTTTATTTTTTCAAATAGTAAAAAACAAAATACAATTGATGAATTTCATCAGATGTATCAAAAAAAGAATAATTCAGTTAATAATGCCAATATAGATACTAAACAATTAATAAAAGATTTAGAAAATCTTTAATTAGAAGGGAATAAACATTATGACAATTGAAGAATTTAATAATAAATATAAACGAAAATATGAAATTAAAATAAAAAATCATATTAGTCTAGGATTTAAATTAGATTTATTTGATTTAAAAAATAGAATAACTATTTGTGAATGTTTTTTTATAAAAAAACCAATAATTTCAAATTGAGGCATTTATTTAAAAATTATGAAAGATTATATTAATGTTATTGATACAGTTATTACTGATAAAAATTTTGATAAAAATAATATTTATAACAAAGAAAAATTTTAATAGAAAGGAACATTCTAATTTGGAACAAATTAAAAAACAAGTTTTTTTAAATAAACGTTATTTAGTTAAATGAACTGAAAAGAAAACAGCTTTTGCAGTTCAATCGCCAGTTAATCCGAAAGCTGTTATTTGGTGATCAAGAGAATGATTTCAAATCAGCAAAAAATGGCCATGTGGAAGTGAAAATACATGTTTAGGAGTTGGTGAAAATAATCCAGGGCATATTTATTGTCCGACAGGGTATTTTGCGACAGCCTGCGTTTTTAACAGAGATTATGAACAAATAGTATATGGAGAAAAAGGAGTTGAAGAAATTATTTCGATAAATGGTAAAAAACTTTTTGAAGCATTTGAAGAAATGAAAAGAAATAATTCAAAACAATACTTACAGCAAGCAATGGAATTACAAAATACATTAGCTAACAAAAGTGATACTTATTTAAATATAGGAAGGTTTAATTAATTATGAGTAAAATACTTAAAGAAAATATTGATGGTAAAAAATTAAAACAAATAATTAGTAATGACAGTTACCGTAATGAAATTTTAGAACGACTTAGATATGCTGAAGTAATTAGGAAAGAAACCAGACAAAATTCAGAAGGAACAAATTTCATTAATTTAATAAATATTTTACATAATACATTAGATCAACTACAAGAATGGTCTATTGAAAAATATGGAGTAAATAAGGAAGAAGTAAAATTAACTCAAAAAGATTTTTTTAAAGCATGTCCTTATACTAATACTGAAAAAATAGAAAACAAGGATATTTGTAAGAATTGTAAATCCCCAAGCGAATTTGATGGTGAGGAAGATATTCATAATCATATGTATGAGTGAATAGTTACGTCAGATGGTTTAGGAAAAATAGATCAATTACCAGAAGGAGAATAAAGTTATGAAGAAATCTGAAATTTGTAATTTTTGTAATAAAAAAATAAGACATGGTAATACAGTTAATAAATTTAATATGATAATGCATTATTTATGCTATAAAAAAATACAAAAGTGAAAGATATCTTTAAGTTGCTAATTAATAGAAAGACTGTACATTAAATGGAAAATTTAAAAAAAGAAAATAAAAAACAACAATTTTGTGAGTTATGCATTGAAGCTGGGGCAAAAATAATACCTTTAGCTTTTAGAAAATTTGACGCGTTAAATATGTTTCTATGCTCTGAATGTTATTTGGATTTATTAAATTGTCCAATGGAAGATGTTATTGGACAATGTGAAATATGCAACAAACAAATAATAAATATTTTTTTATTAAGGACAATTATTTATGTTGCATTGAATGCAAAAATAGTTAAAACATTTTTCTTAGCAAAACAGAACTTTAAAAATTTAAAAATATTTAAATATTAATTACTAAAATAGAAAGAATGTATATTAAATGGCAAATTTAAAAAAAGAAAATATAAATATGACTAAAAGAAATTTTTTAAAATTAAATAAAATGAGAAAAATAACAAAGTATAATTCAAGAGACATTAAGAACTCAGAATTTTTTAGAAATTTGGGATCAACAATTTCAGTTTCAATATTTATCTCTTCAGAGTATAAAATATTTCTTTTAAAACTAATTTTTGAGAATTATGACTACTGGTCAAATATAAAAATATTTTTAAAGAAATTAAAAATACAACAACAAAAAATTTTAAAAAATAAAGAACTTATCTTAATAAGTAATTATAATAATCAAAAAATATTAAGTATGTTTTCTTTTATTAGAGATGTTATAGAGTTAAATTTATTTAAAAATTCTAGTTTTTTTGAAAATTTGGAATCAGTAATTTCAAAATCAATCCTTATTCATTCTGGCTATAAACCTTTTATATTAAAATTAATTTCTGAAAATAAAAAATATTGATCAAATAATCAAATATTTCTGGAAGAACTAGAAAAATCATATAAAAAAATTATAAGAAATGAAGAATGAATTTTAGCAAGTGACTATAATAAAGATGAAATTTTAAATATGTATATTTTTATAAAAACATTAGTAGAATTTAATCTATTTGAAATCTATTAATTATTTTTCAATCTTTGTTAAATATACAATTAAACAATATAACAGCAAATCAAGGCCATGTTTTAATTATTCCTTGTAATCTATGTAATTGTTCATTTGTATCTTTATTTATTTCTATATCTTTTAATACTAATCGATTTTTATTGAAATAAACTTTATCCAAAATATATGAAACATTTTTAAGAGAATATGTTTTATATACTGTATCTTTTATTTTTTTGTCTACAATTGATTCTTCAAATAAAATAAATGCTGTGTGATTATGCTCCGTTCTTGTTAAAAGTGGAAATGGATAATATAGAGTTCCTCCAAAGTTATTGTTTTTATCTAATGGATTTGAAAATGTATTAATTCTATTTGTTCTTGTAGGTTTTCCTGGTGCAATTTCTAAGTATTTAGATTTACTTCAAGGTTTGATAATAGGCACTAAATCCCCAATTTTTGAATAGATATCTATTGTTATTTCATTTTCACTATATTCATTTTTTCATAAACTAAAAAAATTAATAAATTCAGCTTGTAAATCAAGTAAAAAACTTTTTGGACTATTTGAATTTCCATATCCATCAGATAATCTAATTTCTTCAAGTGTCTCATCAATAATGATTTTAGTAATTTCATGAATTGAAATAAATCTTAACTCAGCATAAATTAAACGAATTATAAAATCTTGTTTAGAAATATTATTTTCAAATAAAATCCTATTATTCTTGTTTTTAAACATAATTTATCATCCTTTTAAAAATTATATCAATATTTTATATAGAAAGTAGGTGCTAAATTGAAATATTTAGTAGTGTTAGAATCACCTAACAAAATTAATAAAGTAAAATCTTATCTAGAAAAAGTATTTCCTCAACATAGTTTTCTTGTAAAGGCCTCAATGGGTCATATTACAGAATTAGTAATAAAAAATGAAAAGTATCCATTGGGAATAGAATTAGATACTATGACTCCAATATTTAATGTTGTCGAAAACAAAAAAGATACTATAAAGCAATTAACTCAATTTGCTAATGAAGTTGATAAAGTTATTTTAGCAACTGACCCTGATCGAGAAGGAGAAGCTATTGCATGGCATTTGCAAGAGCAATTAAAATGTCAAAATAAAACAATTAGATTAACTTTTAATGAAATCACAGAAAAAGCAATTGAAAATGCTTTTAGTAATCCCGGGCAATTAGATTATCAATTAGTTAATGCTCAACAATCGCGCCAAATGATTGATCGTATTATGGGCTTTAAGTTATCAAATTTACTCCAAAAAGCAGAAAATTTAAAATCTGCTGGGAGAGTTCAATCAGTAGCTTTAAAGTTAATTGTAGATACTGAGTTAGAAAGAAAAGAACACAATAAGTTAGAGTACTGAACTATTAAACAAGAATATAAAGATAAAAACGAAATTGAATTATATTTAGATCAAGATGGTAAAGAAATTGTGAAAGATAAAGTTCTTAATTCACAAGAAAAAGCAGAACAAGCTTTATCTAAAATTACTAATAATCTAGTTGTAAAGGAAATCATTGAAACCGAATTCAACAAAAATATTTATAACGCATATACAACATCAAGTATTTTACAAGATGCAAATATAGATCTAAATTATTCTAGTGAAAAAACAACAACTCTATTGCAACATTTATTCGAAAATGGATATATTACTTATCCACGAACAGACTCTACAAGACTTAACGATGATTTTGTAGTAGCAGTCCATAAATTTATTGCAACAAATTATGGCCAAGAATATGTTGGTCAATATAAGCCCGGTAAGACTAAAGATAATGTGCAAGATGCACATGAAGCAATTCGGCCAACAAATATTAATTTAACACTAGAAAAAGCTAAAAAAGAAATTGCTAATTACGATGAATATAAATTATATGAATTAATTTATAACAATACCTTATATGCTTTAATGGCAAATGAAACTGGTGTTAAATATAAAGTATTATTTTCTAATAACGGATATACTTTTAAATTAAATTTTAAAAAATATCACTTTACTAGTTATTATGATTTACAAGAAATTGCTTTAGATAATTTTAATTATCATTTTAAAGTTGGAGAAATAATAACTTTAGATTCAAAATGATTAGCTGAACAAAATTTTACAAAACCTAGTTCAAGATATACAGAACATTCATTAATTAAAAAACTTGAAATTAAAGGTGTCGGAAGGCCTTCAACATATGCCACAATTATGAAAACCTTAATTAACCGTGAATATATTAAATTTGATAAGAAAAGCATTTATCCTACTGAAGATGGTATTAAAGCCCATAATTTATTGCAAAAATATTTTTCAAATATTATTAATGAAAAATATACAGCTGATATGGAAAAGGTATTAGACAGAATTGCAGATGGAGAAATTAATCATATTGAATTTCTAAAATTATTTTATAATAACTTTATTTTAGATTTTAATAATGCAACTAACATGATATTTAAAGATTCAGTTAAATGCGATAAATGTAATATTGGTTATATTATTCAGCGCAAAAGTTACAAAGGTAATTATTTTAAAGCATGTAATAACTTTCCTGCTTGCAAAAATATCGTAAGTTAGAATAGGAGATAATTATGCCAAATAATGACTGAGTTGAATTAAAAGAGTTATCAACTGAATATTGCCAGCAAAGTTGACTATGCACTAGAAAAATAAAGTTTTATTCAAAAAAATTAAAGAAAGGACTTTGTGATAATCATTATGATCAGTTATGTAAAGTATCCAAAATCAAAAAATAAAAGAAATTTTGATAGTTGGCCAATGTTAAAAGAACAGTTAGAAAGTGGTAAAACAACTTTAATTACAAAATGTTGAGGTTATATTATTGGTGCATATGAAAGTTTAATGTTAGCATCTAATGAATTTCATAACCAAGATTTAAATGATAGACTAAATGAAATATTTTGTTTAGAAATTGAAAAAATTAATAGTATCAAAAATATTATCAATATTAAAAAAATAGCTAAGTTAGAGGTTATTAGCCAAAGCACCTATAAATATCAAAAGTGTTTAGATCAAATTGAAGAATATCCAAAAGAAATGGAAATTTATAAAAAGAGTCAATAAATGAAATTTATTAGTCCATTAATTTGGCCGGGTGGAAAAGCTAAACATTTTGATAAAATAAAATCATTTTTACCGGGTAATTTTGATATGTTCATTGATCTATTTTGTGGGGGTGCCTCAGTTGGTTTAAATGTTTTAGACCAAAATTTATGTAATCAAGTAATTTTTAATGACTTACATACTGAATTAATTTCTTTTTGACAAGAAGGAATCCATTTAATAGAGTTAAATTATTTAAAGACACTTGCATATCCTATATGTCATGTTAGAGCAATTAAAATTATTATTTAGTTTTGATTCTGAAGATATTAAAAATATCATGCTTAAAAAATTGCATCGAACTATTAGACAAGTTGATCAAGAAGTCCAAGCGCGAATTAAAAAGGAGAGTAATTAAAATATGGAAAATTTAAATAATAAACTTGATCACAGACATTATTGATGGGTAAAAAATACTTTATTTCGCCTCTATACTAAAGAGCAAATTTTAGATGCTTTTAATAAAATAAATAATGCGGTTGAAAAAGCAAAAAAGGGCCAAGAAATTTCGCCCTGAACAAATGATACTGAGTTAGATCGAAAACATTATTGATGAATTAGAAGTACTTTGTTTAAACATTATGAATATGAAATTTTAATGAAAATAATAAAAAATATCTAGAAAATTTGTTTTTTTAAGAGTTATAATATAAATATAAAAATATATTGTGACATAAAAATATACTAATTAATTATATTTAAAGTATTAACATAATAAAATATATCTCTAAAACATTAATTTTTAACTTATATAAAATAATATTTTTTAGTTTTTATTAAATAAAATTATTTTATTATTTACTATTAATTATTTATTAAATAATGGTAGGGAATTGGGTGGGTTATCAGAAAGGACTTTTATATTATGAAAGCATTACTAAGTATTATTGCTGGGGCTGGAATTTTATCAACAAGTTTTAGCTCAATCACATACCTTACTTATGAAAAAAATCTGAATCAAAATATTGATTCTGAATCTAGAGAATCTATTTTTTATTTTAATGATAGTACTAAAAATGACTGAATAGTAGAAGCAAAAGCAACTCCTTGAGGAGCTGGCACTAGTGCATCTGATCATACATGAGACTGAAAAACTATAAATTTAGGGCAGAGTAAACCAGAGTATCAATTACTTAAATTTTTAGGTTCAGCTAATTCAGAAGTTAAATGGGGCAGTGCCTATTGAAACTATGATATTGGTCAATCAATACCTTTAGAATTTAAAAAAGAAAATAATTATAAAATAACTAGTACAGATGATGCAAAAAAATTTACTACAATACTTAAATATAAAGATGAGAAATGATCTCTTTTAGCCAACATAGATGCATGGGTTTATTTAGGATATACTTGATATAAAGAAAATAGTAATTATTATCTACAAGTTGCTAGTTATCAATTTGTGGCTGCATATAATTCATATACAAGTGTCTATGGAACAGCAAATATGTCAAAAGGTATTATATTAAGTTAGTATAGTAATATTTATGATACTTTTATATATAGTAAAAAATTATTGATGAATTATAAATACTTTGTTTAAGCGCTACAAATATGAAATTTTATTAGTGATGTTAAAAAAATAGTTTTTATGATAATATTATTATGATCAATTGATGGAATTGGTAGACATAGCTGATTACCAATCAGCTGTTGAAAAACGTGCGGGTTCAAGTCCCGTATTGATCACAGAAAGGCTAACTATATGTTAGTTTTTTTGTTTTTAAAAATTATTTTAATGATATAATGCAGTATATAATTTAAATTCTAAGGAGAATTAAATAATGAAATCACATATTTTTCCACAATCTTTATTAAAAAAAATATTTTTAAAATACCTAAACAATAAAAATTTTGGAATTGCTAAAATTGATTTATCTACGGGTGAATATAATTTTGAAATTATTAATTCTGATAATGATTTAAATATTTATGTTAATGATAACGATAATTTTTATCTTAATTTAGATATAAAACAAATAAAAAAATATGAAGAGGATTGAAATTTAATTGAACAGCCATATATTGAAAAAGTTTCAACTTCAGCCAAAAAAATAATTGAAAATAGTATTAATCTTTCTAATGATTCATTATCCAAAAAGCTAAACTATTTATTAAAAGATAAGTATAAAATAATATATAATTTTATTAGGCTATGTATTTTTCGCTCTTATTCAAAAGGCTCAAAGATTAAAATAGCAGAAGTATGTTCTAACACTAGTAAAATTAATAAAAAAAATTGATAATATGGATAATTTAAGAGTTAGAATGGTCCTTGCTCTTGATATTAATCAAATTAATAAAGAACGTGAAAATTTTTATAAAAAATTTGAAATTACTGATGAAAATATTGAGGATTTTAATTATTTTGCTTTACAACTTGTAACTAATATTGATTTTTTTATTATTCCTGATCCACCTGTGTATAGTATAGGAAAAGATTTTTTTGCGATACCAGATCCAAATCTTGGTATGGTATGTATTCTTAGAAAAAATTGTAGTTTAATTTTTGAAAAAAACAAATGCGTATAGAAAAAAATATAAATATTGAAAAATATAATTCTATTTTTGATACTAATTTTTTGTTATATAAAAGTTCTGACAATTTGAATATTTCAGAAATACCTTTAATAGTTTATTTTAATTTAACCTTAGAATGATTATTAAATGTAGGCACAGAAAGAGGATATTTGCATTTTATAGGAAAAGAAGCCGATTGTATAAAATTAATTAGTGATGGTTTAGCAAATTTTATAAATCAAAGAAAAGAAAATGAAGACAAAGTATCATCAGAATTACCAGTATTAATTATTGGCCCTAAAAAATATAAAATAATATAGTATAATATCTTTGTAGATGACCAAATGACACATGCTACGATTTTTATCGTATGCATGTGTTTTTTATTTGGTAAAGAACAAAATCAAAAGGAAAGGATATTAATATGACTTATCAAACAACAATGTCGGCATTGATGTTTTTATCAATAGTTTTAGTAATTTATGAAATTATTATTTTTGTTAAGTGAAATAAGTACTGTCAAAAAATATGATCAAAATATTTTCAAAAATGAGTTAATAGTAAACCTGAATTAAAACAAGAAATTAAAAAGTTAGATGAAAAACAAATTTGCAAAGCTAAAAGAGAAATAAAAATTAGATTAATTTTTAATTTTATAGTATTAGCAATTGCAATAATTGGAGTTATAGTTTTTGGAGTGCTAAGTTTTAATGGATAATCAAGAAAAAAAGAAATTTTGAAATAAACCTAGAAAAGAATCTTTAATTAACTCTATTATTATATTTCCGTTTGTTTTAGGAATTGGGGTTGTGATAATTCCATTTTTGAAAGTATGAAAAATGGAAGGGTTTAAATTACTTAAATATTTTGATTTTTTATGATTGTTTATTAAAGAAAATCCGGTTTTTATAACTTTGCTATGCGTAATTCTAACTGCCATTTTTTGAACTATAACTTTTATTATTATTTTAATTAAAAAAGAATTGGGAAAAGTTTATATTAAAGAAGTAGATTCAACTGAATATGGTGCGGCAAAGTGAATAGTTAATGAACTAAAAGAAAAGGGAAAAATAGAATCTTTCAATGAACTATATCCTAATCATAGTCTTATAAATTCTGAGCAACCTGGTTGAGCAACAAGATTTATTAAAAACAAAAATGAGCTAGTTTTTAACATTCGAGATAATACGCATGCTGTTTGTTTAGGAGCGACAAATTCCGGAAAGTCTCAAAAAATCGTAATGCCCTCAGCAATCTATAATGCAAATTTGGCTTTTGAAAAACAACCATGTATGGTTTTTACTGATCCAAAAGGAGAGTTATATCAAAATCTTTCTAAACCATTACAGGAAAAGGGATATGAAGTATTGACCTTAAATTTACGTGATGCTAAATTATCATCATCTTGAAACCCGCTAGCTATTGCATTCAAATACTATTTTGATTCAGTTACATTGCATGAGCAAATTAAAAGAGTTAATTTCAATAACTTAGAAGAGATAAAAGAAAAATTGAAAGACATTAAGTGTTATGATCATGAAGAAAGTTTTTGTTATGAATGTTTAAATTCACTAGAAGAAAAAGGGCAAATAGCTATTTTTGAAAAGATGTGATTTAGAAAAGTAAGTAAAGCAGAACTGCTATGCGAAACAATGAAACGAGAATTAAAATCTTTTGCTATTGAAGAAATTAATGATCTAGTTTTAACAATTTGGCCATTAAAAGGGAGCGATAACGACCATTTTTCTACAATGGCCGGAAGCATTACTAAATGCTTGATGTTAGGAATGCTAGAAATATTGGATAAAGACCCTAATGAATTGACACTAGAAATGTTTAATTTACCAACTATTGGAATTTTAGTTGCTGACCGCCAAAAAATGAAACAATGACATAATTCCTTATCTTTAAAATCAATGGCCCGAATAGTAGGGTCAAATGCTTTGAAAACAGGAGATAAAGAACTGGGTTCTATTCTTTCAACTTTAGATCGGGGCTTACAAATTTATCAAGATATCGGAATTCAGACTATTGTCTGTAAAAATGATATTAATTTATTTACATTTACTGATAAACCAAAAGCGTTATTTTTAATAGTACCTGATGAAAAAACTAACCGCCATATTCTGGCCAGTTTATTTGTTTCTCAACTGTACAAAGCAAATGTTTTAGTTGCAAATTCACAATCTAATAAACGTTTGCCAAGAGATATCCAATTTTATTTAGATGAATTTGGGAATATGCCAATGATTCCAAACTTTCAAGGATTTGTAACGGTTGCTCGAAGTCGAGGAATGTTTTTCTTACTTATTCTACAAGATTTTTTACAATTAGATCAAAAATATGGAAAAGAAAACGGGGGAATTATTCGTTCCAACTGTAACTTGAACATTTATATTCAAACAAATGATACACAAACAGCAGAAATGTACTCAAAAATGCTAGGTGATCAAACAGTAGAAGTTATCAGTTATACAACTTCTCGCGACCCAAAAACAAAAAAAATTATTAAAAATCCCCCACAAACTAGATTAGAAGGAATGCCATTAATTAAAGCCGGGAATTTGATGAAACTAAAAAACCCTTATGGAATCATATTTAGTTCTAAAGAAAATCCAGGACTTGTGTATATGGAATCAGCTTGAAAATTCGCGAAGGAGTTTAATTTAGGAAAAGAACGGAAAGAAAAAGAAATCAATACTGTTGATTTCTTGAATGACTACTTTTTTAATTTATTTTCATATGTTCCCGGTAAAAATAATATTGATGTTGATATTTTGGTTAAACAAGAAACAGAAAGAGAAATTTCACAAAGTAAAGAAAAGGTTGAATTACCAAATATTACAAGTTTATTAGCTAAAGCACCAAGTGAAAGAACTCCGGAAGAACGTGAGATTGTTGCCAAATATCGCAACATTCAAACCAAAATAAATAAAGAAGAAAATAAGAATTTAATAAATAAAAATAAACAAGATTTGAAATAAATCTTGTTTATATGTGTAAAATAATTAAAAATTTAATAACTTTTAAACAATCTAATTTATCAAACTTTTTCATTTTTTTTTTTTTTTTAAATAACTTTAACAAAATAAAAATATTTTATCTCTTTTTATTTATAATAATTATATCTCACAAAGGCAACATAAGTTTGTTTGAGATAATTTACGGAAAAAAGGAGAAAAAGAAAATGAAAAAATTATTAAGTATTTTAGGAACCATTGCCATTACTGCTTCTGGAACAACTTCAGTAGTTGCATGTGGAACTAAAAATGCCGCAAGTGCAATTGATACATTTAATATTAAAGATAGCTACCAAACTGTTCCAAATGGATTTGCATTAAAAAAACTATTAGCAAAAGATGGAAACAATGTTGATAAACTAAGAATCCAATTTTTACCAGGTTTAAATGAAGCAACAATTCGTTATATGGGACCAACAACAAAATCAGCATTTATTTCAAAAACAGTTAAAATTCATCCAACAACGAAAAATATTAGTCAAATTATTACAAAAACTTCATTACCAATTAGTGGTGTCGATGATGCTTATAAAGATAAAGTTTCACCATTAGAATTAATTAATTTATTAAACCAAACTAATTTAACAACAAATGATGTAAAAGTTAATGTTGATTCAGAAAAACACATTGTAACTTTAACTGGAATAAAAGAAGGGGACTTTAAAGGTGAAGTTGAAATTAATGATGAAGCTTTTGATTGAACTGATTTTGCCAGTTTAACTAACATCAATGATGTTTACTTACCTTATGAAATTGCTGATAAGTTTATCAACAGTGATAATAGCACTATGGCTATTTTAACAACTATTTTCCCTATTGTAATGGAATTCGTGGGTGCTCGTAATCCATTATTTGAATTTTACCAAGGAAAAATTATTCAGTTAGCCTCCTTGACTATAGGTGATTTAGAACCAGGACAATCAATTATTAATAATCCAGTTTTAACAGCAAAAATTAATAAAAACTATGAAGGTTCATTAGTTTTTGGAGCAGATGATATTACGGACCGTAGAAATAACTTTAAAATTTTTATGAAAGGAACAATCCAATTTAATTTTAAAATCTTAAATGATATAAATCCTAACTTTATGACTAAAACACATGGTAAAGGGGCAGATTGACAAACAGCGAAAAAATATGATATTCATGAATACTTATCTGGTAACTATAATGAAGAAAATAAAAATCAATTAGTTTTTGACTTAGTTGAAAAATATTATGGTAAAGATTTTCTTGACAAATATCATGATGTATTATTAGAAGATTTTTGAATTACTGACTTAACAGCAACAAGTGCTATTTTAAAACCAAAACCTGGATCAATGTTATTTAGAAATCATGATGAAAATGGTCTTATTGCCGCCCAATACCTTACAAATCCAGTCTTTTCATATAAAATAATAGTTCATTTTAACATTACTAATGGTGACATAAATGATATTCTTAAATTAGAAACAACAAATTTAGGTCAATTATACAGTGAAGAAAAATTAACTAAAGAAGAATTGGGTACTATTTTTATTAAAAAAAATAATCTTAAAGAAGATTCACTAAGTGACTGAGGTTTATTTAAAATAACTGATATTACTGATAATAGTTTTATGATTAAAAGTCAGTTAGAAGTATTCAAAGGAAAAATTAAAATTGATTATGCATGAGAACAACAAAGAAGTTTAAGCAATATTATAACAAAAACAAATTTAGGAGAAATCGATTTAGCAACTTTACAAAATTTTAATCAAGATATTATTATAGATAAAGTTATTAGTTTAAATCCAACTGTTAATAAAACGTCAATTAAAGTAGTTGATAAATCAATAGATGATAATGATAATGTCACAATAGAAATAGTTCCTTTTAATGGTGATTTTGGTAATGATGATTATGATCAAATCTATTCTGGTTCAGTCAATGTTACTTTCAAAGCAATTAATCGCCAAGATCTTGCAAAATTAATTCCAGCTAACTTTGATTTAAAAAAAATTGTAGCAGCTAATTCAGAAAGTATTATTAGTGCAATTAATGCCCAATTTAAATTATCTCTAGAACATTTCACCAATGTTATTGTTAAAATAAGTGATGACAAAAAATCGGCAACAATTGCTGCAAGAGGATTTATATCACAATATTTTGGAACAGCAACTGTTAAATTTACAACAGCATAAATTTAAAAACAATACTAAAAAAATAAGTTCATATGTGAATACCTAAAATAAAATAGACACATAAAAAGTTAGTTATGTGTCATAATTTTATTGAAAGGTATTCTTTTATTATGGGAACAAAATGATTTGGAATGGCAAGGGTTTTTTGAACAAATTTTATATAGAGTAACGATTTTTATATTCAATTGGTGTTAAATAATTTAATTTGCTGTGAATTCGCACATTATTATATCAATTAACATAGTCAAATAATTCTAATTTAAATTACTCAACATTTTTAAATTTTCTGTTTTTAATTAATTCTGTTTTTAAAATTTTATAAGTTGATTCAGAAATAGCATTATCATAAGGACAGCCTTTTTTACTTAAAGATCTTGTAATATTAAAAGTTGAAATTAATTTTTCAATTAAATTATTTTTAAACTCATTACCTCGATCTGTATGGAATACTTGAATTTTATTTAATGGTATTAGATCCAAAAAAATGAACAAAACATTTTGTTCAAGGTAAACCGGTTATTAGCAGTAACGATAATGTTTTTGAAAATTTACCAATCTTACCTTTAGATGAAGAATTAGGGATTAAATTAGTAATTGCTGATTCTTATGGGAACTTACATAATTATATTATTGGTAAAATTGTCTTACCAAAAGAATTATTTTTCTAATATAATTAATTATCAAAAAATATGTTAAAATGTAATTGTCCGTAAGGACAGTTTTCTACGTTTGTTATAACGTTAAGGTGTGTTTGGGGTTATTAACCGCTATATAAATCAATAACTCTACACCCAAGCACTTAAAGCGGTTCAGGGTTATTTTAATGATAAAATAAAAGACTAAGTTTTACTTAGTCTTTTTCAATTGTCTAGTAATTTTTTTAAAAAAAGTTATAGTTATAGTAAAGGAGTTTAACGAAAATGAAAGAAGTTAAAGTAATTTTAATTATTGGTCCAACCGCTAGTGGTAAAACTGATTTATCAATTAAATTAGCGCAAACTTTTAATGGAGAATGTTTGAATGCGGATGCCACTCAAATGTTTAATGGGTTAGATATTGCAACTAATAAAATTACTCTTGAAGAGCAGCAAGGGGTTAAACATCATTTTCTTTCCTTTTTAGATTTAACAGCTAATTATTCAATTAGTGATTTTCAAAAAGCCGGGCGAGCAACAATTAATGAAATAGTTGCCCGTAATAAACTGCCAATTGTTGTTGGTGGAAGTGGTTTATATATTAATGCTCTTTTAAAAAATTATCAATTTTCTTCTCAAGGTCGTAACTTAGCTAATTTAACAAAATATGAGCATTATTCTAATCAAGCATTGTGAGAAATGTTAGCAGTCGTTGATAAAGAAGAAAGTAAAAAAGTCCATTACAATAATCGTAAACGAATTCTGCGAGCTTTAGAATATTATGACCAAAATCAAATCCCAAAATCAGTAAATGACCATGATCAAAATATTTGATATATTAAACCTTATATTATTGGATTGTTACCAGATAAAGATGAATTGCATACTCGAATTGCCGAACGTGTATTAGCTTTAACCGCGCGAGGATTATTTGCAGAAGTAGCCCAAGCTTATCAACAATGTCATCAATCATTAGAATATCAAAGCATGCATATTATAGGTTGTCGAGAAATTGTTAGTTTTTTAAAAGAAGATATTAGCGAGCAGGACGCAATCATGGCAATGATTAAAGCCAATAAAATTTACGCCAAAAAACAAATTACATGATTTAAGCATCAATTAAGTGATGTTAACTGATATCAATTTTCCTATTCTAATTTTGATGCAGTTAGCCAAAAAATTATTGAGGATTTAAAAGAAAGTGATTATTTAAGAGAAAACTAATTGCTTAAGTAAAAGATATTTTAATAATTTTTGAGTTTAGATAAAAAAGTTATTAAAATTAAGATATAATTAATGATAGTTTACTTAAGTTTTTATAAAATAAGGAGTTATTATGTACGAAAAGGATTATTACAAAATTTTAAATGTAGCTCAAACAGCTACTAAGGATGAAATTAAGGATGCCTTTCGTCAACTAGCAAAAAAGTACCATCCTGATATTTCAGTTGAAAAAAATGCCGAAGTTAAATTTCGCAAAATTTCAGAAGCATATGAAATTTTATCAGATGATAATAAAAGATTTGAATATGATCAGTTAAATTTTGTTGAAGATTATCAAGTTGATTATGCTAGTGAAGGTCAGATTTTTAATAGTGGTTATTTGCTTAAAAAAATCCCTAAAAAAATGAAAAAGGGTCCTTTATTAACTGGTAAAGTAAAAGCAAAATTAACAAGCTTATTATTTAATTCAGCAATTTCAATCAATTTATTTATTGAAGAAAATTGTTCAAGTTGTAGTGGTAAAGGCTATGTTATTTTTAATAAGAAAAAATATCTTTGTGATAATTGCCAAGGTTTAGCAAGATTTGAAGTTGAAAAAACAGTCCAATTTAATGTAACAAATTTTAAAGAAACAAAACAAATTATTATTTTGAAAGAACAAGGTAATGATGGCTATAATGGGGGACCAAAAGGGGATATAAAACTAAAGTTAATCCTAAAAAGAAATAAAAGTTAAAGGAATGGTGAATTGAACGTGAAATTTATCGATGTAGCAAAGATTAAATTAAAAGCTGGTGATGGTGGAAACGGAGCAGTTGCTTTTCATCGTGAATTGTATGTCCCAAAAGGTGGTCCATCTGGGGGTGATGGTGGCCATGGTGGTGACATTATTTTTGTTGGTGATGAGGGGATGAATACTCTATTAGATTTAAAATATCAGCGTGAAATTAAAGCTGAAGATGGTAATAAAGGGGATATTAAAAATATGCATGGTCGTAATGCCCCAGATAAATACATTCATGTTCCACTAGGAACTTTAATATATAATAATGCTAGTGGTGAAATAATTTGTGATATTGTTAAAAATAATCAAGAAGTTATTATTGCAAAAGGTGGCAAAGGTGGGCGTGGCAATGCCCGTTTTGCTAGTAGTAAAAATAAGGCCCCAACAATTTTTGAAGCTGGTGAATTGGGGCAGGAATTAGAAATTCGTTGTGAATTAAAAGTCTTAGCAGATGTTGGCTTAGTTGGATTACCAAATGCTGGAAAATCAACATTATTATCAAAGATTTCAAAAGCAAAACCACAAATTGCTGATTATCCTTTTACAACTTTAACCCCTCAATTAGGTGTAGCTCAAGACAGTAAAGGGCGAACATTTGTTGTTTCTGATTTACCAGGTTTAATTCCTGGTGCCGCCGAAGGGAAGGGTTTAGGTTTTGCCTTTTTACGTCATATTGAGCGATGCAAAATAATTGTCCATGTTCTTGATATGTCGGGAAATTATGGTACGGAAGATGTTTATCAAAACTATTTAAATATTCGTTCAGAATTAGAACATTATAATATTAATCTAGCTCATCGTCCCGAAATTATTGTTGCAAATAAAATGGATATTGATTTATCAGCCCTTAATTTAAGTGATTTTAAAACTAAGTTACCAACAGCTGAAATCATCGAAATTAGTGGATTGTTTTCGCAACATTTAGATGAACTATTGTTAAAAATTGGGGATAAATTAGCAACTGTTAGCGATAGCCAAGCTTTATGAGAAATTAATCAAGTTGAGCAAAATCCAGCTGATTATAAAGTTTATGAATTTGAAGAAACAGAAATTGATGTTCAAGTTATTAATTTAGGTAATGGTCTATGAGAAGTAACTGGGCAAGATGTTCATAAAGCATATCAAAAAAATCCAATTAGTACTTATGATAATCTGCTAGTTTTTAATAAAAAATTGCAAAGTTTAAAAGTGTTTGATATGCTAAGAGAAAAGGGCATCAAAGATGGTGATTTGGTAAAAATCTTTGAATATGAATTAGAATGGAACGGATAAGATGACAACAATTGAACAATATGAAGAATATTTAGTATCTTGAATTAAAGCCGAAGTTAATTCGGCCCAATGTGTGGGAGTAATTGTCGGTTTATCGGGAGGAATTGATTCGGCTGTCGTGGCGCTTCTAGCAAAAAAAACTTTTCCGGATAATTATTTAACTGTAATTATGCCATGCCAGTCTGATCCAATTGATGAACAATTTGCCCAACAGTTGGTTGAAAAGCATACCTTAAATAGTTTAACAATTGATCTTAGCGAAACTTATCAAACATTATTAAAAAATTTACCTTTGAATCAGCATCAATTAGCAGCTGCTAATATTAAACCACGCTTACGAATGACAACTTTATATAGTTTAGCACAAGCCAATAAATATTTAGTGTTAGGAACAGATAATGCCGATGAATGGCATGTTGGCTATTTCACAAAATATGGTGATGGGGGAGTTGATTTAGTACCATTAGTTCATTTATTAAAACAAGATGTTCAAGCATTAGCCAAACTATTAGGAGTTAATAAAGCAATTATTGAGCGATTACCAACGGCAGGATTATGAGAAAATCAAACAGATGAAGCAGAAATGGGTTTTTCATACCAACAGTTAGATGCTTTTTTACTTGGGGAACCAGTTCCAGAAAATGTTAAAACACGGATTGATTACTTGCATAATATTTCTGAACATAAGCGTAACTTAGCTAAATCCCCACCAAAACCGTTTCGTCATTTACCAAATTATCATAAATAATTAAATAATTATTGCAAAAATCACGATAATATCTTTTTCATCCTTGTTATTTTAGGTTTATAATTAAACTATAGAAAAGAGGAATAGGTATGGAATATATTATTCGTAGTAAAAATATTAGTGTTACTGAGGCAATGGATATTCATCTCAGAACAACATTAGATAAAATTCAAAAATATGAAATTATGAAAAATAATAAACTAGTACATGTTGACCTCGAATATACAAAAAGTGGTGAAAATGATATTAAAGTATCAATTGATTTGACTGGGAAAAATAATTTTTTAACTGCTACAAGCAAAAATAAAGATTTTTATAAAGCAGTTGATTTAGTGTTAAAAAAATTAGAAGAGCAGCTAAAAAAAATCAAAGATAAAATCACGACAAATCATACAAAAAGAACTTCTTTTGCAAAGGTAATTGATGAGGAAGAATATAGTGATGTTGAGTTAGATGAAGAATAGTAAAAACTAAATTATGGCCGAAAAAAACTTTATTTAAATTAAATAAAGTTTTTTTATTTTTTATGCAGCTGGTGTTGCGGCATTTTTTGTTCGAATTTTAATTACGCCTAAACCTTCTAATAATCAAATTAAAGCACCAATAATTGTTACTAATTCAGCAACAAAGATTAATCATGTTGAAATTTGACTAACAGAGGTAATAAGTGCTCCGATAATTCCAATTACAGCAAATACTAAGAATAAGATTCCCACAATTAATTTTGATCATTTATGGCGTACAAATGTTGTTACAAATAAATATAAAAATGATGATATTAAAATGATTGATCCTCTATCATTACCATATAATTGAATATTTGCTCCATCAACTCCAAATGAATTTAGAATTGCCATAATAAATAGTCATAATCCAGCAATTCAAACCATTATTTTTTGAAAAGTAATATTAATGGTAAATGTTCAACCGTTTTTACTTTTTGCCATTTCTTCTTTTCCTTTCTCATTATTTAAGATTATTATAACTCTTTTTTATTCAAAACTAAATAATTCTTAAAATATCATTTTCTTTGATATTTAAAAATTTAATCATACCAGGGGCTAAACAATAAATAAAATAGCTGTCCTTGAAATAATGGCTAATTTTTTGGGGTCCAAAATTTTCAATTTCCTTGATAACTTGAAAGTTTTTGTTACAAAAAATAACATCAACATGATAAAACATACCAAAACTATTAAAAGCATGTACTTTACGTAATAAGTAACCATCTTTCATTGTAATGTTTTTTGGTTGAATTAGACTTGTTACTTTATCCTTTAAATTGTGGATTACTTTAATTGACAAATCTTGGGGAACACTGTTTATTGTTAAGGTTTTTGTGTCTTTTAAGGCATAATGGGGGTTCTTGGCAGTTTTTTTATTTAGTTTTGAAAAGATATTTGGAAAAAGTCGCATTTTAATCACCTAATTTTTATTCCTTCTTAACAATTATATAAAAATATAATATAATTACTAGTGAAAAGAGGTGTATAATATGAAATTTGCCTTGTTCTTGGCACCAGGGTTTGAAGAGGGAGAAGCGATTATTACAACAGATGTGTTACGTCGTGGTCAAATTAAAGTTGATTTAGTAAGTATTACAGATCAATTAGAAGTAACTTCATCCCATCAGGTTGTAATTAAAGCTGACCAATTGGTGACAGAGGTTAAATATGAAGATTATGATGGTTTTATTTTACCAGGGGGTAAAATAGGGGTTGATAATCTTGCTAAAAATAGTCAAATTAAAGAATGATTATTAAAAGCTAATCATGATGAAAAAACAATTGCGGCAGTTTGTGCGGCCCCCCAAATTTTAGGCCATTTAGGAATTTTAGATAACCGTGAAGCAACAAGTTATCCTGGTTGCACAGAAGGAATGGAAAATTCGATTTACAATGATGAAATGGCAGCAATTACTGATGGCCATATCATTACTGGTGCATCAGTTGGTTCAACAATGAACTTTGCTTTAGCCATTGCCGATCGTGTTTTGGGTCCGGAAAAAGTTTTTGCTCTACAAAATGAATTAGTTATTCGCGATTAAAAAAGTAATTTTATTACTTTTTTTTTTTTTTTTTTACGATATAATTACTTTATCTCAAAAAGGCAATATAATGATTTTATCGTTTAGGACTTAATTTAGTATTGTTTTGGGATATTTTTTGAATTTTTAAGGGTTTATGGATATTAAAAATATGACGAAAAGGAGCTAAAAAATTATGAAAAAACTATTAACTATTTTAAGTACTTTAACTATTAGTATGACAGGAGTAACATCAGTTGTTGCTTGTAGTGCTAACACTGAGCAACCATCAGATCAACTATCACCAGAAAAAGTAAAGGATTTTTTAAAATTATACCAAAATGAAGTAAATCCGTTTACTTTAAGTCGTGATGATGGCAATCAAAAAAATCGTTTAGTAAAAGATATTACTCAACAATTACACTTAACTTCTGAATATGAAGTTAGCGTTTTAGAAGATGGTTATTTATTGCCAAATCTTGAAGCATTGAACAGAGCAGAAGTGGCAACAATTCTGAATGGTGTAGCAAAGATAAGCGTAAAATACCAAGGGAAAGAATTTTGAAATGACAAAATTTTTTGATTAACAAATGAGTTTAGCAGTATTAAAACTAAATTAACTAAATTAGACAGTTTTACTGAATCAGCAAATGGTTTTATTGTTACTGGGGAAAAAGCACCAAGCGATATTACTACTGAGATTTTAGAAACACAGTTAAAAAAACAATTTCAAAATGTTTTTAAATTTAGTGTGCATGAAATAACAGCCACTCCTAGTTTGAATTCAACTGCAGGTGAAACTGAAAATGAAACATTGATTAATTATGGAAAAACAACAATTGAAGTAACAACATCAAATGATATTGCTGTTTTTAGTGGTGAAATTAATTGAGTAACTGAGCCAATTAATACTGTGGCTGGTTTTGCCTTGGATTTAATGGGCAAAGGACATAGTTCAAATAATGGCTTTGATTTTAAATTACCAATTCCAGGTTTACCAATGGAAGTATCATTAGCAAAATTATATACATTTGCTGGGTTAATTAACACAATGATAGGAAATAGTATTAATCTGGTTAATTTAGATCACATTGGAACTGATCAATTTGATAATGAGTGAAAAAACTTTTTAACTACTTTTGATAGTTTATTGGCATCATTAATCGGAAGTTCAATTATTAGTTTACCAATTACTCTTGATGTCAGTGGAATATTAAAAGTTAATGGAACAGTTGGGGATTTATTAACAAATATGGCCCCAAGTTTAATAGCATTATTACAATGATTTATTAGTAATGATTTTAAATCAAATAATGCCATTATGGAATTATTACAATATTTATTAAGTGATGTTAATCCAAAAGTAAAAGCTGGTTTAGTTGCAACTTATGGCGAAAAAAGTCCAATGATAAATAAAACAAATACAAATTTAGATAGTTTATTAGGTCAAGCATTAGCGGGATATAAAAAAGATTTGCCTTTTAGTATTAAAATTCTTGGCAAAGAGCTAAATGATGAAATTGTTTTTGGCAATAATGGTAATATTATTTCACCAAAACTAGATTTAGCACCAACAACCTTAGTTATGAGTATTTTAAATGAATTTAGTAATATATCAACAGGGGGATTTGATTTAATTAATCAGAAAGTTATTAATAAAGATCACTTAAAAGGTTTATGACATCTTATTTTAACCTTTATTCCAGAAATTAATCTTACTTTAAAAGATGCAATGACTCCATTATGAAATGCTGCTTTACCATCACTAGGACTTGATGCTAATCAGTTAGAACAATTAAATGTTGAATTATTGCAAGGTCGTTTAAAAGTAATGTTTAAAAATCAAAATGATCAATGAGAAGAATTTCAAGATGTCTTTAAAGATGGTGATACACCAAACTTAAAACAAATTCTAGAAGCAAAAGATATGAAATTACAATTTACTAATTTACAGTTTAAATTAACATCAAAAGTTGATTCAAATGCCTCATTTACAACAAACAATGATTTAACATTTGAAATGTTATTATCAGATAAAACAAAATAAAGTTTATAAGAATTTTTAGATAATAGAAAAGCGTGTTAAAACTCTGATTTATTTCATAAAAGTTCTTTTTTTATTTAAAAAAGATAATAAATTTTTTCTTTTTTTAAGATATAATGTACCTATCTCAAAAAGCAACAATTATGATTTTATCGTTTTGGACCTATTTAATTATTATTGTATTGAGATATTTTTCAGTTTTTACTATTGTAAAAGCGTTGCAAAAAGGAGATACGAAAATATGAAAAAATTATTAACTATTTTAAGTGCGTTAACTATTAGTATGACAGGAGTAACGTCAGTTATTGCATGTCATGCTAACACGCAACAACCCTCTGATCAAATAACACCAGACCAAGTAAAGGAATTTTTAAACTCACAAAATGAAGAAAATCCATTTATTTTAAGTCGTGATGAGGGTAATCAAAAAAATCGTTTAGTAAAAGATATTACGCAACAGTTACATTTAACTTCTGATTATGAGATTATTGTTTTAGATAAAGATTATCAAACTCCAAATTTACAGGGATATGAGAAAGCGGAAATCGCAACAATTAATAACGGGGTTGCGACTCTTAGCGTTAAATACCAAGGCAAAGAATTTTGAAATGACAAGATTTTTTGATTAACTAATGAACTTGGTACAGTTAAAACTAATTTAACAACATTAGCTAGTTTTACTGATGAAAATAATGGTTTTGAAGTTCCGGGGCAATTTGTTCCAGCGGATATTAAGGAAAAAGAATTGGAAGCTGCTTTGAAACAAAAATTTCAAAATCGTTTTAATTTTACTGTTTCATCAATTTCATCAAAACCAAGTATCAAAGAAACAACAAGTAAGGTAGAAGAAGACAGTATTATTAATTATGGAAAAACGACAATTAAAGTAAAAACATCAGATGATGTTGCTGTTTTTAGTGGTGAAATTAATTGAGTAACTGAACCAATTAATACTGTGGCTGCTTTTGCGATGGATTTAATGGGGAAAGGGCATAGTCTAAATAATGGTTTTGATTTTAAATTGCCAATTCCAGGCCTACCATTTGAAGTATCATTGGGAACTTTATACGAATTTGCTAGTTTAATTAACACAATGTTAGGTTCTAGCATTAATTTAGTTAATTTAGATAACATTGGAACTGATAAATTTGATGATCAATGAAAAAACTTTTTAACTAGTTTAGATGGAATGTTAGAAGGTTTAATAGGTAATTCATTTATTAATCTTCCAATTAACCTTGATTTAGGAAAAATTACAGCTAATGGAACAGTGGGGGAATTATTAACAAATATAGCTCCAAGTTTAATAGCGCTATTACAATGAATTATTAGTAATGATTTTAAATCAAATAATGTTATTATGGAATTATTACAATATTTATTAGGAAATGTTAATCCAAAAGTAAAAGCTGGTTTAGCCAGAACTTATGGTGAAAGTAGTAATTTTTATAAAAAAGCAAATACTAATTTAGATGCTTTAATTGGCCAAGCTTTAGTAGGATACAAAAAAAATCCACCATTCATTGTTGCTTTGAGTACTGTTCCAGTTATTGAACAAGTGGTTTTTGGATTTTTAATGAATTTAAAACCAACAACTTTAATTATGAGTATTTTAAACGAATTTAGTACTTTATCAGAAAATGGTTTTGACTTAATTAATCAAAACGTTATTAATAAAAATCATTTAAAAGGTGTATCAACTTTAGTCATGGGTTTTATTCCAGATGATATGATTTTTACTTTAAAAGATTTTATGGCACCATTATGAAATGCTGCTTTACCATCATTAGGGGTTGAGGCTAATCAGTTAAATCAGGTAGATGTTGAATTATTGCAAGGGCGCTTAAAAGTAAAGTTTAAAAATCAAAGCGGACAATGAGAAGAGTTTAAAGATGTCTTTAATGGTGATGAGGAACCTAATTTAGACCAAATTCTTAATGCGACAGATATGAAACTACAATTTACTAATTTACAGTTTAAATTAACTTCAAAAGTGGATCCAAATGCATCATATACAACAAACAATGATTTAACATTTGAAATGTTATTATCTGATAAAAAAGTTTAAAAATTAAAAAAATACTTATTTATAAGTATTTTTTTATTTTACAATGTTTTAGTTAATAGTATAATAATTACTATAGGTTCTAATTTAAAATGAAGGGAAAATGAATAATGAAGAAACTTTTAACAATGATGACTGTTTTATCAGCAGTAATTACAACAACAACTCCTGTTTTAGGATGTGGGGTCTTTGCTAATTACCAAAAAAATTTGTTAGATACCTTCCAAATTAAAGCCAATCAAACCGGGGCTGAAATTTTTACGAATTTACATACTTATATGCAAGTTCGCTATAGTTTGGTTGAGGATAAAAGTGCAACTAAAATTGCTAATTATGCGATTTGATATGATGAGGATGAAATAAGTAATAATGATGAAATAAAAGTTGGTGTTGGAGATATTATTACTATTAAAATTTTCTTAAATAAATTTGATTCAACAATTCAAAATGATCAGCAGAAATTAATTAATGCTGGGTATAACTTGAATACAGAATATGTAATTGATATTACGGTAAAAGAGATTAATAAGCAAGATATTAAAAATGTACATGTACCAGATTTAGAAACGATTGCTGAACTAGAAGCTAATTATCAAGCACTAAATCAAAATGAAAACATTTTAAATGTTGTTATTAGTACCATTAATAAAACCTTAAATCTTGTTGTTTCACAAAAAGACTTTTATTTAACAAATGATTATGAAGATAAAGAACTTCTCCAAACTGTTGGGACAGTTGTGACTTTTACTGTTCATGCTGAATCTAATAGTTACTTAATTCAAGGTGATTTTATATTTACCAATACATTAAGCGCTAAAAAAGATCTTAGTTTAGTCACAATTAAACCATGTCAATTCCCAGCGGATGTAACTGCAACATATGATAATTTAAACCAAAATGAAAAAATAATTGCAATGATAATAAAAGTAGTGGGCACTAAATTTAACGTATTAGTGACAATACACGATTTTCAATTAACAAATGATAAGCCTGATGATGCTAATCAAGTTGTTGGGACAAATGTTATTATGATAGTCTCAGCCGTGCCAACTAGTCTGATTTTGGATAATAGCTTTCAATTTAAAATTGAATTAAAATAATGCTAATGGGAAAATAAAACCCGGAATAATTTGCCAAATTAAGATAAGGTAGTTTATAATTATGATAATAGAAAAGTAATTACAAACAAGAAGGAAAAATGAATTTATGGCAAAGCAAGCAAACCAAAGTAGCTGAGTACAAAAATCAAAAGATGAAATTAATAACGTTTTAGCAAAATTTAATAAAAGTAAGGTTATTTTTAAAGCCCCAACGAAAAAAAGACAAATTGTTGTCCGTTGAATGCTGTTTATCGGACCATTATTAACATTAGTTGCAATTTTTATTTTTGCAATGTTTTATATTAAAAAAACTCCAGGGGTATATTATGTTATTCCAGTACTAACAATTATCTTAGGATTAGTTTTTGATGGCTTTATTATTTTTTATTTAATTAAGTGAACAAAAATTATGCGTTTGCAAAAAAATATTTTAGATATTTTAGATTTTAAAAAGTTATATGACTGAGGTTTACAAGAAACTTTTGAGGATAAAATAGATGTAATCAATATTAGTAGTAGTTATAATTTGCCACCAAGCAAAGTAATTAATCTTGAAAATGATACAAAAGTTGATCAAGTTTTAAATTTGAAACATTCTAATTGTGAAATATCGTTAGGGACAATTACCCATAAAACAAAGAAAAAAACTAGTTCAAATTATGCTGAACCTATTTTTTATCGTGTCCCAATTTTAACCTTAAAACCACTGAAGAAATCGGTTATTGATAATGTCACAATTCAATTAGTTGACCTTAATAATGACTTTTTCCGACCAGCCCAAACAATTAAAACTGGTAATTCAGCTTTTGATGATATTTTTGTTGTTGGTAGCAACCAAAAAGATCTTAGTCGGGTTTTACCACCTTCTGTCCAAGCAAAGCTAATTTCCGAAGAGCAAACATCAGTGGCAATTCCTGTCATGATTTTTGAAGATGGTATTTTAACTTTGATTTTTCAAAGTTACTTAGTTGAGGGTTGAAATGACCATAAAATGGTGATTAATGATGTTGAATTTTTTAGTGATTGAGAACATGTAACTAATGATATTATTACAAAAATGCAAATTGATTTAAACTGATTAAAAGATAGTCTAAATTGAGCAAATCAGTTTGACATTATTGATGTTAAATAAATTAGTGTCTGATAATTACAAGAAAGGGGATGAACTATATTAGCAAATTATTTACCAATCATATTGCCCAAGAATTAATTACTGAATTTAATGCAGAAATGCGTAATGCCCAAGAAGTATTATTGATTTTCCCCTTTATTTCAAAAAGTATTATCAATAAAATTGAAAGGTCAATTAAATATTGTCAAACTCATAATATTATTATTCGGATTATTACTACAACATTTGATGATTTAGCCCAATTTAATGATTTCAATGAATTAGAACGCTTAGTTACTACTTATAATAATATTTTAATTCATGTTGAAGATAATTTTGAAAAACGAAGTGAACGAATTCATATTAAGGCATCAATTTTTTCGCGCCCCAATCATCAATCCTCAGCGATTATTGGTTCTTCTAATTTAACTTACCGCGGAATGGTTGCGGGTCGCGAATGAAATGTTAAACTAACGGCACCAGCAAACGAAGATGTCATTACAAAAATGATTAATGAGTTTAATTATTTATGAGAAAATAATTTAATTAATTTTAATGATTCAACTCTTCGCCAAGAATTATTAGCAAAAATTACTCGTAATCAAGAGCAACAAATTATTGGTATGTTTGGCAAACAAGAAACAGAATTTGATACCATTAAAAAATATTTGTATGACTATCAACAAAAAATTATTAATCATTTGGAATATCGCCGGGAAAGAGGAAAAAACAAACATTTAGTCATAATGGCAACGGGGACTGGTAAAACTGTTATTGGGGCTTTTGACTATTTGAATCAATGTCATCGTCATAATCGGCCATTAAAGATTTTATTTTTAGCCCATCAGCGAGAAATTGTTGAACAAGCGTTAAAAACTTTTCGGACAGTTTTACAAGATAATAGCTTTGGTGTTTTAATGTACGAAGGAAAAGTGCCAGACAAGCAAGAATATTTATTTGCAACAATTCAAACAATGCTAAATAATTTAGATCAATTTGGGTCAAATCATTTTGATTATATTATTTTTGATGAGGCACACCATATTGCGGCTACAAGTTTTGAAAAGGTTTTTAATCATTTTCAACCACAAGAAATCTTAGGTTTAACTGCAACCCCAGAACGCACTGATGGCAAGTCAATTAAAGAATATTTTGATGATGAATATGCTTACGAATTACGAGTATGAAGTGCTATTAATCAAGGCTTATTAGCAGCTTTTGATTATTACTGTATTGATGATATTTCCACAGATTTACAAGGGGTTGATTTATCTTCTGATAGTCAAGTTTTTCAGAAATTAAATACCCCAGCGCGCAATGATTTATTATTTAGCACAATTGAAAAATATCTGGGGGTTTATGCCCATCCAACAGCTTTAATTTTTTGTGTTACAACTGAACATGCTAAAATTATTGCAACTTTTTTACAAGCTAAAAACCTTCGGGCCGCTTATCTAACCAGCGAGGTTAGTGACCAGCGCGCAATGATTTTACATCAATTTAAAACTGGTCGCATTAATTATTTATGTGTTGTTAATATGTTTAATGAAGGTATTGATGTTCCAGAAATTGATACAATTATTCTCCTTCGTCCAACTAATTCACGAACTGTTTATTTGCAACAATTAGGGCGTGGATTACGAAAAACTGTGCGAAAAGGAAAATTAGAAGTTTACGATTTAATTAGTAATATTGATAGTAAATATGATTTAACGATTGGGATTAAAAATTTATATGATCCTAACCTAACAACAATAAAATCTTTACCCCAGCAAGCTGGTTTGCCATATAATTGTACAATTACTTTAGAAAAAAAGGCCCAAGAGTTAATTCTTAATAATTTAAAAAAATGATATCAGCATAAAAACCGTTTACAACCTCAAATCCAAGAATATTATCAAAAATATCATGATGAAGGCTTATATAAACTGCTTGCTGATTCCGAAATGTCAATTTATCAATTTTATAATCATATTGATGATTTATATCTTCGGATTGCTAATAATTGGCGTAAATATAGTCCTGGTCAAAATGATTTACAACGTAATCAAAATTTATTAAAACAATTTTTATTTTTAGATAGTTATGAGATTGTTAATTATTTTTATTTACGGTTAGCCCAACAATTATCACCTAACGATATTAATTTAGAATATGATAATTTATTAGTAACATCATTATTATATGAAGTAACCAGTCATCCTGTTTTTGAAAAGTTATTATCAAATTATCTAAATGAAGTTGATTTAGTACAAACAATTATTAATAATAATCAAATGATTGTGCGAGAGTTGTTACTAATTTTAAAATATAAGTTAGAACATGAAACTTTGATTAAAACCGAATTAAGAAGCACTAATTTATTATTAAAACAATGTACTTTTACTGTAAAACAAGTTCTAGCGATTATTGGCCGAACAAATTTTTTATTACCCCGCGGGCCATTACGAATTATTGCTTTTCAAGCTGGATATTTAACTTTTGATAATTATTACCAAGTTATTTTAGCGGATGAAGATGGGCAAGGTTATGGAAAACTGACAAGTTATGATGAACAAAAGCAAAAATTTTATTGATCTCTTCCAGAAAAAATGACAATTAACCATAAAATTGTTAAAGATATGGAAAATAATAAAATTAAAAAGTATTTATTTTTACAAAATAAAATTAATTTAAGTTATCCAAATTTAAAATTAAAGTTATATCGTTATATTGGGACCGGAATTTTTGAGCAATTATTAGATAGTAAATATTTAACTGGTCAATTTGCGGTAATTTAAGGTTAATTTGATATAATTAAAAAAACTAGAAATGAACAAGAAAGATGCAAGAAGAAAGAAAAGACGATTTGTTAATTAAATATGATCAAGCAAAAATTGCCGCGATAATAAAACAATGGCAATTTCCAATTTTGGCCCTTGATTTTGAAGCTTATCATTTTAAAAAGGATTATAAGGATTATGATCATTTAAAAGAATGTAACGCTAAACCTTTTTTGGTTGGGGTTAATATTATTTTTAGCCCAACAATCTTATTAAATAATTCTTTGGATGAATTAATTGAATATCAATATCATTTAAATTGAAATTTAAATGATAAAAAACTGCATAGTTTTAAATCATTTGCGCTGTTTCTTGTCAAACTAGTTCGTAAACATAATATTAGAACATTGTTAGTGCTTGGCAAAGAGTTAGAACAAGAGTTAATTGCTATAATGTCAAAACGTTGACCGCGCTGATTTCGATTGAAAAAATTAACAATAATTGATATTTATGATTTATATGCTAATCAAACCTTATTTCAATTATATCTTAGTGAAGATTCAACACCCCTGAAGGTTAAACAAATTGAGCAGTTTTTACGGTTTGATGATTTATATCAAATTATGTTACGTCCGGTGAATAATGATCGCCATTACTGAGATAATATTTGACGGCGTTTAGATGGTTTTTATTCTTATGATAAAAAAAATCTTTATCAAAATTTACACAAATATCAAGATGAACACTTAAAAGAAATTGTTGATAAAAATTATAATGATTTATTAAAAATGACAAGTTTGTTAAAAACTTTTATCAGTTATGGGAAGAAAAGACAAGAATAAGTCTTTTTTTATTTAAAGGAAATTAATCATATCCCTGATAATTATTATCTGAAAGGAGTAAGATAATGTTTAATTATTTAACAGGAATTGTCCAAAATGTTTCTAACCAAAAAGTATGGCTAGATGTTAATAATCAAGGTTATGAAATTATGATTATTACTTATAAACCCCTTAAAATTGCAAAGGATAAATCTTATCAATTTTACACAACATTAGTTAATAATGATTATGTTAATTACCAATGATATGGATTTTTAACTTTAGAGACTCGAAAACTATTTTTAGATTTATTAATGATTCCTTCAATTGGGGTCAAAACAGCTTGTTTAGTTTTACAACAATTAAGTGTTGAGCAACTTTTAGGAATTATCAAAAAAGGAACGATTGAGGAATTATGCCAATTAAAAGGGTTAAAAAATCATAGTGCTCGGCTAATTATGACAACATTACAAAAGATTTATTTTCGTAAAAATTATAATAATCTTCAAAATAGTATAATTGATTGCTTAAAAAAACTAGGTTATTCTTTACCAGCAATTTATCGTGCACTAAATTTAGTTCCTGAACAGAATAATTTGGAACAATATTTAGCTGCTGTGTTAAAACAAATTAGTGTGAATAATGGGCAAAGTTAGTTTTCGTCCAACCTCTTGAGAGGAATATATCGGGCAAGAAGATCTTAAAAATAATTTAAAAATTACGATTACTGCTAGTCAATTAGAAAACCGCGCCATTGATCATATTTTGCTTTCTGGCCCAGCTGGTGTTGGCAAAACTAGTTTAGCTTATTTAATAGGAGTGGTGTTAAAAACGAAAACCCATATTTTACATGGTCCAAACCTCCAAAAACCCAGTGATTTAATTTGTGTTTTAACCCTATTAAAAGATTTTGAGGTTGTTTTTATTGATGAAATTCATGCGATAAGTAAAGAAGTAAGTGAATTATTATATCCTGTCTTGGAAGATAATACTTTAAATTTAATTATTGGCAAAGATTATAATAGTAAAAATATTAATATTACTTTACCAAAGTTTACCTTAATAGGGGCAACAACAAATCTTTATCATTTGTCACACCCTTTAATTCAACGTTTTCCAATTAATTTGACAATGAGCAATTATAATTTGTCTGATTTGCAACAAATAATTTTTAATTGTGCCGCACAACAAGCAATTAGATTAGGTATGCCAGAAGCATATTTTATTGCGCAACATAGCCGGTTTAATCCCCGCATTGCAATTAATTTGTTCAAAAGAATTTATGATTATGCCTTAACAACAGGCAGTAAAATAATCACAATTGCTTTGATTAAAGTTGTTTTTAAAAATTTACAAATTTATCTTGGGGGGATTAGTAAATTAGAAATTAATTATTTATGGATTATTAACAATACTTTTAGTAATAAGCCAACTGGGATTGAACTGATCGCCCAAGTTTTAAATGAGCCAGTTTTAAATATTACTAATAGTGTTGAACCGCTATTATTAAAACTAGGGTTTTTACAAAAAACAAACCGTGGCCGCGTAATAACCACAAAAGGGCAGGAATTTTTACAAAAAATAAATTTTAAAAAATTCGAAAATAGTTAATTTTTAAAAGAAGTTAGTTTATAATATAAAATGAAATAATAAAAGGTGATTATATGGAAGAAAATAAACAACTTAATGATCGTCAACTTAGTAAGTATTTGCAAAAAATGATTAGTTTAAAAACAATTGAACTAAAACTAATTAATTCAAATATTAGCGAGCTTGATGTAACTAATTATTTATTACAAGTAATATTACCTGATCGAAAAATTATTGATGTTAGTGAAGGCGCATTTTATATTTTTAATATCAAAATTAACCGGATTATTGAATTTATGAATAACCAAAAAGTGATGGAAAAAAATATTTCTTTAGAAGAATTTGAAGATATGTTTAAGAAATAATTTTAATTATAGTGTACAATATAAATAGCAAAATCAAAAAAGAAAGAATTGTGGTGTTAAAATAGTGCAACAGGTAGAACGTACAAAAAAAACTAAGAAAAACTCAACTGATAAGAAAAAAATTAATAAATTAATTGCCCGAATTTCAATTTTAGTTTTATTTGTTATTGCTATTATTGTTGGTGCTTTTTTTTCAGCCGATAATTTCCGTTATAAGTATCAAACAGGAATAGCTTATTCTGGTGGCTACCAAGTTCAAGTTGATGTCTATGATCATTCAGTAACTAATCCTGATCCTAATACTCCAAATGGGGATAGTGAAAAAGGGTTAGAATTATTAAAAGCAAAGTTAGACCCTTTAAACAATTCTAATTTATATTTACAAACATTAGGAAAACATAGTGTTGAAGTCATGATTGGTAAAAATAATTTTACTAATTTTAATGATTTAATTAATAATATTCAACGGTTAGGAGCAATTTATTTAACTGATAGTAAAGGAACAGATTTATTGGTTAAAGATAATGAAAGAACACCATTAAGTGATGTTATTTCTGGTTCAACAACAGGAGTTGACCAAACTCGTAATCCCGTTATTACTTTGCAAATCAAAGACCAAGTTAAGTGAAATGAAATTATTAATTCATTAACACCAGAAGAAGGTAGTGCTCAACCATTATATATTTGAACAGATATTGGCCAATTTATCGATGATTTACGTCGTGATAGTGATAATATTGAAATTATTCGTACTGCTTTTAATCAGTTAAATTTATCTTCAAATAACGATGTTTATCGAATTTTTAATTTTGAATATTATGATGCTGGAACATCAATGACAAAACGCGATAATTTGTTAACAACTTCGTTATTTGGGGCAAATTTAGTTGAAGTTATGAAGAGTGAAAAATTTGCTTTCGTTGATGTGAAACAAAATGATTTAATTATTGATCCCAACGATAAAACAGCAATTTCAAATATTTATATTGATCCAATTCGTCCCAAATTAAAACAAATTATTGATTATTCAACAAAATTAACAGATAAATATAAAAAATATTTAATTAACTGAGATTCAATTGTTAAAGGGGTTGGTGCAGGGGCTAACTCAAATACAATTCAGACAACAACTGCGACAGAAGCAAAACAAATTAGTAATTTAATTAATGGTGGTTTAAGTGGTTATGCCTTTTTAATTTCGGGATACCGTGAAATTGATCCAGTTGTAACACAACCGATCTTTATTGCTTCAATGGTAATTCTTGCTGTTTTAACACTAGCAATCTTTGTTTATTTAATAGTTTACTATCGTTTATTTGGCTTTATTGGTGTTTTGACCCTAGCCTTTACCATTATCTTAACGTTATATTTTTCATCATTACTAGGAGTTCAAATTTCTCCTGAAAGTATTTCAGCCTTAATTATTGCCTTTGGTATTGGGTTAGAAGGAAATCTCCTATTTTATTCTCGTTATAAGCGCGAGCGTTATGAAAATGGGGTTCCCTATGAGCCAGCTGTTAAAATTGCTAATAAACAAACAATTGCCTTATTTGTTGATGCGGTTGTCGTTTTAATTATTTTAGGATTATCATTATTCTGAGTTGGAACAAACAATATTAAATCATTTGCAACAATTTTATTAGTTAATCTAATTATTGCAGTTGTAATGGTCTTTGCTGTGGCCCGGTTATTATACTGAATTGTTATTAAATTACGTTGACAAGAAAAATTTAAGTGATTAGATATTCCCCAATATGCATTTAAGAAATTAATTTCAAAAAACAAAAAAACAGGGCATGCTAATCATAGCGATGATAAATTATTAGCAACAGCAACAGCAACAGTAGTTGATGTTGGAACACCGGAAAATCTTGGCGATGATAGCACAGATACACCAATTATTGATAGTCGTAAAAAAGCCAAAGACGCAATAAAACTAAAAGATCGCTTTTATCACTTTTCAAAATGAACACCAATTATTGGCTTAATTTTAGTACTTGCCGCAATTATTATTGGTTTAACAGGTGTTGCTAATTTTGATAGTTCAATTAAAAAAGGAACAGAAATTACAATTGGAAGCGAATATTGGCAAGACCATAATAATGAAGAACAAGCGAAGACAGACTTAGCTAAACATCTTAATAACATTATCAGCGAACATAAAATAAAAACAAAATTTACTTATAATTTATATACAATTAAACGCTTAAATGGTACAAAAGTTTTAGTTGTAAGCACAAATATTACTGGTTCTAATTATGCGCGGGCATTATTGGCTTCAATTGCCTCATATTATGGAGCGTCAGCGGAAGATAATGGGATTAACATGTATCAAACTAATCCAATTATGGAAGTAAAAGCGTTAATTATTACGGTAATTAGTTTTGCAATTGGAATCTTATGTATTTTTGTTTATACGTTATTCCGTTTAGATTGAGCACAGTTTGTTGGAATTGTTTTAGGAAGTTTATTTGCTTTAGCAATTACAGTTTCAATTGCGATTATTTTCCAAATTTTAATTACTTTTGAAATGTTGATCGCCTTCATTGCTATTTTTGGTTTTGCAATGGCAATCGGGACAATTATTATGGCTCGAGCAAAACAAAATAAACGAACAGTTAATAATGTTGAATATGAAAAATTCTTTAATTATATGTCAAAACATCATAACACAGTTAAAAAAATACGTAATTCACCAAAACAGTATGTGAAAGATGAAATTAAAGCATTACGTTTAGCAAATCCTGAATTGAAATATAGTGAATTTAAACACACTTTTAAAGTTGAAATAAAAGCAATTAAAGCGCAAGCTGTTGAAATTAAAAAGAAAAATAAAAAAGAAATAAAAGCAATTAATAAAGAGTTCCATCAATATGATTTATCAAACAATTTTTTACAAAAAATTGCTAATATTACAATTAAACAAATGTTTAAACATTGTTTAACTTTATTAATTATTTTAGGATCATTATTATTAGTATTAGCGGCCTTTTCAGGAAGTTTATTTGGCTTTAACTTAGTAATTTTCTTAGGAATTTTCTTTGGAATGTTTGCAACATTGTTAATTGGAATTCCAATTTGAGTATCATTAGAAAAATATCGTGCCTTAAATAAAATTCGGGTAAAAAATTACCTAGATTCAAAACGAGTTGAAATTGATGAACAAATTGTTAAAGGCATAAATGATTAAGGAGAGCATCAAAATGATTGATTTAAAAAAATATATTGTCAATGTTCCTGATTTTCCTACACCTGGCATTAGTTTTAAAGATATTACGCCATTGTTAAATGATGTGGAAGCTTTTCACTATGTAATTGAGGAATTTAGTCAGCTTGTAAAGCAATTAAAACCAACAGTTATTTTGTCTCCCGAAGCACGTGGCTTTCTTTTTGGACCTGCTGTTAGTTTTAATAGTAAAGTTGGTTTTGTTCCTGTTCGCAAGCCAGGAAAATTACCCCGCACTGTTGTTCGAAAAAACTATAGTTTAGAATATGGGGAAAATATGCTAGAAATGCATCTTGATGCAATCAAACCAAATGATCGTGTTTTAATTATTGATGATGTTCTTGCAACCGGAGGTACTGTTAAAGCAATTTGTGACTTAGTTGAAGAACAAGGCGCAACGGTTGTTGGTTTAGGATTTTTAATTAATTTAACTTCCTTGCCAAAAGACCCAGGCCTATTAAAATATTCAACAATATCATTAGTTGAATATTAACCTAAATAAGTATATAATTATAAACGCTATTATTATGTAAGTAAAAGAGGTGTTTATAGTGGATCAGAATATAAAATTTGAAGATGTCTTAACACAAATTAAACTCTATATTAAAGATGAAAAGAGTTTAAATGAAATTGTAAAAGCTTACGAATTTGCCGAAGAAAAACATCGCGGCCAAATTCGCAAAAGTGGGGCACCTTATATTATTCACCCATTATGAACAACCTTTTTTTTGGCCCAATGAAAAATGGGGCCAAAAACTTTAATTGCCGGATTATTACATGATGTCTTTGAAGATACTCCAGCGACTTATGATGAAATGCAAAAACTTTTTGGTCTTGAAATCACTAATTTAGTTGAGGCAGTAACAAAAGTTAGTTATTTTGCCAAAGAAAATCGTACCCAAATTAAGGCCCAATATTTACGAAAACTTTATTTATCAATGTCAAAAGATATTCGGGTAATTATTATTAAATTAGCTGATCGTTTACATAATTTACGAACAATTAATTTTTTATCTCCTGAACGCCAACAAATTATTGCCAAAGAAAGTTTAGAAATTTATTCAGCGATTGCCCATCGATTAGGGATGAAAGCAGTAAAATCAGAAATTGAGGATTTATCATTTAAAATTTTAAACCCTCAAGAATATAATAAAATTATTACTTTATTAGAAACAAGTAATAAAGAACGCGAAAATACAATTAATAAAAAAATTGAGGAATTAAAAGATATTTTAATTAATCAGAAAAAAATGGATGTCAAGATTTATGGCCGTAGTAAATCAATTTACTCAATTCATCGAAAAATGAATCAGTTTGGAAAAAATTTTGATGATATTCATGATATCTTAGCTGTGCGAATTATTACTAATTCAGTTGATGACTGTTATAAAGTATTGGGTTTTGTTCATCAACAATATACACCATTAAATAACCGTTTTAAAGACTATATTGCGACTCCGAAACATAATTTATATCAATCTTTGCATACCACAATTGCCGCTGAAGATGGTTCAATTTTTGAAGTTCAAATTAGGACAGAAGAAATGGATGAAATTGCTGAACAAGGGGTAGCTGCGCACTGACGTTATAAAGAAGGAGAAAATTATGATGTCCAGAAAAAACAAAAAGACATTGATGATCGTCTTGATATTTTTAAACGAATTTTAGATCTTGAGAATTTAACAGCCCATGAACGAGATGAAATTCAGCAAGAAGTTTATAAGCCTGACCAAGTGCTGGAAGAAATTATTCAAAATGATATTTTTGCTTCATTGGTTTATGTTTTAACTCCAAACGGAAAAGTTGTGACATTGCCATTTGGATCAACTGTGTTAGATTTTGCCTATAAAATCCACTCCGAAATTGGGGAAAAAACAATTGGGGCCAAAATTAATGGTCTATTTTCACCAATTGCAACAGTCTTAAAATCGGGAGATGTTGTTGATATTAAGACATCAGTGACCCAAAAACCAAATCATTCATGATTAGTAATTGCCAAAACTTCATCGGCTGTTCAAAAAATTCGGAAATATTTAAAAAAAGAATTAGTTGAAACAAGTGGGGATTTAAAAACGCAAAACTTGGAAAAAATTAAAACCGCCAAAGCCCAGATTGAAGAATATATTGGTAAAAAAGATTTAAAATATAAATTAGTTGATGCTGAAACACAATTGGAACGGCTACGCGAAATTGATTATACAAATATTGAAGATTTCTTATTAGATGTAGCCAATGATGAATATACAATTGAAGAAGCGGTTAATTTAATTTATTATGATCCCGATACAAATCAAAATCAAAAGATTTTGAAAAAGTTACAAGATAAAAAATATAAAAAAGCGCAATTAAAAGATGACATTATTGTCCAAGGAATTACAAGTATTAAAGTTATTATTTCACAATGTTGTTTACCAATTCCTTATGAAGATATCGTTGGTTATGTTTCTAAGTCAGAAGGAATTAAAGTGCACCTAAAAGAATGCCATAATATTCAGAGTGAAGATAAACAAGAACGCCAGGTTGATGTTATTTGAAATGAACTTGTTTGTAAAAATAAACAATATGATTGTGGAATCCGAATTGAAGCAATTGATCGCCCAGCCTTGCTAGCTGATATTACTAAAGTATTGAGTCATTTAAATGCTTCAATTCAGATGATTAATGCAAATACAAGTAGTGATTTAATGACAATTTCAATTAAATTAATTATTAAAGTTGCTAATGTTGATCGCTTACGTCAAATTCGTTCTTCATTATTATCAATCCCAGATATTAAAACTGTTGAAAGAATTTTAATGTAGTTTTTTATCAATAAAATGTGATATTATTTTAATGTAGTTTTTTATCAATAAAATGTGATATTATTTTAATGTAGTTTTTTATCAATAAAATGTGATATTATTTTAATGTAGTTTTAATTAATATTCTTTAAAAAGTTGTTATAATAAACAGTGGAACTTTAAAAATAGATTTTTGGAGGAAGTTATGTCTATAAAAACGTGAATTAAATTTAGTACTGTTTGAGCAGTAACATTGTTAACAATTTTGTTAGCAGTTGTCTTTATTCCTGTTTTAAATGGTCAAGTTGGTGATATTAAAGCCGCTGCCATTACTGCCTTGAGTATTCCAGGATTAGCAAATAATCCGTTAGCAGATATTAACAATAATAGTGCATATTCATTACTTAATTTTTTATTATCATATTCATCATTTGAAGGGATTTTTAGTTTACCAGGTTTAGGTTTATTTAAATTTTGATCATTGTTATTATACATTTTTTTACCAATTTTTACGTTAATTGGTGGTGGATTAGCAATTTTTGTTATCACATTATCAATTATTAATAATCAAGCAAAATGAAAAAATGAACGACTAATTAAGATAACATTATTAGGTAAAAGGATCACTGGTATTATTACCTTCTTCTTATTATTTTTAGGATTATTTTTAATAGCAATTCAGGATAATTCCGCTTTTAGTAATAGTCAAAAATTAGCATGATATAATTTACCTACTGATGCTGGGGTTGTTACTTTTGCCAATGGAACAACTTTTCACCCAACAATTTTCTCAATTGTTGGACTGGTTATTAATCAATTTGGATTAAATCATTTTTTTAGTAATCAGGCCGCTGTTTTACAGGTAGGAATGTTAATTTTAATCTTTTTAACACCAATCTTTTTTGTAATTTACCTTGTTAGTTTAATTATAAACCAAGCGGTACGTGTAGTTACGCCGCAAACATTATCTTATGGTGGAGCAAGTAGTTTTGGACAATGATTAGGCTTTGTTAATATTACTTCAAAACGAGAATTACGAACACGCTTAGGAAGCAACATTGGGATGATTTTATTGTTCTTTGGCTTTATTGCCGTAATGGTTTTCCCAACGTTTATTCCTTTAAATGGCTTTCAAACAGCAAACTATGTTATTATTGGAATTGCGTTAGTCTTAATTTTTGCCAGTTTTTTACCATTGTATTTTATGCTATATCGATTAAAGAATTTACGTCGTTTTTCGTATAATTTATTAATGTTTATTCAAATGCTAGTATGATTAATTATTGGAGTTGTTTGACAGTTAGTATTAATTATTGCCTTCCAAAAATACTTTGAATACCCAGCATATATTTCAATTATTACAACTTTTATCTTTTCATTAATTTTGGTGATATCATTTTTATTACTTGTCCGTGGTCACCGTTAAAAACTGTCAAACAGTTTTTTTTTTTTTTTTAAGTTCGGGTGATATAACAAAATTAACCCTTTTTTTCAGGACTGATTATGCTATAATTCTTATGATTATTTTATTTAATAAACAAAGAAAGGGCTCTATATGAAAAAAATAACATCAAATCAAATTCGGGCTATGTGAATCGAATTTTTTAAAAGTAAAAACCATTTTGAATTAGCACCATGTTCATTAATTCCAATTGATGATGATTCATTATTATGAATTAATTCTGGTGTCGCAACTTTAAAACCATATTTTGATGGTCGCAAAACCCCTCCAGCACCGCGCTTAGTTAATTCACAAAAATCAATTCGAACAAATGATATTGAAAATGTTGGCTATACTGCTCGCCATCATACTTTATTTGAAATGTTAGGAAATTTTTCAATTGGGGATTATTTCAAATCTGAAGCAATTGCTTTTGCATGAGAATTTTTAACAAGTAAAGAATGAATTGGATTTGATCCTGAAAAACTATATATTACAGTTTATAAAGAAGATAAAGAAGCATACGATATTTGACATAATACAATTGGGATTCCAGATGAAAAAATAATTTTAGGAGATAAAGACACTAACTTTTGAGAAATCGGAGCTGGACCATGTGGGCCAAATACAGAAATTTTTTATGATCGTGGCGAAAAATATGACCCATTAAACTTAGGAATTAAATTATTACAAGAAGATATTGAAAATGATCGTTATTTAGAAGTTTGAAATATTGTTTTTTCTCAGTTTAATAATAATGGCTTTGGTGAATATAGTGAATTACCACGTAAAAATATTGATACGGGGGCTGGATTAGAACGAATTGTCTCAATTGTGCAAGAAACACCAACTAATTTTGAAACTGATTTATTTATGCCCCTTATTAATAAGGTTGAAGAATTATTAAACCACCGTTATCAATATGATATTAATAACTTTTTTGTTTCTAAAGATGAACAAACTAAAATTAATACTGCTTTTAAAGTTATTGCCGACCATATTCGTGCCGTTACTTTTGCGATTGCTGATGGGGCTTTTCCTGGTAATAAAGATCGTGGCTATGTTATTCGCCGTTTAATTCGTCGGGCAAGTTTGTATGGGAAAAAATTAGGTTTAAATCATGCATTTTTATATTTACTTGTTGATGTTGTTATTGAAATTATGGGTGATTTTTATCATTATTTAATCCCAAAAGCTGAAGTTATTGAAAAAGCTATTTTTGATGAAGAAGAAAAATTCTTAAAAACGTTAGAACAAGGTAGCAAACTATTTAATGAATTGAAAGATAAATACCATCAGATTTCAAAAGAACATGCTTTTCGTTTGTTCGAAAGTTATGGCTTTCCAATTGAATTAATTGAAGAAGAGGCAAAAGAAGCCAATATTAGTGTTGATGTTAAAGGTTTTTATGAATTACTAGATAAAGCCCGAACATTATCACGCACTAATCGTAAAGATGTTAAAGCAATGCAATTACAGTTAGAAATTTTTACAACGTTAGATGTTGATAGTACTTTTGTTGGTTATGAGCAAGATGAAGTTGAAGGGGCAAAAGTTGTTTTTATGTTTGCCAATGACTTTGTTGTTGACGAATTAACTGATTGTGAAGGTTATATCATTCTTGATCAAACCCCATTTTATGCGGAAAAGGGGGGGCAAGCTAGTGATAGTGGTTTAATGACAAATGATAACACCACAATTCAAGTATTAAATGTTCAACAAGGTCCAAATAAACAACATCTTCATTATGTGAGAGTAACGGGAACAGTAAAATTAAATGATTTAGTTAATGCGACAATTGACCGTGATAAAAGATTTTACACTCGGAAAAATCATTCAGGAACACATTTACTACACGCTGCTTTACGAGAAGTGTTAGGTAACCACGCAATGCAAATTGGGTCATATAATGATGAGGAACGGTTAAGAATTGATATTAGTCATAACCAACCAATTACTTCAAATGATTTACAGTTAGTCGAACAATCAGTTCAAACTGCAATTTTAGCAAAGATTCCTTGTGAAGTTATTTATACTGATTTAAAAACAGCCCTTGATGAGTTTCATGCTTTAGCATTTTTCACTGAGAAATATGATGCAACAGTCCGAATTATTAAATTTGGGCAGTACTCTTGTGAATTATGTGGGGGAACGCATGTCGCTAATTCTGCTGAAGTTGAAGACTTATTGGTAACTGGTGTTGAATCTAAAGGGGCAGGAACATTCCGTGTCCATGCGATTACTTCCCATAAGACAATTGCGGCTTATGTTAATGACCAATTTCAAAAAGAAATCCAAAGTTTAAGTAGTTATTTTGATAAATACAATCAAGAAAAAAATCTAGTTAATGATAAACAATTAGTGGCCCTTGCGGAAAAAATTAATAATTTAGCTGCTAATAAAAATAGTTTTAATGATTTAAAAAATTTAGCTGCTCTTTATAAAGAACAATTTAAACAATGACAAAAAGAACTTGAAGATTTAAAAATCAAAACTGTTTTGACAAAATATCATGCTTTACCAATGACAACAATTGGGGATATAAATCTCCTAATTTATCAAACTCCTGAAGAATTATCAATCCCGGCTTTAAAAATGTTAAGTGATGATTACAAAGCTCGTTTTACAAAAATTATTGTTTGTTTAATTGATTGCAATAATCCAAAGCAAGCAAAACTTGTTGTTGGGGTTAGTCACGATTTGACTGAGCAATATCAAGCAAATAAAATTGTTAAAAATCTTTGTCAATTATTAGAAGGCAATGGGGGAGGTAATGCTAGTTTAGCACAATGTGGCTTTAAAAATGTTACTGCTCTAGAGGAATTTTTAGTTGACCCAATGGCGGTGTTTGAAAAATAATGGCATTTTATTTAGCACTAGATATTGGTACTAAAACAATTGGTTTAGCATCAAGTCACGGAGTGATTGCCAGTGGTCGGGGAACATATTATTTTGGGGAGGAAGATTTTCAGAAAGCGGCAAATGATATTTATCAGATGATTATTAATGAAAACGTCACTGATTTAATTGTTGGATATCCAAAAAATATGAATAATACAATTGGTCCCCGGGCTGTAATGGTTGATGATTTTTTAGCAATTTTAAAATCACTGTTAAATGCAGAAACTAACATTCATCTTGTTGATGAACGGTTAACAACAAGAATATCAAATCAAATTATGTTAGAGGCAAATTTATCACGCCAAAAACGAAAAACAAAAAAAGATAGTCTTGCGGCGCAATTAATTTTAGAAACATTTTTGCAACAGCAAGAAAATAGTGAAAAGTAAATTATTTTACTTTTTTTTAATATTTTTAGAATTTTTTTTCCATAATTAATGATAAGATTATCTATAGAAAGGAAGTTTATAATAATGCATTTTCATTCATGTCGAAAAATTGACCAAAAACGTTGAAATCACAATGAAATTATTACCAAGTATAATATTAGTCCAGAAGATGCAATTGGCTTATGAATTGCTGATTCTGATTTGCCACTACCACGAAAAATAGTTCGGGGTATTGTAAAAAGGGCAAAGTATCCTTATTATGGATATCAAATCTTACGCAAAGATTTTGCTGAAAATTTATTATTATGACATCAAAAAACAAAAGATGTCGAACTTTCTTTATCAAATTTCTTTTTCACACCAAGTACAGTTTTTACTGTTGCCACGATTATTGAAGCCTTGACAACATTTAAAGATAAAATTTTAATTTGTACGCCAATTTATGAACCATTATTTCACACAATTGAGGTTTTAGACCGTAAACCAGTTGTAGTTCCGTTAATTGTTGAACAAAATCAGATTACGTTTGATTTTGTTGCGTTACGAGCAAAAATTAAGGCAGAAAAACCAAGGGCTTTTGTTGTCTGTTCACCACTTAATCCTGGGGGACGGATTTGAACAAAAGAAGAAATGAGTGAAATTGTTAAAATTTGTAAAGAAAATAGTATAATATTAATTTCAGATGAAATTCATGGGGATATAATTTTATATCAAAATCAGTTTATTTCATTTTTAAAATTTTGGGAAGAATATGATAACATTATTGTTGCTAGTTCAATTAATAAAACGTTTAATTTAGCTGGGATTCATAATGGTTGAGGAATTGTAAAATCACCAGCTGATCAAGCTAAAATAGCTACTATTCTTGATCAACGTCATATTTCATCTTCGCCAAATATTTTTGCCCAAGCGGCATGTATTAGTTGTTTTAAATATGGTCAAAAGTATTTACAAACATCAAAAAAAATCTATCAACAAAATCTTGAGTATATTATTAAAAACTTTAAAGAACAATGCCCAGAATTAGTACCAATAATTCCAGAAGGGACATTCTTATGTTGTGTTAATTTTGCAAATACCGGGATTTCTCGTCTCGAAATGGTGAATTTATTAATTAAAGACATTAAAGTTTTACCGCAATTTGCCGATGATTTTGTTGATTCATGCCATTCCTTCTTCCGATTGAATTTAGCAATTAAACCAAGAGTAATGGTTGATGTTTGTCAACGAATTATTAAAATAGTAAATCAGTTTAAAAAAACAGAAGGAGAAATTATCAATGAAAAATAAAATGATCAATTCAGATTTAGCCCCAGCCGCAATTGGGCCATATTCACATGCGGTTTTAGCAACAAATGGGACGCTTTATATTTCAGGACAATTACCAATTGACCCTAATACGGGCAATTTTGCAGGTGATGATATTGTTTCACAAACCGAGCAAGCATTACAAAATGTTTTAGTAATTTTACAAGAAGCTAATATGACAAAAGAAAATGTTTGCAAAACAACAGTATATTTAAAAGATATGAATGATTTCACCAAAATGAATGAAGTATATGCAAACTTTTTTGGTGATGTTAAACCGGCTCGTGCGGCTTTTGAAGTTGGTAAATTACCAAAAGACGCAAAAGTAGAAGTTGAGGTTGTTGCCTGCTAATGAAAACAATTATTATTGGTGGGGCAGCCCTTGGAATGGGGGTTGCTGCACGATTAAAACGAAATGACCCAACAATGGAAATTGTTGTTTATCAAAAGCATGATTATGTTTCATTAGGGGCTTGTGGTCTACCTTATTTTGTTGCTGATAATTTTCAAGATCCTGATAAATTAATTGCTCGACAAATTAGTCAATTTGAAGAAATAGGGATTATTATTCGTCAGAATAGTCAAGTTATAAAACTTGATTCAAAAAATAAGATGATTACATTTCTTGATGAAAATCAAGTTGAAAAGACTGATTTTTATGATGAAGTGGTAATTGCAACGGGAGCTCGACCAATTGTTCCTAACATTATAAATGTTAAGCATCCAAAAGTGTTTACCTTAACAACGCTAGAAGATGGAGTCCGTTTTAAAAAAGCTTTAGCTACTGACCAAACAATTCAAAAAGTTGTTGTTATTGGGGCTGGCTTCATTGGGTTAGAAATGTGTGAAACCCTAAGACATTTGCAAAAAGATGTAACATTAATTGAAATGGCAAGTAATGTTGTTGCCAAACAATATGATGAAGAAATTAGTGCTTTGATTAAAGCGGAATTAATTAGAAATGATGTTGAAGTATTATTAGAACAACAAGTAACAGAAGTTTTAGTTAATGATAAACAATTAGTTGGCGTTAAATTGGCAAGTGGTAATCTTGTTTCTTGTGATGCAATATTATTAAGTGTTGGTTTTATTCCAAATACTAGTTTTTTACAAGAAACAGGCTTAAAAATGCTAGCGAATCAAGCAATTGTTGTTAATGAACAAGGTCAAACAAATCTTGATCATGTGTGAAGTGGTGGTGATTGTGCTACTTCAAAAAATTATTTAACAGGAGAAGACATTTACAGCCCCTTAGCGACTGTTGCATCAAAAATGGCTCGGGTAATTGCCGATAATATTTGTGGTAAACCAGCAAAATTTGTAGGATCTTTACAAACAGCAATTATTCGTGTTTTTGGGGTAGAAGCCGTGCGAACAGGTTTAACAACAGTTGAAGCAGTATCAAAAGGCTATGATATTAAAAACGTTATGATAAAGGATAAAGATCGTACGCATTATGTCCCTAATCAAGCAGATCTAACGTTAAAACTAATTTATGATCAAAAAAATCAGATAATATTAGGAGCCCAGATGGTTGGGAGCAACCAAGCTGTTTTACGAATTTATGGCTTAGTTGCAATTATATGGAATAAAGTTAAAGTTGATAGTATTTTAGAACAACTTGACTTACCATATGCACCACCTTTTTCAAGGACAACTGATATTATTCATATTGCAATATCAAAATTATTAAAATAAAATAATATGGAAAAGGAGAAATAACAAAAAATGACAATTAATTTATTAGCTGATAATGCAGGGTCTAGTATTCTAAATGACTTTTTAGCGTTAGGATCATGGCAAACACTTGTTGCTGTAGTTGTTTTTTATGCAGTTATCATTCCATTTTTTATTCTAATTAATCGTTATAAAGTTAAATTTATTTATAGAATTTTAATGGGATTAGGAATTGGTTTAGTTTTCGGGATTGTTATCCAAGCAATCATTGGCTTTCCCCAAACAGCTGAAGGCTTAAAAGAACATACTTGAGTAATGCAATTTAATATTTGAGCAAACTTATTAAAAGAAATCTTTATTAATGGAATTTTATTATTAACAGTTCCAGTTGTATTTTTAGCAATTTTTCGAATAACTGCTAAACCAGGACAAAAAGGGATTGGTCGAATTACTCTAAAAGGAATTGGATTATTACTATTAAATGTAACTTTTGCATTTATTATAACTTTCTGATTAGGGATTTTATTTAAAGTTGGTGCTGGAATGGACCTTGATTCACAAGTTGAAGGAAATGATCCAAATGGTACCCATGAAACAAAACCATTACCACAAATTATTTGAGATTATATGCCAAAAAACTTTATGGGGGCCTTAGCCTTAGGAGTTATTATTCCTGTCATGGTTTTAGGAGCAATAACAGGACATTCTGTTAAGATGTTAAATAAACGTAAACCTGAACAAATGGCACGGATTCGTAATGCAATGGATACAGGATGAGATTTAGTTATTTCAATGTTAATGACATTTATGAAAATTATGCCAATTGCTGTTATTTCAATGATTACAACAGCGATTACTTCACGACCAATTGGAGCCTTAGCAACAATTGGAAAAGTAATTGGATTAGGATACTTATCATTATTAATTTCTGTCGCATTCTTAACATTGATGTTATTCTTATTTGGTTTCCGTTTGAAAGGATGATGAAAAGCAGCTTGAAAACCATTGGTACAAGCTTTTGCAACCCAATCTTCAAATGCAACATTACCTGTTGCCATGGAAACATTAAAAGATGATATGAAAGTTGATGATAAAGTTGTTTCAACAATTGCGCCACTTTCAACATCATTAGGTCTTATGGCCTGTGCCGGAGTCCAAGCGGGCTTAGTTACTAGTTTTTTATGAACTGGTAGTGATAAAATTGCGAGTGGCTTTAGTGGTGGCTTAGCAGTCTTCTTTATTATGTCTTTAATTATTTGTTTAATTGCTTCATTAGGAATTGCTGGAATTCCCGGAACAGCAGCAGTTGTTACCAGTGGGGTTTTAGGTGGCTTAGGATATGCTTCAATGTTTGGGCCAGTTTATGCTATTATTGGGGCGTTAGATGGTTTATTTGATATGGGACGAACAGCTGTCAATGTTGTCGCCGGAGTTGCCGTCGCCTCCATGACCGCGAAGACGGAAGGATTGATTGGTGATGATAGTGAAATTTTATCGGCTAAGCAGTTAGCAAAACAAAAAGAAATTTTATCAAATCGAATTAAAAAAGATAATTTAAAAGAGACAAAACAATTAGCTTTAAAAGAAAAAATGGCAGCTAAAAAAGCTAGCTAGTTAAGCTAAATAAAAAATTAACATAATTATGAATACCTAAAATAAATTAGACACATAAAAAGTTACTTATGTGTCATAATTTTATTGAAAGGTATTCTTTTATTATGGGAACAAAATGATTTACAAAAAACGAAAAACTTAATATTTTAAAATATTACAAAGAAAATGGTTGAGCAAAAACAATTAAAAAATTTGAAATTTCAACACCAACTTTATCTCGTTGAAAAAAGGCAGTTAAAATTAGTGGAGAAAAAGCGTTAGAACCAGGAAATGGTCTACAATCTAAAGGAATTCGCCGACCAGGGCGTCCAAAAAATCTTAATTTTGAATTAATGACAAAAAAAGAATTAATTGAGTATATTGAAATGATTCAAGATGTAAAAAAGTCCTTGCCCAAATCGAAAAAGAAGAAATTTCAAACGATTTGGTCCTTAAAGAAAAAATACAAAATTAAATATTTATGCAAAATTTTAAATGTTTCTAGAGCTGGTTATTATAAATGATTTAATGCTGGAATGAAACTTTTTAATAAATGGAATAATACAATTGCAAAAATAGTTAAAACGTTATTTCTAACTTTTAAGAAAATTTATGGATATAATATGTTAACACTAATTATTAATAAACTATATAATTGAAATTTAAAACCTCATATTGTCTATAGATATATGAAAAATATGAATTTAAAATCAATTATTAGAATAAAAAAATTTAATTATAAATTATCTTCTGGTAACAAAAGACATGAAAATATCATGAATCAAGATTTTTCAACCACAGATATTAATCAAAAAATAGGAACAGACATAATATATTTATTAACAAGCGATAAAACCTATTTTTTATCAATAGTAAAAGACTTTCATACTAATGAAATTTTGGACTACCAAATCAGTAATAATTTAGAAAAAGAATTTGTCTTTAAAAACATAATTAATTCTTGAGTAAAAGCTGGAAAGCCATCAACTTGAGTTCTACAATCAGATCAAGGTTTTCATTATACAAATTCTGATTATGAAAAATTATGCAATTATCTTGGAATTACGATTTCAATGTCCAGACGTGGAAACTCTTATGAGAATTATTGAAAATCTACCTAAATATATCTATTTTTACAATAATTTTAGACCACAAGCCAAATTAAAAGGAATGAGTCCTGTTCAATACAGAAAATCATTCCTTCAAGTAACTTTTTAATTGTCTATTTTTCTTGACATATTCATTATGTTAATTTTTTATTATGTGAAGTTATCGCGATAAGTAATTGGTAAATATTGGAATATCTTGATAAAATAGTTAAAAAACATTTATTTTATTAATTTTTTAGGAGGTAATTTTTACATTTTTATCTCATTTTTCTTGGTAGTTAATTGTATCATTTTTTTAAAAAAAATGATACAATTAACTTAGAAATTTTATTTATAACAAATAGGGGTAAACCAAATGAAAAAAAATGTTGCAATGATAAGCAAAACAGATGATATTAAGTTAGCAGAATTAAACAAACAATTTGCCTTGCCAGATCAAGTTGATGAAATGTCAAAAATTTTAATTAAAAGCTGAAAATCCTCACAAGAATATCAAAATTTAATGAAAGCAACAGACAAAATTTCAGGAAAAACAACAAATCTATCACAAAAATACCAAGCGGAATATCTAAAATTTGTTAATAATCTCTTGGGGGAAAAACTAACAATTCCTAAGACTAAAACAGCGCCAGCAAAAGCTTTGCGCAAAACACGAAAGCCCGAAAAAGTATTGCCCGCAAATGTTACATCCCAAGTTAAGAAAGTTAACCCAACCCCAGTATCATTAATTACTAATACTAGTTCAACGGAAAGTAATGCTTTTATGTTTAACCAAAAAATCAAATTAAACGCTAAGAATAAAGGATTAAGTCAAACACAATTAGAATTATTAAAGAGCCGTACTAATGGTAAAAAGAAAAATAGTTCAGGATATTTTAAAAGTTTAAATTTTTTATCATCAGATGAAAAATCACCAAAAAACGAGATATCATCATCTACTTTTAATGAGGCATCGCGAACAAATTTCTTTAATGAAATGTTAGAAAATGATTCTAATAATAGTTCTGAAAATAAAGAACTAGTTTTATTTAATGAACGAATTAAATTACGATCAAAAACATTTGGTTTAAGTAAAACACAAGTTGAACTATTAAAACGTCGTGATGGTGTTAAGCCACAATATAATAATGCTCGTTTTGAAAGAACTAACCTAAAGGCAAAACAACAAGTTGAAAATAATCAAGAACAAGAGCAAGAAAATTTTAATAAAATTAGTGTTGTTAGTCAAAACTTCAATTTATCACCAGGACAATTAAAATTAATTGCTGGTCGTGATTTATCCCCACAACAGTGAAAAGAATTCATTGGTTCATCGCAAAAAAAACGAGCAGAACCAGCCCCACGCCGTAAACGAGTTACAACGCAAGAGATTTTAGCAAAACAAAAGCAAATTAGTGGGAGAGCTTTTAAAAATACTCTTGGAAAAAAACGGATTTTTGACGGCAAGGTTATTTCAAATTATATTGCTGAATCAACGGCAATTAAAACAGTTATTAAATCAAATCCTGATAACACAAAATTACATGATAATGAACTTTTAGCAATTAAATCTTTGGTAATTTCAAATGAAGAAAAACTTAAAAAAGACCAACACCAAAAAGCAATGTCATCATTGAATAGGAATGATATTAAAGCAGAACCTCCGGTTATGGTGCAAGAAAATAAAATTATCGAAGAAGAATATATTTCAATTGTTGATCCAAAAAAACGACCAAATTTAAAGAAATTAAAATATGGTGAAACAAGTAATAATCTTAGAAAAGACCAAGACCAAAATAATATAAAACAGTTAGCAAAATCCAGCTTAGAAAAAACAAAAAAAAATAGTAAAAATGATAATAATGAAGAAATCTTTTTACAAAAAGAATTACCAGACTATCAAATCGACTATTTTAATTTAGAAAAACGACCAGATTTAGAAAAGGATTTAACAAGTAATATTTATACTTATGAAGGTTATCATCCAAAAGAAATTCGCGAAATTGAACGCCAATATCTCAAAGAGGTTAATAAACAGGAACATAAACAAAAATTAATAGCTAAGAATTTGAAAAAAACTGCTCGTCACGAAAAACATTTAAAAAATAAAAGTGTTAAACCAAAACCGTTACCTAAAATTTTAATTGATAAATATCAAAAGGAAGGAAAAAAGGTTGTTAATGGGATTTTAATTGATGAATCAACACAAAAAAAATAACTCAACTATTAAACAAGTTATGATTAATGAGGTGAGATAATGAGCACGAAACAAAATGAGATGGAAATCCAAAAATTAATTAATAAGTACTTTGATGAAGTGATTACCTCAAGTGGAATTGATGCAACAAAACGACCAGATGTTGCCTTACAATGAGCGAAAGAAAAAGAACTGTGGTCAAAAGAACAAGATGCTGAATTACAGCGCCAATTACTACTTCAACTTGAGCAAGCAAAATTAACTGGAACAAATCAATCTTTAATAAAAAAGCACTTAAAATTAAAAGATTTACAGCAAATTAGACTCCAAGAACTAAAGTTGCGGGAAGAGTATTTAGCAACTTTAAATCAAAAGCAAAAATTGCCGCGAATTACAAAAAAGGATTTAAATGCTGATGTTAAAATTAACCAAGATTCTGAACAATTGAACCAAGAAACAATGGCTTTAAAAAAGAAAAACGCAGTTGATGATCAATCATATGGCACAATGTTTATGCAACAAATTGCCCGGACATTAATGGATGAATATGAAATGTATCACCAACCCCCGGTTGTTAAGCTTCCAAAAGTTAAGAAAGTGAAAAAACCACGTAAACTATTTACTAAAAAAATAGTTTATAAAAAAGGACCGCGGTCAAAATGATAATAATCACTTTGATTATTATTTTTTTATCCCTATTTTTAAGGGTAAATAAAATAAATATAATATTATAGATAATTTATAAAAAAAATCAACATTTTAGTAAAAACTATTTAAAAAATGTAAGAAATTTTATATAATGTAATAGTAAATAAAAAAAGAGGGTAAAAAAATGGCAAAAGAAAAAAATAGTAATCAATTATTAACAGAAAATATTAATTATGGTAATATTATTGATCCTAATCGTGATCCTGGTGAGTTAGTAGATAAAAAATTAACTCCCACAACGATTAAAGCCTTATTAGGAAAACTTGATAAAAATAGTCAAGAATTTAAAACTTTACAAAAAAGATACCATGATGAAGTTGCTGGTACTAAAAAACCAGGTGTAATTCGCTTGAATAATGCTTCACATTGAGAAAAAGCCCGTACTAAGAGCCAATTTATTAATCGTGATTATCAAAATGACTATAAAGAAAAAACCGAAGCTAAACTTGGTTTATTAGTAAAAAAGCCAGGAAAAAATCTTAAAACTATTTCAACAGTTAGTGCTAATGAAACTATTAAATTATTAGAAAAAACTGCTAAAGTAAAGGAAAATTTAAATCCAAAACCAGTAAAAATAAAATCTGTTGTTAAGCCAAAAACTGACAAGAAAACCTTAGAAACTAATTTAATTAAGCCACCAGTTCAAGCGGAAAAAGACCTTAATACTGAATTAGCAAGACAAGGAAAACAAGAGGTTAATAGTAACTATAACGAAATGTGAAAAACTAACTTTACTAGCAAAAATAAAGGGGAAGTGAAAAAGGAAAATGACGAAATTCAACGTCAATATCGTCCTGTTCTTGCCACACAATTATCACAAATTAAACGTAATGGTTTATCAATTGTTGATTTTATTATTGAACCAGATGATAAAATTGAAATTGAAAAAAAAGAGGATGAAATTTTAGTCCATTTAATAAAAGACCATAAAATTGAAATTGAATTTGATGAGTTTTTTGCTAAACCAGAAGTAATTGAAAAACCAACACCAGTTAAAGTAATTCGTAAAGAACAAAAACGCTTAACATTAGAAGAACACATGTTAAAACGACTAGAAAGTAAAGCAAAAGTAGATCAACTAGAATTGTTAGAATTACAACAGTTAAAAAATCTTCGTCAAATTTTAGGGATTAAGGAAGGTGATTTTGAAACACAACGTGAAATGACAAGATCACTACAAACAGAATTAATTGCGGAAATCTCAGAAATGGAATTACCAGATGCTGAAATTTATAAGCAAACAGATTACAACTATGTTTTTGATGCTGAGAAGCGACCAAATGTTACAAAAAACAAAAAAGAAACATTTGAACAACAAATTTTAAATTATTTATTAACAGTACAAGAACAATATGAACAAGGTTATAATCGCCAAATTTCACAAGAGTTAGCTGATTTTAATCAAGCAATTAATCAAACAAAATCATTGCTGTTTAATTCTGATATTATTGAAAACCATAAACGTGCCAACACCCTATTGCGATTATATGTTAAATTATTAAACCGCAAACAACAATTAGAATTATTGATTTTAAATCGCCATTTATTAAAAAATACAGAATTTAGAGCTGATATGGAAGGCTTTGTTCGTTCACAAAAAGAGTTTCAAAAGTTATTAATTCTGCAAGAAACAATTAAAGATACTCGTCAACAATTAATTGAATTATTACGTGAACAAACTCAATTAGCAAATAAATTTCGACAAGAAAACAAAAAATAGTTTATAATATTAATAAATAACACGAAGTTATTTTTATTAAAAACAATCAGTAAATGAGGGATTATTTTGCCAAAATTAGAACTTAAAAGTCGACATGTTTACCGTCTTAAAGATGAATCATTAATTTGTATTGATCGTAGTCATAAAAAAAGGTTATTTTTTAATTCACGTAATGAAAATAGTAACTATTTGTATTACCGAATATATTTTGAAGACCAAGTGGCAGATATTGCAAATCGTAAAGAATATGTTTTATTAAAAAATATTAAGTTAAATAATAAATCTTTATATTTATTTACTAATGAATTGTACCTCTTAGATTTAAACGAAACTCCTGAACCGTTAATTATTGACGAAGTTCATATTCGCTTAAATGATCATCTTCTTTCATATTCAAAAGAGTTAACACAACAATATAATAAAAACTTGCTTGAGCAATTAATTAATAATGAAGAAGAAGAATATCGCCAAAAACGTACGAAACGTAAAAACCGTTAAGAAGAAACAAATGTTTCTTTTTTACTTTAAGGAGAACTAAGCCATGACTAAATATCGTTGAAAAAAAGAAGTAAATCAGAGTCGCCAAGCGTTAAAATTAGCGCCATTAACCTGAAAACTTGAATTAAAACCGGAAAATTATAAGGATTTAGATAAAGTCGTTAAAAAATACTTAAAAAACGTTAATTACTATTGATATTTTAAAAATGTGGCGTTTTATGATGAAAAAACAAAATTAACATATTATTTGCCCCGCATTCTCTTAACACGAAAACATTTATATGTTTTTAAAGCCAAAATAATCTCGCTGGAGGGGGAATTTGTTTTAACAAATCCTGTTTGAAGTAACGGCAACCAAAATATTTCTTCCCCAATTGTAACCCAACAATTTGTTATTAATCAGGTGTTAGAACTTTTACAGCAAAAACAATTTTTAGCAACTTGTGTTATTAATTTACAATTATTAAAATACTCTGAGCAAACATCCTTTCAAGACTTAACAAAATATAGTAATATTCATATTTTAAATACCCAAGAATTAACAGGAAGTGATATAATTAAGCATATCGAAAAATATGATGAACTTAGTTCAGATTATTTAGCTGATGAAACAATTTTTTCTTTACATAAGATTTTAACAATCCATAGTAATAAGAAAAATCATCAGATTAAAAAACATTGATTATATTGTTTATATCATTTAATTTAAAGGAGAATTATCGTGTCAAAACGAAAAGAGCGCTTAAACGCTATTAACTTATTATATCGTCATTTTGTCTTAAATCATGATCTTACTATTACCCGTCAGGAAGCGTTTGATTTTTCACAAAGTATTACAACTATTGAAGAAAGTAATAATTTTGATCAACTATTAGAACATTTTGATGAGATTATCATTTTAATTAATCAAAATTTAGCTGAAGATTGAAATTTTGAAAGACTAAGTAATTTTCATAAGGCAACGTTAGTTTATAGTACATATGAAATTAAATATTTAAAGGTTGCCCGGGCAATTATTATTAATGAAGCATTAGAAATATTAAAAAAATATGGTGAATTAACAGAACTTAATTATATTAATAAAGTTCTTGATCAAATTTAAGGTTAAATTTCCCATTAAATTATCCTAAGTTAATTGTAGAAAAGAGGGAAAGAATGGCTAGTGTTAAAACATATACTGTTAGTGAAATTAATAAATATTTGAAAACCATGTTAGAACAAGATAATAATTTAATTAATATTGCAATTCAAGGTGAAGTTTCAAATCTAACGCGCCATAGTACTGGTCATCTTTATTTTACAATTAAAGATAAAGATTCTCAACTAAAAGCAATTATGTTTAATTTTAATGCCAAAAATTTAAAATTTAGTTTAAAAGAAGGTTTAAAAGTAGTTGCGATTGGGACAATTAAGTTATATGAACCCTATGGCACTTATAGTTTACAAGTAAATGTCTTAACTTTAGATGGTGTTGGTGAACTATACCAACAATATGAAGAATTGAAAGTTCGTTTAGAACAACAAGGGTGATTTGCCCAGTCCCTAAAACAGCCAATTCCTCGATTTCCAAAAAATATTGGTGTTATTACTGCCCCAACTGGAGCGGCAATTCGGGATATTATTACCACAATTCATCGCCGTTATCCGCAAGTTAATATTTATCTATTTCCTTGTTTAGTCCAAGGAAAAGAGGCAAAATATGATATTGCTAATAAAATTAAGTTAGCTAATAATTTTGATGTTAGATTAGATGTATTAATAGTTGGCCGTGGTGGGGGAAGCATTGAAGATTTGTGAAGTTTTAATGAATTAGCAGTTGTTGAAGCAATTTATCAGTCACCAATACCAATAATTTCAGCGATTGGGCATGAAATTGATTTTACCTTGGCAGATTTTGTCAGTGATTTACGGGCGCCAACCCCAACTGCTGCTGCTGAATTAGCAACTCCGAATCAACAAGAATTATATCGTTATTTACTACAACAACAAAAAACTTTAATTAGTATTATTAAAAACAATGTTGATAAAATCGCCCAGCAAGTACTTACATATAAAAATAATCAAGTCTTAAAAAACCCTTTGCAAATTTATGAACAAAAATTGAATAGTTATCAATTAATTGAAAATAAATTTGTTCATTTAAAAGAAACTTTTTTTAGTCATAATTTAAATCAAATTAAAAATTTTGAAACTAAAATAATAACTTTAATAGTAAATCTTTTAAAACAAAAAAACTATGATAAAAATAACTTAATTGCGAAATTAGATTTATTAAGCCCCTTAAAAACTCTTACCCGCGGTTATAGTATTACTTATTTGGAAACATCAAAAAAAATTATTTTTACAACAAATGCCGTTAAAAATAATGATAAAATTATCACAAGAGTTAATGATGGAATTATTTTTGCCACAGTTGATAAAGTTGGGAAGGAAGAAAAAACGAATGGAACAAAAAAATAAATCATTTGAAGAAATTTTAGATGAGTTAAAAACAGTAGTTAGTGAACTTGAAAATAATCAATTACCATTAGATTTAGCAATTGCTAATTTTGAAAAGGGGATTAATTTAACAAAGCAAGCTGAACAACAATTACAAGATATTAAAAGCAAAGTAACAAAAATTGTGCAAGATAACAAAATTAGTGACTTTTCAGTGACTGAATAGGAGTTAAAGATGGCCCAAATTTTTGAACGTAAAGGATGACTTAAAAAAAATAATCTAAAAATTTTGCACCGGTTAAATAAATTACAATTAAACTGAATTATTTCGCGTCATTTTAAACCTTTTGACAAAAAAGATTTAATTATTAAAAATTTTGTTTATTTACTTCGATTAGCAAATTTAAATGAACAAGACTATTTTGATAGTATTATGTTAATTAAATTATTATTGATTTACTATCATCTTCAGCATGTTAAAAATAGTAAAGTCCAAGCACAAGGAGAACAAATTTTAAAGGTATTACAAGATTTAGGTCAAAAAGTAATTAATAATAAATTTGAATTTAATTGAGAAGCAAAGATTTTTGAGCAAAATAACTTAAATGATAAGACAGAACGTTATTATAATTTTCACCAACTATATTCTATTATTGCCCAAATTTATGTTCAACCATTTTTACAACAAGAAAATTATCAATTATTTTATAACTATGGCTATTTAGTAACTTTTTTAATTAATTTAACAGTTATGAAAAAAATTTTTAAAGATTATGAAAATGTTGATCTTTACAAAATTAAGTTAAATGTTATTTGAGAATATCAATATGCTATCGCCAAAATTACACCATTATATTTTAATCAATTTATTCAACGCAATAATTACTTTTTAAAAAAATACTAAGGAGTCCAAATAATGAAGCTAGCAGATTATTCAAATTTTAAAGATTTAAAAAACCTCAAAACCAAAGCGTTAATTGAATTAGCTGCTGACCTTCGCCAAGAAATTATTGAAACAGTTACAAAAAATGGGGGTCATCTAGCTAGTAATTTAGGAGTTGTTGAATTAACAATTAGTTTATTACAGAATTTTGATTTAGATAATAATGATATTATTATTTTTGATACTGGCCATCAAACCTATACCTATAAAATTTTAACTGATCGTAAAACAACATTTAGCACAATTCGTTTACGCAATGGCTTAGCTGCTTTTCAACATCCCCAAGAGAGTAAATATGATTTTTTAGCTAACGGTCATGCTGGAACAGGATTATCAATTGCGATGGGGTATAGTTATAATCCCAAGTATAATAATATTATTTGTGTCCTTGGTGATGCTGCTTTTACTAATGGTTTAACTTTAGAAGCTTTGACCCATTTAGGAACAATTAATAACAAAATTATTATTGTTTTAAATGATAATGGGATGAGTATTTCAAAAAATATTAATATTTTACATACTACTGTCAGCAAAGTTCGTCGCGGTTGATTTTATCGATGGAGTGTTAAAATTGCGAAAGTAACGAAGTATATCCCACCCTTTACAATTTTTTGATTGGGATATTTATTAGTCGAAAAAATAATTCACGCCTTTGTGATTCCAAGTATTTTTGCTGGATTTAAATTAGATTATATTGGTCGCATTAATGGTCATAATTTTAAGGAATTAAAAAAAGGACTACAAGCGGCAAAGAAAACCTCTGGGTCAGTTGTAGTTCATGTTAACACCAAAAAAGGATATGGGTTTGGATTGGAACAAGAAGTCCAAGAGCGATATCATTCTTATAGTTTAGTAAGCCAGCATGATCACGAATGAAGTTATTATGTTGCCCAACAATTGGAAAAAAGTTTTCATCAAGCATCAGAAAAGTTTTATTTAATTTCAGCCGCGATGCAGTCATCGTTATATCTTGAAGAATTTATGGATAATAATAAGAACTACTGTATTGATGTAGGTTTAGCTGAAGAGCACGCTGTGGCACTGGCATCAGGATTAAGCCTTGATGGGCAAAAAGTTGTGGTAAGTATTTATTCAACTTTTTTACAACGTTGTTATGATCAAGTTTTACATGATATTATTCGTAATCATTTACCAGTTATTTTTTTAGTTGATCGCGCCAGTTTATCACCAGGTGATGGAGATAGTCATCATGGGATTTATGATGTTGGTTTTTTAAATAGCATGGGAGATTTAGCGATAATTGCCCAACCAGCAACTGATCAAGAATTTAAGCATTTATTTGTTTTAGCCCTTAATAATAACAGAAATCCGTTTTTTATTCGCTATCCAAAATCAGGGATAACTTTTAGTTCCCCTGAGACTTTTGTTCCCTTTGCGATTGGCAGTTGAGAATATCAAATTAAAACCCCGCAAGCAGACTATTTGATTATTACTTATGGGAACAATATTATTAAAGCCCAAACAGCAATTACAACAAGCCAAGGGGATAACATTGACTTGGTAAATGCTCGTTTCATTAATCCCATTGATGAAACGATGTTAGCAACAATTTTTGCCCATCAATATAAAAAAATTATTATTTTTGAAGAGGTTTTAGCGCAAACAGGATTGTATAGTAAAATTGCTAGTTGTTTTCCAAATAATCAGCAGTTTAATCTAGTTCATTATGGTTTTACCAATGGTTTAACTAATGATTATCCTGCTGATATTACAACAATTATTAAAAATTTGATTGGGAAAAAAGAAAAACAGCAATAATGCTGTTAAAATTAATTTGTTAAATATTGATTAATTTAAAGGAGCCACAAAAAGATGAAAACTTATCTTAATAAGGAAATTGATAAAACTAAAATATTATTGGCGAAATTAGTGGAAAATAACCTAGATGGGATTTTATTTCATTCACCAGAAAATCGTTTTTGATTGTCAGAATTTATGTCATCAGAGGGGTATTTACTATTTGCTAAAACCCAAACAACATTATTTTTAGATGGTCGTTATATTACTGATGGCCAAGCAAAAGCGAAAAATGTTACAAATGTTGCTGAAATGATTACTAATAATCCCGGAGGATTTTTACAAATGCTAAAAGAGAAACTAATAGCTAATAATATAAAGAACCTTGGCTTTGAAAGTAATTTTTTAACTTATCAACATTATCAAGGTTTACAAAAACAACTTGCCCCAATTACTTTAGTTCCAATTGATTTTTCGGAATTAAGAGCAGTTAAAACAAACAAGGAGATTAGTGCTTTAGCGCAAGCTTGTGCAATTGGGGATTTAGCTATTGAAAATGTTTTAGCAGTTATTAAACCTGGCATGACAGAACGCGAAGTTGAACAAGTGATTATTAATACTTTTATTAGGGAAGGGGCCGAAAAACCAAGTTTTGATACAATCGTTGCTTCTGGGGAACGAGGAGCATTACCACATGGTCGAGCCACAGAACGAGTAATTCAAAATAATGATTTAGTTACAATTGATTTTGGTTGCATTTATAATGGGTTTTGTTCGGATACAACCCGGACAATTGGGGTTGGCCAACCTAGTGCAAAACTGCAAGAAATTTTTCAGATTGTTTATGAAGCGCAAGATGCGGCCATTAAGGCAATTAAACCAGGGGTTTTGACTTCAGCAATTGATCAAATTGCTCGCGATTATATTAAGAGTAAAGGATATGGTGAATTTTTTACTCATTCAACAGGTCATGGAGTTGGAATTGAAATTCATGAATTTCCCCGTGTTTCTCCTTTTTGCCAAGTACCATTAGAACCAGGGATGATTATTACCGTTGAACCGGGGATTTATATTCCTAATCTTGGTGGAGTACGGATTGAAGACGATATTTTAGTAACAGAAACTGGCTATGAATTATTAACAAAATCTGATAGAAAATTGATTTTAAAATAATGTTTAAAAATAAGTGAAAAATTAGTCTTCTCATCGTCAGTTTGTTGATGCTCTTAGTAATTGTTTTGTCGCTAATTATCTTAGGAACAACTGGCAAAATGATTAATACGGAATTAGCAAGCCAGTGGAATCAAGCGTTGCTATTTCCCAACAATGATAAAATCGCTCCGGTTGAATATTTATTATCACCATTTTATTTATTACAATTTTCATTAGCAAATCTTTGAACAATGAAGTTTGCAGTAACTCCCCAAACTGTTAGTGATATGATTTTGATTGGCTATCAAATTGGTTATATTTTATTAATTATTGTTGTTCCAATTTTAGGAACAGCAGTTGCTATTTTAATCTTAGTGATAATTTTTCATTCAAATGATAAAAGAGAACTAGTTCAAGAAGCGAAAGAAGAAAAAACATCGCCAGAGGAAATTTTATTAGCAGAAATTAAGCAAAATATGAATGATATTCAAGAGTTTTTAGTTAAACTCCATTATGATGTTAAAGCTTTAAAGAAATTTACAGGTTTAATAACACCAAAAAGTGCAAAACAATCAGTGGCAACAAAAACACATCAAACATTTTTAACGGTAAAAAACGATGATTTAGATGGAATTTTGAAAAAACAAGAACAATTAATATCTGATCAAAATCAGTCACCAGGGGAAAATATTTTACCAAAACTTTCTACCGAACAAGAAGTAGTTAATCGCCCAGTTAGTTTAGTAGAACCAAAAGAATATATTTTGCCAAAACGGGAAGAAAATTTTGTTAATAACTTTCCAACGCAAGAATTTTTATCAACAAGTTTGCCCCAAACCGAAAAAAAATTATCGTTAAGTGCAATATTTGATCGTAAGAAAGTCGAGAAGGTCTTAAATGAACTAGATGAGAACGATAATACAGGAACAGTTGAAATTCAAGAAATTAATTTTAGAGATGAAGTTAGAACAACTGAAGTTGTCAAAGAAAAAGTTGGTTTTGATTTAAATAATTATAATTATAATGAAAAAACCGAAATCAATGATCAAACTGGGGAAGGACTTTATCAACCAGGTGATATGTTATTTTATCAAAATGAAGAATATAAAATTATCCAAGTAGTTGCTAAAAACATTGCTAAAACAGGTCAATTTTTTGAGTTAACTTTACAAAGTAATAAAGACGGGAATATTATTACAATTTATCGTAAATAATTTTTAATAGAACGTTAAAAAAACTCATTCATAATTGAATGAGTTTTTATCTTAAATTAAATTAACTTCGTATTTTTTGCTTTGTTAGAAATAATGGCAAACTAATAATTGCAATACCAACGAAAACACTATAAATTATTAAAATTATTAGATTATTAGCATTAAAAGTAATTAATAGCGGTAAACAAATAGCACTAATTAATAAACTGATAATAGCATTACCAAAAACGTGTTGTACCATCATCGCTAGATTAAAGTTATGAGCGGGAACTATTTGGCTAATTTCAGTTTTTTGTTTACGTTGCATGATTCCAAGGCTAAATCCTAAGCCAAAAAAACCACAACCAAGTCCTAAAATTAAATATAGTCAAGCAAAAAAGTTGCTTGTAAACAAAGTAGTTATTAAGAAAGTACTAAAAAGCAATGCTAGGCTAATGAAACTAATAATAGTTATTAGTAACCGATAACTGTTATTATTAATCTTAAGGGTATAACCTAATAAATAAGCACTTTTTCGAATAAAATATAAGACCCCAATTACAATAATTAAAGTCGGCGTTATTGGGAAAACTAAAATTGGTAAAACATAACCAAAAAATTCAATTATCCCGTTTAAAAAACTGCTTGTAAATAAATATTTTTGGAAATCCTTATTTTTTAAAAGTTCTTTGAAATTAGTATCTTTTAAATTAAAGGTAATATTTTCACCTTTAATATCTTGATTAGTTAAAACTAAAATTAAATTAATTAACCCAAGAACTCCTAAATAACTTCCAAGAATAATGTTTTGCATTTGATCTTTTGTTAAGAACATAATAAGAAAGGGGATTAAAATTAATAACACCAACCCCAGGTTAAAAATCAGATTGGGATTAAATTTAATTTCATTTTTAATTGTATAACTACGAGTTATTTCCATAGTAAAGGGAACTAACCCGGCGGTAAAAATCCCTATTAAGATTAAATTAATAATAAATAAAGCTAAATAATTATTAGGATTAAAAGCATTAATAATCATTAGGGTTATTAAAAAGATAAATAAGAAACAACTATTTATTTGCAAGACTTTTTGATTACCAATTTTTGTTTTTAACCGCATTCAAAGTGGGGTTATAAAAAACATCATTAATGGTACTAGTAAAAAAAGTCACATTCAGTTTAATCCAAGGTTAAAATAAATTATTGTTGGGAATAACGAAAAAATTGTGCCCACAAGAGCTCCTTGCCAAAAAAGGGTTATTTTTCAAGGAATCATTTTATTCTTCATATGGTACTCCTTTCTGTTTTAAAATATTTTTATTATTTTGTTTGCGTTGATACAAATTAACTCTCTTAACAGTTAAAAAGAATTTATTAAAAATAAAAGGTCATTTATTTTGATATAACATTAAAACGCGTCAAAAAAGCGGATATAAGGTAAAGGGTAAAATTAAATATAAAGTAAATAAAATATCATCTTTTAAGGTATTTTTTAAGAATAATACATTTGCCGTTGAAACATTATAGATTAAAAGTCATACTAAATAATTAGTTAATCGCATTCCTAAAATTAATACTGGCATTAAGATAATTAAGATTCATCATCATCGAATCAAATATTTTCGTAAGATAAAAATTAAAATCCCATAAAGATTAAATAACAACATGATGAAAACCATTTCAATCATGGCTTCTGCTAACAAAAATTGTAGCATACTACTGATGTTAATAATGCCAAGGGCAATATTATAACGAAAAACAATTGTTGTGATAATAACCATAAAGGGTAAAAAATTAAAGCCTGGAAGGAACCGAAAAACTAAGTTTAAGACAAAAGTAAAACTACTTAATAAAGCGATTATAGCTATTTCAAAAATGAGTTTAAAAGTAACACCACAATTTGAATTTTTTTCGATCATCAATATCTGTCGCACTTTTTTAATCAAAGTGCAACATTGAGACTATCAGGGAAAAACAATTTATTGTGGCAGAAATTATATGTTGATTTAAAAAAGTTTTTTTCATTTTTTGCTCTCCATTTTTTTTATGATAAATATAAAATTGTTATTAATTATTAAAATTTTTCCTTGTTTTTCCTAACTAAGTTATAAAACATCATCTCGACTTTTAAATAAGTATTTTTTCATTTGTTTACCCTCTTTTCGGAATAATTAAGTTAAATTATTAATGTTATTTTATCAAATTTTTTAAGGTTTGTTTCATCTTTTACGGTATAATTGAAATGCATGGGAGGAAACATTATGAAAAAACCACTAGTAATCATCACAGGAGCATCATCAGGAATTGGCAAAGCAACTGCCATTGCTTTTAGTAAGGAAGGTTATCCGTTACTGTTAATTGCTCGGCGTAAAGAATTGTTAGAACAATTGCAATTACCAGAAGCAATTTGTGCACAAGTTGATGTGACTGATTTTGAAAGTTTAAACAAAGCAATTAAAGCGGCCGAAGCACAATATGGACCCGCCGATTTATTAATTAATAATGCTGGAATAATGCCATTAGATAAAATTTATGATCAACCATTAACTGATCAATATAATTTAGTTGATATTAATATTAAGGGTGTTTTAAATGGCATTCATGCTGTTGTTAATGGGATGAAAGAACGTCGGCACGGAACAATTATTAATGTTTCATCAGTCGCTGGCCGTTATACTTTTGCTAATCATAGTGTTTATTGTGGAACAAAATATGCTGTTCACGCTATTAGTGAAGAAATTCGCAAAGAATTAGGACCATTTAATGTCCGAGTTAGTGTTTTAGCCCCAGCTATTGTTGATACCAATTTATTAACTTCTGTCAAAAATGCTGATATTTTGGCAAGTTATCAAGCAACTAAAAAAGCAATTGATAACGGTCTAAAAGCTGAAGATTTAGCGGCAATGATGTTATATCTTTATCAATTACCACAACGCATTGCGATCAAAGAATTAGTGACATCAGCAACAAATGACTTGTGCTAATTCACTAATAATTATTAATTTTCAATCAGGTTATGATAATTTCAAAGGAGAAAAAAATGAAAAAAGCAATTGATACAATTAAAATACTAGGAGTTGAAGCAATTAATAAAGCAAATTCAGGACATCCCGGGATTGTTTTAGGAGCAGCACCAATGGCTTATACGCTATTTACAAAGCATTTACGAGTTAATCCAAGTGTTGATAAATGAATTAATCGTGATCGCTTTATTTTATCAGCTGGACATGGGACTGGCTTATTATACCCATTATTACATTTATCAGGATTTGATTTAACAATTGATGATTTAAAAGCTTTTCGTCAAGTTGATTCAATTACCCCAGGCCATCCTGAGTCACATTTAACACCGGGAGTTGATGTAACAACAGGGCCATTAGGGCAAGGATTTGCAATGGCGGTTGGAAGTGCCTTAGCAGAGACCTTTTTAGCAGCAAAGTATAATCAAGATAAATATCCCTTGTTTGATCACTATACTTATGTATTATGTGGAGATGGGGATTTGCAAGAAGGCGTAACCCAAGAGGCATTATCTTTAGCGGGGCATTGAAAGTTAAATAAATTAATTGTTTTATTTGATTCAAATGATGTTCAGTTAGATAATATGACATCTGTTGCCCAAAGTGAAAATATTGCTGATCGTTTTGTTGCTGCTAACTGAAACTATTTAAAAGTTAAGGATGGTAATGATATCCAAGCAATTGATGAAGCAATTAATCAAGCAAAATTAAGTGATAAACCAACTTTAATTGAAGTTAAAACAATTATTGGACAAGGGGCAACAAAACAAGGAACACCAAATGTCCATGGGTCCCCATTAGGTCATGATATTGAAACATTTAAATCCAGATTAGAATGAACAGAAAAAGACTTTGCTGTTCCGACTGAAGTTTATGATGATTTTGAAAAAAATGTTAAAGAACGTGGTGAAACCGCTTACGAAATATGAATTAAGCTTTATCAAGAATTTTGCCAAGAATTTCCAGAAATCGGCGCTGAAATTGACCGCGCAATTCATGGTGATTTTACAATTAACTTAAAAGATTTTACCGATTTAATTCCAACTCAGCCACAAGCAACTCGTATTAGTAGTGGGACAATTGTTGACCGAATTTCACAATTATGCCCAAATTGAATTGGGGGTAGTGCCGATTTAACTGGTAGCACAAAAGCAAAGGGAGCGGATGGAAATTATAGTCATGACCATTTAACTGGGCGAAACATTAATTATGGAGTTCGTGAATTTGCAATGGGAGCTATCAATAATGGAATTTATGCTCATGGGGGATTATTGCCATTTGCTGGTGGTTTCTTTGTTTTTGCTGATTATATGAAACCAGCAATCCGCATGAGTTCATTAATGGAATTGCCAGTGATTTACATTATGTCTCATGATTCGATTGCTGTTGGAGAAGATGGCCCAACCCATCAACCAATTGAACAGTTAGCCATGTTAAGAGCGCAACCGAATTTAAATGTTTATCGTCCAGCTGATTTTAAAGAAACATTAGGGTCATATTATCAAGCGTTTCAGACAAAACATACGCCAAGTTCGATTTTAATTACCCGCCAAAATTTACCAGAATTAAGTGAAACTAGTGCTGAAAAAGTTAATCTAGGAGCATATAAAGTTTATGGAAAAGATACAAATAATAATATTGTAATTTTAGCAACCGGAAGTGAAGTGCATTTAGCAATTGCTGTTGCGCAAAAACTGGAGCAAGAAGAAAAATTACAAGTAAAAGTTGTTTCAATGCCATCATGAGAGTTATTTGAACAACAGCCAGCTGCTTATCGTGAAAGTTTAATTGAACCAACAGCTTTTAAAGTATCAATTGAATTAGGATCAACATTTGGTTGAGAACGTTATACTTCAAATAATGGTTTAAATATTGCAATTGATACTTTTGGAAAATCAGGACCATTCCAAGATGTTTTTAATTACTTTGGAATTGGTGTCGATAATATTACCAAAAAAATTATTGATAGATTATAAAATAAAAATTAATTATGGTAATGTTTCTTTTAACTACAATATTTTAATAAAAATCTTGCTAGGTTATTATTAAAATAAACAGTTAGAAGAAACATTTTTATATATTTAAAAGTGAAAAAAATATGAGTTTTGCATGTATTTATTATTTATTTTTTAATAATATTAATTTTCCCAACATTTATCAAAAAATATCTAAATAAGAATGTTTTTTCTATTTTTTTTTTTTTTTTCAAGGAATACTTTATAATTACAGATAGTTATTTTTTTATTGTATCATTTGGAGGTGAATTAAATATGGAAAACAAAGTGCAAGTTTTTTTTGATAGCATGTGTAATAGTTGTCAGTATAAGTTTAAAAAAGTTATTAACGTTGCTAAAAAGAATGCATTAAAAGACTTATACGATTTGCAAGTATTTCTTTGCACTGTTGATAAAAATCGAAGTATTAATGAAGATAATGGGGTTGTTCCATTAGCTTTTATTTTTTGCAAACAAGATTCTTATGTTTTCTTTTGAAAAGAGGATTTATATAATGGTGATGGTTCATCTAAAATTAAAATTTTTAATAATAGACTGATATTATCCCAAGCAACAATTGATCGGATTAAAGAGCATAATGCTAATAATAATGAGTTAACAGTAGTTAAAAAGAAACAAACCCAAGATATTACTTCAAAACTTATTAGTGAAAATAATACTTCAATTGTAAAGCATTTTAATCGGCAAATGGTAATTATGAATCGCCAAAATTTATTACATTCGCTAAAAACTAGAAAAATGATTTTAAGTATTGTTTTGGTAATTATTTTATTGTTTGCAACAACGGGTGGAGTATTGGGTTGATATTTTAGTCGTTTAGAAAATAAAATAATTAACGTTCAAAATCCTAATTATAATTGACGAATTAATTTGAATGAGCATTTAAAAGATAGAGACTTAGGGGGAATTGACAATAATGTTGAAGAAACTATTTTAGCTGCGGTTAAAGTAAAGAACTCTGTAGTTCAAATTGAAGACTTGTATGTTAAAAATGCTACTAAAATTTCAGCAACAGTTGGGGTTAAATCATCAAGTAGTTTATATGATCCTAATTCTTCTGTTGATGTTCATTTTGTGGCAAGGTATGTAACATTGGCAACTGATGTAAAGCAACGAAGTTTTCCAGATGTGAATCTTGACGAAAAGCCAGAAAGAGAAGAATTAATGGCCATAATTTTTGAGGCAAATAAGGAATTAAGAACAGGACAGGTCAAAATTAAAAACATTCAAGGAGCTAATGAAATTGTCACAGCAGATTTAACTGTTCTTAAAAGTAGTGACCGATATTTGCCAACTGATACTTTAAAATTATATTTTAGTAGTGATAATCGGAAACTATTAGCAGAAGTTTTAACTAATCAAGAATTAGGGGATATTATAAATAAGAAGCCAGAAACTATTATAGATAAAATTAGAGAATTAAATCCAGAAGTCTATGTTGATGAAATTGAATTTGTTGCAGATTCTATTACTAGTAAGCAAGCGTTAATTAAAGTCAAAATGGACAGTACAGATTATATTGTAAATAATGATGTAATTAAAGTTAATTATCGTGTTTTTAATCCAAATATTGGAACGATTAAAGGAAAAGTAAAACAACCAGCTGATAAAAAATTTGATAATAACGTGGAATCTATTGTACAAATTAAAAATGATGTAATATTAGCAGCAACATGAGGCAGCACTATTTATCAATTGAATTCTAATGGGACTATTATAGAACAAGTAGAACAACCAGCTGATAAAAAATTTGATGACTTTCTTACAGCACTTGTTAAAATTTCGGATAATATTATTTTAGCCGCAAGTCTTAAATCAATTTATCAATTGAATTCTAATGGGACTATTATAGAACAAGTAGAACAACCAGCTGATAAAAAATTTGATGACTTTCTTACAGCACTTGTTAAAATTTCGGATAATATTATTTTGGTGGGAACAGCAAAGGGCTCAATTTATCAGTTAAATCCAGATGGAACAATCATAGTACAAGTAGTTAATAAAGGATTTGATGACCGGATTTCCTCGCTTGTTAAACTTTCGAATGGCACTATTTTAGCTAGTAGTGGGAATTCAATTTATCAGTTGAATGAGGATGGGACAATTAAAACAAAAGTAGAACAACCAGAAGGGAAAAAGTTTGATAATTATCTTGAATCGTTTGTTCAACTTTCGGATGATACTATTTTGGTTGCAGATAAGAATTCAATTTATCAGTTGAATGAGGATGGGACAATTAAAATAAAAGTAGAACAACCAGAAGGGAAAAAGTTTGATACTTATCTTCAATCGCTTGTTCAACTTTCGGATGATACTATTTTAGCCGGGACATGATCATTTGCTGATTTACCTGGTTCATTAGCATCAATTTATCAGTTGAATTGAGAATAAAATTAGGTATAACAATTTATAGAGTCTTTAAATAACGTTCCCAAAAAACAGGAGCTAAAGCTCGCAGTGATAGGGGAATAACAACTTGCGATATGGGATAGGAAAAAATAAATAAATGAATAAAGTTATAAATTAAACTATATAGTCAATTACTATATCCTGGTCAAACTGAATCTGGAAAAGCAGTTGTTCAAATAAAATAACCCCCAATTACTTGCCATAAATAAATGATTAAAAAAATAGTAATACATAGAATAAAGTAGTTAACATAGGTAATATAATTTTTATCTTTTTTAACCGCAAAGCGCATTACCCCGGCTAGGGCTGGAGTTGTCATTGGCAAAAAATAATCTAATAAATATGACCATGGGGAAATAATATAACCTGCTTGAATAAAAAGCAATGACATTAAAGCACTAATAGCTCCTGTTATTCAACCAGCTAAACTAGAATGTAGAAAAGCAATGATAATTAAAGGAATATATTTTAAAGCTAATCCTCCTCCAAATGGGAGATTAGGTAAAAAGTAACTTTCAACATATCCTAGAGCGATTGTAAAACTAGCAAAAAGGGCAATTAAAACATAATCAAATGTTTGTCATTTTCAAAATCCTAATTTAATTTGGAGGTGTTTTCAAAATGATTGGTTAGTTATTTCCCATTTAATTTCTGAACGATAGCGTAAATAAATCACACAATTAAAGCTTAAATTAATTAGATTTAAACCTATTATATTTAGCATCACAAACTGCATTTTATAATTCAGATATTCATCTTTTGTACATAGCCAGCTACTAATTGTATATAAAACATTAAAAATTAAACCAAGGGTAGTAAAGGCAATTAAAAATTTTTTCAAATTACCAACAGTTTCCAAAGTAAGACTAGGAAAGATTGTAATTAATTGTTCATAATTGAACGCAACAAAAATAATGAAAAAGCTTAAAAATAATCCTAGTGAAATAAAAACTAGACTTTTATTAGCAATTAAAATCTTTTTTCACTGTGTTTCTTTTGTTATTGTCATAAAAAAAATCTCCTTACATTAAATTAACTATAATTAACATATGAGATTCAAATTAAATAAAATATCTATTTTTTCGCGATATATGCAATAATTTGAACTTCCTCCGCTAGTATCAACTAGATCAGGTTCTAAGAGTATTTCTCAAACTTATCATTTCAAGATAAGTTACCTCTGTCAATTACCATTTTATCATACCATTATTTCTTAATAAAATTAAGAATATTTAAGTTAATTAATGCTTTGCGCTAAAAAATTTGATAAAATAATCGCATAAGAATTTAAAACTTTTAGATGAGGAAAAATATTGTGATGAAAAACTGATTCAAACGAAAAAAACTTAAAGAGAGTGAAATTACAAGTTTAAAAATAGCTCACTCATATGATGACGAAATTGAAGCAGTTAGTGGTTTTCATTTTAATTATGATGAACCAAGTGATAATAATCCAACTACCGTTGTAAGAACTACTGATGTGATTGGTGAGGTAGTTCCAAAAAAAGGCAAACCAGAAAATATCTCAAATATTTTACAACAGGCTCGTAATAAGATTAATGTCATTAAAAGTGAATCAAATATGAATGAGCATGAAAATCTATTAGAACGCTTAGAGCAACTAAAAAACTTGCGTGATAATGCAACAGCACAGCCAAATGAGTTTCAGCAAATGCTAAATCAAATTAAAGAACGTAATTTTAATGATAGAATGGACTATATTATGTCAAGAATTAATGCCTCACACCGTGATGATCATAAGTATAAAAATAACAAAATTATTGAAAAACAACTTGATGAGGAAGAAGTAATTATTAATGCTAATGGGGAAAAGGTTTTTGCTCCAAAAACATTGCTTGAAAAATCAAAACCTGGGGGAAAGACAAAAAAAGATCCTAAAAAAAGGGATGATGAAATGACGATTACTTTATCAATTGATCAATTACAAAAAATTGTGCGTGATACTGTTGAAGATGTTTTAGTAGAATTAGGGATTAAACAAAAATAAGTTAAAACAGAAAGGATTTTGGAGAATGAAAGTAGCTTTATTTGGTGGGAGTTTTGACCCTTTTCATACTGACCATTTGCAAATTATTAAATTAGTTAAAAGAACATTACCGGTTAATGAAATCTGAATAATTCCAACTAACCAAAATCCTTTTAAAACAAGAAAATTATCGCCAATTGCTGATCGTTTAGCAATGATCAATTTAGCAGTTAGTGATATTCCGTATGTCAAAATTAATAATATTGAATTAAAAAATAACCAACCAAGTACTACTTATGAAACAGTTGTTGAATTAAAAGCAAGTTATCCTGATATTGAATTTTATTTTATTATTGGTTCTGATCAGTTACCGAAATTAGGGGAATGAAATAATATTAACGAATTAATTAAAATTCAAACATTTATTATTTTACAGCGTTTGGAAGAAGTTTCTCCGAAATTACTACAAAAGTATCAAGCTATTACCATTCCTTTTATAAATAATAACTTTTTAGCGGCAACAGATTTAAGGGCAGGTAAAAATTTAGCATTACAAATTCCAGTTATTAATGATTATATTAATGAACATTTATTATATTTACCAGAACGATTAAAATCACAAATGGATGAAAAACGTTACCAACATTGTTTAAATGTTGGTCAAACCGCCCAACATTTAGCTAATATCTATGATTTAAATCCCCAGCAAGCTTTAATTGCTGGGACATGGCATGATGTCACAAAACAATGGTCAAATGAAAAACAGGAAGCCTATTTATTAAAATATGCCCCGGAATTAGTTAGTGAACCAATCCCAACATGGCATGGTTATAGTGCATATTATTATTTAAAACATGAATTACTATTTAACGATGAAGAAATTTTATCAGCAATCAAATGACATACTGTTGGTCATCAATCAATGACAAAATTGGAAATGGTTACTTTTATTGCTGATAAAATTTCAAAAGAACGTCAATATGATGGGGTTGAATATTATCGTGAATTATCAACAATTAATTTAGAAAAAACATTTCAGGAATTAATTATTATGCAATATCAATGCGCAGTTGCCAAGCATGGTCTTCTGGCGATTGGTAAGAATATTATTAAAACAATTTCAAAGTGAGGAAAATCTTAATGAAATTAGTAATTAGTGCAATGGCCGAAGAACTTGGCGAAACATTGGCAAGTTTAGAACCACAATTAATTCACAATAATAATGGTTTAAAAGTTTATCAAAAAGATGATTGATTATTTGCTATTACAAAGATTGGGCAGGTTAATGCAACAATTGCTTTAACAACAATTATTAAAACTTTTGAAATTAGTAAAATTTTTAATTTGGGAACAGCAGGGAGTTTAATCCCAACTGTTAAAATTCAAGATGTTGTTATTATTGAAAAAGCTTATTATACTTTTGCTGATGCAACAGTTTTTGGTTATCAATTAGGTCAAATCCCCCAAGAACCATTTGGTTATCAAAGTGATCAAACTTTAATGACTTGTTTACAAAAGATTGTTCCTGATGTTAAAGTGGGATTATTAGGAACAAGTGATGTTTTTATTAATAGTCCTAACCACTTGGCACATTTACAAGCAATGCCAATCGAAATTACTGTCAGTGATATGGAAGGAACAGCTTTTTTTCAAACAGCTTATAGTTTTAATATCCCAATTGTTGCTGTTAAAATTATTAGTGATCAAGTTTTTACCCCAACTAATTCTAAAGTTGAGTTTAAAAATAATCTATTATTAGCAAGTAAAAAAATTAAAAATATTATTGATAATTTAATGTTATCTTGTTAACTTTTTATTATAATTTAATTAGTAAACTATAAAAAACTTTTTAATCTTAATAAATATGTTTTTCTTGGGAAGAGGGTGAATTTTATCAATAAGTTAATTAAAAATTCATTACAGTATATTTCAAAGAAACTATTAAACTATTTATCAATCTTTTTTTTGTTAATTTTATCAGTTGGGGTTTTTGCTGGGATGTTTAATTATAATACTCAGTTAGATGTCTTATATACAAACGCAGTCCAAAATTCAATTCGTTATGATACACATGTCAATTTAAATAAAATGGATTTAAATAGTCGTAGCTACAATGATTTAGCAAGTGATTGAATTGGTTTTTCTAACTTTGATGAAAAAACAATGATTTCAGATTGAATAGAGTTTATTGATAAAACAAATAATAATAACCAAGTTTGTTTTGACTCCGAAAAAGGAATTGCTGACCAATTATGAACTTTTATTAGTCAACATAACCTAACTTTTAAACCTGATAAATCATTATCACAGTTTGTTGATGAATTCAAGGGAGTAAATTGCAATTATTTAATTTATAGTTTAAAAAATATTTTAGCAACTAGTTTAGATTCTCAAACAAAAAAATCATTAAATTGAGAAATGATGGTTGATAATAGTGCGGATTTAACAATCAATGAGACAACATATCATCTAATTAACGCTTTTCATCATAGCATAAATCAATTGTGAAGTAATGATAACTTGAACCGAGTTGATATTAGTAATAGTAATAAAACAGCTATTAGTATTAGTGATGGCGAAGTTTTTGTTAATAGTTATTTTATGAGTAAAACTGGCTTAAGCAATAATGCTTTAATTGATTTAGGGGTGAAAGAAGATCAAGCAAATCAATTTAAAATTGTCGGTAATGGTTATCGTTATAGTGATTTAATGCTAGAAGCGTTTCGAACAATTAATGGTAATTATAATGGCTCATCTTCTACTAATTTTGCGCTGGTTTATATGACCGACAATGACTTTAAAAATATTTTTGAATATAATCCGGCATTAATAAATAATTATCAAGCTTATATTCGTTTTGGTAATAATGATAATTTTAATAATAGTTTTAAAGAGCTAAATACTTTAATAACTAGCTATTTTTCAACAACTTGAAATCAAACAATTGCTAAATATGATGATTTTGGTGAACCCGGACAGCAAGAAATTTTAATCATGATTGATTATATTATTTTTGCGGTAGTTTGTTTTGCCGCAAGCTTGGTTATTTTAACGATTATGTACTTTTTTATTAAGCGTGATATTGCTGCTCAACAACAAACACTAGGGATTTTAAAATCTCTTGGTTATAGCACTTGGCAATTAGCTTTTAGTATTATTATTCCAATTGTTTTAACAATTATTTTAGGTTCAATTTTAGGTTATATTTTTGCCTTTGGGTTTGCCAGTTATTTTATTATTTTATACAAACCATTTGCCTTATTACCATTTAGTGTTTTTTATAACAATTGAATTATTTTTGGGGTTTTTATTGTTGCTATACCGTTAATTTTTATAATGATTTTAATGTTAATTACCATTAATTTATTAAATAAAAATCCGTTAACGTTAATTAATAATCAAAAACAATTTAATAGTCTTAAAATTGGAAAAAAATTTAGAACAATTCGTAAAAAACCATTATTTTACTTACCATTTGGCGTCAAAATTGCGACTTCTTTTGCCCAAAAATCAATTACGAAATGGATTACAACCTTATTAACTTTCTTATTTGGAACCTTAGTTTTATTTTTTGAGTTTAATGCAATTGATTTGTTTAACAAATATGTTGCTAGTGTTCGAACACCATATACCGAAAAAACAACTCAAGTAATTGATATTCCTTTTCAATTTTCATATCAACTAGCAAATGATAAATTAGAAATAAATCCTGATCCAAGTAGTTTTAATTATAATTGAATTCCATCTTCAGAAATCTTCCCAGCAACATTGGTAGAGGATAATTTTGATTGTTCATGAGAATGAGCAAATACATATATGCCAATTAGTTTTACTGATCAAAACGACCAAGAGGGTAAGAGTAGACCATTGGCGGAAATAATTAAAATTATTTCTCAACCAATGATGAATAAGTGTCTTAATGGGGATTATTTAAAACAAGTAATTAACAGTAAGGCTTTTGATGGGTTATTAAAAATAATTGAACAAGCAACAACACCAGAGATGTTTGCCAAAATTAAGTCTTATTTACAAAATGCCAAATTACAGTCATCAATCCCAAATTTAAGTTTTGGAAAATTTATTTATGATTCTAATGATGAGTTACCATTATTATCAACCCCAATTGAACCATTACAATTAGAAGATAATAGTAAAATTCGCCAAGCTACTGTTATTGGGTTAGATCAAGAAACTAACTTTGCCGATTATTATAATTTTGCTGACAATACTAGTTATGTCAATGATATTTTTAAGTTATTACCCAATTCAACGGCAATTCCAATCGTTGTTTCTAAAAAAATATGATATAGTAATGAATTACCCCTTGATAGGGCATTTGAATGAAAAGTTAAAACTTCACCAAAAGATTATCAAACAACGTTATTACAAGTTGTTGGCTATACAAATAATGATACTACAACCAATAATATTTATATGGATAGTAAAATTCTTCGGCAATTATTAGGAATTGACCGTATTCCTGATCAACCTGATAAAAGTACTTTTGGTCACAATCGGTTGATTTCCCAACGGACAGAAGGTTTTCAACCAGAGCATTATTTAACAATTTATTCAAAAAATGGTTTGAAACCAGAAAATTATATTTACTTTACCCCAATAGCAAATAAGGTCCAAAATGATTCGGTAATATATGCAACGGCAATTTTAAACAATGCAAATAGTTTAATGCCCCTTGATTTATTACAAACTTCATTGGAAAATGTCTTTAAAAATGCCACCTTGTTAATTCAAATTACAGCCTTCTTTACCTTTATTATTATAGCCTTTATTTTGATTGTCTTAATTAATATTGTAGTTGAGGAAAATAAAGGAATTATGGCAACATTAAAAGGAATGGGTTATAGCAATTTTAAAATTATGAATTATGTTTTATCATGATATTTAATTGCATTTGCGATTGGGCTAGGACTGCCGTTCTTAATTTCGTTCTATGCTTGGCAATTACTAACGAGTTTTATCTTTTCCTTGACGGGATTATTATTTGAATTAGTCTTTTCATGACAAAGTATTGTGATTGTTATTCTAGCCTTATTTATTCTTACGAGTGCAATTACTATGATTGTTTTAATTCGTCTACGCCGCGAACGGTTAGTTGATTTAACAAAATAAGATTAATTAATTCGTTATCTTTTTTCAAAAATATCAAGTATAATTAATTAGTTATGATAATTGAGGAGAAAAAAATGGAACATAAAAAAATTATTAATATTGCCGTGATTGCCCATGTTGATGCTGGAAAATCAACATTAGTTGATGCTTTATTACAACAAAGTGGAGTTTTTCATGAGAATGCTCAAATTGTTGACTTGATAATGGATAGCGATGCCTTAGAAAAAGAACGGGGAATTACAATTTATGCAAAAAACTGTGCAATTAACTATCGTAATTATAAAATCAATATTGTTGATACCCCTGGCCATGCTGATTTTTCATCAGAAATTGAGCGAATTATTAAAACAGTTGATACAGTAATCTTATTAGTTGATTCAAGTGAAGGGCCAATGCCACAAACGCGTTTTGTACTGCAAAAATCGTTAGAATTAGGGTTACGTCCAATTTTATTAATTAATAAAATTGATAAAAAAGATCAAAGGGCAGCTGAAGTTGTTAATGAAGCGTTAGAATTATTTATGAATTTAGGAGCAACTGACGAACAATTAGACTTCCCAGTTTTATATGGAATTGCTAAACAAGGAATTGTGCAAAAAGAATTAACCGATCAAGGAGAAAACTTAATTCCGTTATTTGAAACAATTATTAATCATGTTACGCCGTATCCTGATTTAACTAGTGAACCGTTAAGAATGCAAGTTAGTTCCTTAGCTTTTGATGAATATATCGGTCGGTTAGGAATTGGGCGCTTATTTGCTGGCACAATTAGTGATGGTCAAGAAGTGGCAATTGTTAAAAATGATGGACAATTAGCAAAAGGGAAAATTACTGGCGTGTTTATTTATGAAGGATTAAAACGAATTAAAAAAGAAACAGCTGTTGCTGGTGATATTGTTATTATTGCTGGAATTAGTGATATTTCGATTGGGGATACAATTTGTGATAAAAATAATGTTGTCGCAATGGAACCAATTACAATTGAAGAACCAACATTAGCAATGAACTTTTTAGTTAATAAATCACCATTTGCTGGAAAAGAAGGAAAGTTTGTTACAACACGTAATATTAAAGAACGTTTAGAAAAAGAATTAGAAGTTAACGTGGGATTACGTGTCCAACCTTTAAGTGAATCAAGTGTTGATGGTTTCCGTGTTTCAGGACGAGGGGAATTACATTTATCGATTTTATTAGAAAATCTTCGTCGAGAAGGTTTTGAACTAGCTGTTTCAAAACCAGAGGTTCTTCTTCGCCGTGATGATAGTAATGTTTTATTAGAACCAATGGAAGAAGTGATTATTACTGTTCCCGATGAATATTCAGGAACAGTAATTGGAAAATTAAATTTACGTAAAGGAACAATGTTAAATATGGATATGGTTGGAACCCATACTAAAATTACATATAGTATTCCAACCCGTGGATTAATTGGGTATCAACGTGAATTTATTAATGCGACCCATGGCGAAGGAATCTTAGTTCGTAAGTTTAGTGGTTATGAACAATATAAAGGCGAAATCCCTAGTCGTGGTAATGGGGTATTAATTGCGAATGAATTCGGGATAACTGCTGCATATGCTTTAGGGGCATTAGAAGAACGGGGAAGTTTATTTGTTAACCCAGGAACAAAAGTCTATGAAGGAATGATTGTTGGAATTCATAGTCGTAGTAATGATTTAGTAGTTAATCCATGTAAAAATAAAAAGTTAACTAACACTAGATCAGCTGGAAATGATGATGCAATTCGTTTATCACCACCAATCATTATGAATTTAGAAGAATCATTAGAATTTATTGAAAATGACGAACTAGTTGAAATTACGCCATTAAGTATTCGTTTACGTAAGAAATGATTAAATGCTAGTGAACGAAAACAATATGAAAAACAAGAGCAAACACCAGTTGAATAAAAAAAATAAAACTTAGGATAATCCTAAGTTTTATTTTTTTGAAACAATTTCTGGTTCTTTGTTATTTGTTTGATTTGCGACTTTTTTTGGTTTCTTGTCCCCACGGCTAATTTCCCCGCTGGCTAAAGATGATTTTTTCTTGAAATCAAATGTTGGTTCTGTTCCTTTTAATAAACGGGCAATATTTTGATGGTGGCGAGCAATTGATAAAATTGCTCCTAAAACAATAACAATATTAATTAATGCTAAACTATCATAGTAGTTATTATAATTATTAGCAAGGTGGTGAAATTGGTTAAATCAAATAATTTTTGAATCAGCTAATAAGCTTCCATCAAAATTAATAACATTAATACCACTAATTTGTGGTATCCAGCATAAACAAGCTACTAAAAATACTGCTAGAATTGACGAAACCGAAACCCGTTTTCAAATAAAAATTGTAATTCATCAAGTTCCTGCGGCAATTAAGAACAAATAAGGGTTTGCCATTAATAATAATCCCCCAAATGAAGCAACTGTTTTGCCTCCTTTAAAACGGTAATAAATTGGATAACAATGTCCAATTAAAACAAAGAAAGCAGGAATATAATAACTAGTTGCCTCAAAATTAACATCATTAATATTAATGCAACTAATTCCAAAGACAATAAACATTGTCACAATTACTTTTCCCATGTCTAAGAAAGTTACTGCTAATCCTCATTTTTTTCCTAAAACGCGGGTTGTATTTGTTGCCCCCGCATTTTTTGAATAATAATCTCGGACATCAACTTTATACATTAATTTACTAATTAAAATTGATCAACTAAAAGAACCAATTAAATAAGCGATAATTGACCCAATAATTGTGCCAATAATACCAAAAATATCCATTTTCTTCACCTCTATTTTTAAATCTTCTTAAGTATACTATAATAATAAATTAATTTAAAATATTTGTAAATATTACAGTTATAATATAATATTATTAAAGAAAAAGATAAAAAAGGAAGTTCTATAGATGAGTGAGCAAACAAAAAAAACAAATTATGATGAATCTTCAATTCAGATTTTAGAAGGTTTAGCTGCTGTTCGTAAGCGCCCAGGGATGTATATTGGTTCAACTGATATTCGTGGCTTACATCATTTAGTTTGAGAAATCGTTGATAACTCAATTGATGAAGCCTTAGCTGGTTTTTGTAATGAAATTAATGTCATAATTCATAAGGATAATTCAATTACTGTTCAAGATAATGGGCGGGGAGTCCCAATTGGTAAACATAGTTCGGGAAAATCAACCCCAGAAGTAATTTTTTCGATTTTACATGCTGGTGGTAAATTTGGCGGTGATGGTTATAAAACTGCTGGAGGCTTACATGGGGTAGGTTCTTCAGTTGTTAATGCGTTATCAGTTAACTTTAATGTTGTGATTTATCGTGATAAAAAAATTAGTGAAATTAAATTTGAACATGGGGGAAAACTAAGCCAAAAATTAACAACAGTTGGAACAACAACGAAAACAGGAACAAAAGTTCATTTTGTTCCCGATCCAGAGATTTTTAAAGTAATTGATTTTTCTTTTTCAACAATTTCTGAACGAATTCGTGAATCAGCCTTTTTAAATAGTGGGTTAAAAATAACATTACACGATGAACGTACCCAAAAAGATGTTGAATATCTTTTCAATAACGGTTTAGAAGAATTTATTACCTTTATGAATGAAGGTAAAAAAACAATTACGCCAATTATGTTATTAAAAGGTAATGAAAAAAATATTGATGTTGAAATTGCAATTCAATATTCAACAGAATTTAATGAAAACCTCTTGAGTTTTGCCAATAATGTTAAAACAAGTGAAGGTGGTTCACATGTCGTTGGATTCCGTAGTGGTTTAACAAGGGTAATTAATGACTATGCCCGTAAAGAAGAAGGGTTATTAAAAGAAAAAGATAAAAACTTAGATTCAACTGATACGCGAGAAGGTTTAACAGCAATTATTTCAGTCAAAGTCCCAGAAAATTTAATTCAATATGAAGGACAAACAAAGGGAAAATTAGGAACTGTTGATGCCAAAAGTGCAGTTGAAAGCATTGTTACTAGTCAATTTAGTTTTTGAATGACCGAAAATAAAACTAGTGCTTATGGAATTATTGAAAAAGCCTTATTGGCTCGTAATGCTCGTGAAGAAGCCCGTAAGGCGCGTGAAGCTGCTCGTGGTAATAAGAAAAAAAATTCGGAGCGTTTATTGACAGGAAAATTAACACCAGCCCAAAGTAAAAATAAATTAGATAATGAATTATTTTTAGTTGAAGGGGATTCAGCTGGGGGTAGTGCGAAATTAGGACGAGACCGAAAATTCCAAGCAATTTTACCATTACGAGGAAAAGTTATTAATGCCGAAAAATCAAAACTAGAAGATTTATTAAAAAATGAAGAAATTAATGTGATGATTAATGCCATTGGAGCAGGGGTTGGAACTGAATTTGACCTTGATGATGCCAATTATGGTAAGATCATTATTATGACCGATGCTGATACGGATGGGGCTCATATTCAAACACTATTATTAACATTCTTTTATCGTTATATGAAAGATTTAATTGAAAACAATCGTGTTTATATTGCTTTACCACCATTATTTAAAATTTTTAATACTAAAACAAAGCAAATTGATTATGCTTGAGATGAGAACGAATTAAAAGCAAAACTAAAAACAATTAAAGATAAATTTGAATTACAACGTTATAAAGGATTAGGAGAAATGAATGCCGAGCAATTATGAGAAACAACAATGGACCCAACCACACGCCAATTAATTGCCGTAACAATTGATGATGCTTTATTAGCTGATAAAAAAGTTGTAACCTTGATGGGTGATGACGCCAAAAAACGAAAAGAATGAATTGATGAAAATGTTAAATTTACTTTAGAAGATGATTTTCCAACAATTATTCAACAGTAAAAGAAAAGAAAGGAGACCACCATTGTGAGTGATAATGTTAAACCAGAAAATTTAATTTATACTTTAAATGATATTATGGAAGACCGCTTTGGTCGTTATGCCAAATACATTATTCAAGATCGAGCTTTGCCTGATGTTCGTGATGGTTTAAAACCGGTTCAACGTCGGATTCTTTTTGCGATGAATGAATTAAATTTAACTTTTAATTCTAGCTATAAAAAATCAGCGCGGATTGTTGGGGAAGTAATTGGGAAGTATCACCCGCATGGCGATACTTCTGTTTATGATGCTATGGTTCGTTTATCACAAGATTGAAAAGTGCGTTATCCATTAATTGATATGCATGGGAACAATGGTTCAATTGATGGGGACCCAGCAGCAGCGATGCGTTATACTGAGACAAGATTAAGTGAAGTTGCTAGTTATTTATTACAAGATTTAGAAAAAGCAACCGTTGCTTTTATCCCAAACTTTGATGATTCTGAACAAGAGCCAGTTGTTTTACCAGCGTTATTCCCAAACCTATTAATTAATGGGGCGACAGGAATTGCGGCAGGATATGCGACAAATATCCCTCCACATAATTTACCAGAAATTATTGATGCAACAATTTTCTATTTATCAAAACCAACTTGTCGTTTATCAGAGTTATTAAAATTTATTAAGGGTCCTGATTTTCCAACCGGGGGAATTGTCCAAGGAAAACAAGGAATCATTGATGCTTATCAAACGGGAAAAGGAAAAATTATCATTCGTAGTAAAATTACAAATGAAAATAATAATTTAGTTATTACCGAAATCCCTTATGAAGTTGTTAAACAAGACTTGGTTAAGAAAATTGATGATATTAAATATAATGAACCAGGATTAAATATTAAAGAAGTTCGGGATGAAACAGATCGAACAGGATTACGAATTGTTATTGAATTAAGTAAACAAGCAAATTATGAAACAGTGCGAAAATATTTATTAAAAAATACTAATTTACAAGTTTCATATAATTTTAATATTGTTGGAATTGCTAATAAGCAACCAAAATTACTAGGATTAAAAGAAATCCTTGGTTACTATGTTGCTCACCAACAAGAGATTGTTACAAACCGTTCAAAATTTGAACTAGCAAAAGCAAATAAACGATTAGAAATTGTTGATGGTTTAATTAAAACAGTTAGCATTTTAGACGAAGTAATTGCTGTCATTCGTCATTCTAAAGATCGCCAAGATGCCATTAAAAATTTAGTGGCAAAGTTTTCATTTACACAATTACAAGCTGAAGCAATTGTTCAGTTACGTTTATACCGTTTAACATCAACAGATATTTTACAATTACAAGCTGAACAAAAAGAATTAAAAAATTTAATTAAAGAATTAGAAGCAATTTTAAGTGATATTAATAAATTAAATAGTGTTATTGTTGATCAATTAACATTAATCAAAACAAAGTTTAATACTCTTCGTCGCACTTTAATTGAAGAAGAGATTGAAACAATTGAAATTGAAAAAACCGAAACAATTATTGAAAAAGATTTAAATATTTGAGTATCATATGATGGTTATATTAAAGCATTAGAGAATAATCAACTAGCACGTTTAGCAAATGAAGATTTTAAACGTAAGCCAAATGATATTTGAATTGCTGATTTGCAAGCTAATACATTAGACAAATTATTATTAATAACTTCAAAAGGAAATTATGTTATTATTCCGATTTATAAAATTAAGGTTTCAAAAATTAAAGATATTGGTGAACATGTTAATACAATTTCAGAATTACCTGGAGAAGAAAAAATTATTGGCTGTTACTTATTAAATGACTTTAATAAACCTGATATTTATATTATGTTAGCCACAAAAAATGGGATGATTAAAAAAACAGCCGTTATTGATTTTATGGCAACGCGAATTAGTAAAGCAATTCGTGCCATTAACTTAAAAGGTGATGATGAAGTTGTTAACACCCAATTAGTGACAAAACAACCATATATTATTATTGCAACAGCAAATGGCTTTGCTGTTAAATATAAAGCTAGTGAAATCCCGACTTTAGGGTTACGAACAGGTGGGGTTAAGGCGATTAATTTAAAAGATGATATTGTCGTTAATGCTGGATATTGTAAAGATGACTCAATTTTCTTGTTGACCGATCAGGGAACTGCAAAACGATTAGCAACAACTGAATTAGCGTTATCAGCTCGACCAATCAAAGGGACTCGTCTTTTTAAACAAAATAAAAAATATCCCGAATTAGTTAAATGATTATTTATTGCAAAAAATAAAGATACATTAAATGTTCTAAATGCTAATGATGAAATTAATGTTTTTAAAGTTGATAAATTGCCTGTTTCAGGGTTAGCGTTACCAGCTGGTGAATTTGAGCTAAAAAACATTATCAATGCAGTAATTCCAACATTTTATGATTTAAAACAAATCCCCTCGGTTGTTAGTCCGACTGTAAATCATAGTGAGCCAAAGCATCCTAGCCAAGTTAGGGTTAAAAAAGCGATTGTAGCAAATCAAAAGCAAAGTAAATCATCAATAACACCAGGAAAAAGTCCAATTGCAACGCCAAATAAAGTAGTAAGCGAAAAAGAAGCAATCAAAGAGCAATCACCTGTTAGTAAAAATGATGATGAAGTTGACCTTAACCCGCAACAAAAGATAATGATAGATTTAAACGATTCTGTTAAAAAAGACGATAAAATAACTAGTAATAATGTTTCACCAATACCAGTAGTTGAAAAAGAAAAACCAGAAGTAAAAATTAAAGATTCGGTTGTCACAGTTAATCATATTGATAGTCATGATGATATTATTGTAAAAAAACAAACTGGCACAACGACAGTTGAAAAATTATTAGCTAAAAAAGAAGAAAAAAAACAGCAGCTAAAATCTGCGAAAACTATTTCACCAACACCTGAAGTTGTTAAAGAATCAGAAATAAAAGAGGATAACAAAGATGTTAGTTCAACTGAATTTAAGTTAAAATCATTTGGAAAAGTAACAACAACGGTTGGGAAATTATTAGCTAAAAAAGAAGAAGAAAAACAGCAGCTAAAATCTGCGAAAACTATTTCACCAACACCTGAAACTGTTAAAGAACCAGAAATAAAAGAGGATAACAAAGATGTTAGTTCAACTAAATTTAAGTTAAAATCATTTGGAAAAGTAACAACGACAGTTGAAAAGTTAGTTACTAAAAAGACAATAAACTCTAAATCACCAGGACCGGAAAAATTAATTAAAGTTGATTTTACCAATAAAAAACCAACTAGCAAAAAAGTTGATAAAACGCAATTTAAAAATGATTTGGCAATTGGTGAAACAAAAGAATTGCAAATTACCCTTGATGATTTATTAAAAGAGAAAAAATAGCTAAATTTTGGTTATAATTACTTTATTAAGGAAGGTGTCAAAATGCAACAAGAAAATAAGTATTTAGTCAAAGCAACAAATATTTCAAAAATTTATAATCATCAACCTGTTTTATCAGATATTAATTTAGAGGTAAAAAAAGGTGATCGAATTGGAATTGTTGGTCCTAATGGGAGTGGGAAAACCACTTTATGTGAAATTTTAGCACAGTTACGTCGTCCTTCCAGCGGTCAAGCATTAAAAGAATATGGGGTTCGCATTGGAATGCAGTTGCAAGAGTCAAAATATCCAAAAGGGACAACGGCTTATGATATTTTAAATCTCTATTTAAAAACTTATAAACTATATTTAGAACCAGAAATAATTTTAAATTATTTAACAACTCTAAATGTTAAAGAATTGATGAATAAAGACATTTCAAAATTATCTGGTGGGCAACAACAACGGATTAATATTTTATTAGCGTTAATTATTAACCCTGATTTAATTATTCTTGATGAATTAGCAACTGGATTAGACTTGGAAAGTAAAGAACGAATTTACGAACTTCTATCGCAATTTCTTGGCAATCAAGAAAAAGGTTTAATTATTATTTCCCATAATATGGATGAAATTCAAAATTTTTGTGACACCTTAATTTTTATGATGAATGGTGTTATTCAAAAAATTAGTAATGTCCAAGAAATTGTTCGCGAATTTGGGACAGTTGAAAAATTTGTGAAAGAAAAATTTAAAGAATATCAAATTCAACCAACTAATATTAGTAATAATAATTTAAATCAGGAGGTGTCAAATGATAAATGAGCCAAACAGTGAAAAAAATACGTTGATAAAAACAAAAAATAGTTTATTAGTTAGTGAAAATATTAATATTTTAGCGTTATATCGTTTTTTTATTAACTATTTAAAACGTCAGAAAGTTGTTGCGATTTTTACTTTAATTATCATTCCTTTAGCAATTCTTTTTCAAAGTTTTTTTAATGGAATAAGAGGATTTTATGATTTAAAATTAGGGATTACCTTTATTGCGATTGGTAGCGCCATTTCAATTTATGTTATTGTTGGATTTTTATTAGATTTAAAAATGTCAGTGATTTATAAACGAATAGGTCTATTAGGAATCAAACCATTTGGTTTCATTTTAATATCATTATTTTATTGTTTAACACTTGTTATTATTACTGATCTGTTAGTTTTAATTACAAGCCTTATTATTACCGCTAGTTTAAAATTAAATTTTGCCAGTGTTTTTTCAATAATTACTTTATTAGGTTTTCTTTTATCAATTTTCTCAACGATTTTTGTTACTTGTTTAATTTTGATTTTTGTTGTTTTAGTTCATTCACGTTCGATGCAAACTTTAATTTCAACAATTTTTAGTTTAATTTTTGTTGGGGGAGCCTTTATAATGGTTGTTTTTATTCCAATGGCTTTTGCCAGTAGTTACGCGACAGTTATTACGAGTCCATTAGGATTAGGAATTTATTTTAGTATTATTGGGGGATTAATATTATTATCAGCGCTTAGCATATGAATTAATTTACGAATTTTTAAATGAGATAATTAAGAGGTCTATTGACCTCTTTTTAATTTTTAAATTAGTGCTAAAATTATCTTAACAAAGGAGATGGCAATTATGATAACATTAAAACTTTATGTTCCCGAATTAAATTGTAGTAGTTGTGCTAATGCAATTGAAAAAAAATTACAAAAAATTTCTGCAATTAAATTACTAATAGGGATTGCAACAAAAACAATTACCATTACTTTTAATCCCAGTGAAATTAGTAAGGATGAGATTTTGGCAAAAATGAAAAAAACCGGATTTGATTATGATGAATTATCATCAGAAATGGCCTAAGTTAAACTAATGGTTGGCCAAAAAAAACACAAATGATCAAAACGCCAAATTAGAAATACCTATGAATTAGTTCTGGCAATTTGTTGTAATTTACCATTATTATTAGCAATGATTCCAGGACTAAGCATTTTACATAATCAATGACTACAATTAGGGTTAACATCAGTAATCTTATTTTACTGTGGACGCAATTATTATCTTAACATGTATCGAGAAATTTTTAAGTGACACTCAATTGGAATGAATACCTTAATTGGCTTAGGAACCTTAATTGCTTACGGTTATAGTATTTATATTATTGCTAGTGCTAGTTCTTATATGCTGTTATTTGAAGTTGCTGGAACGATTATCACAATGATGTTAATTGGAAATTTAATTAATACTAGCGTGCAACAAAAAGTAACAGCCGGAATTAAAGATGTTGTTTCCTTGCAAGCACAAAGCGCAAATCTTGTTGATAAAGACAATAATATTATAATAGTTAATACGCGTCTTGTTAAGATTGATGACTTATTAGTAGTTAGAAAAGGAGAGAAAGTACCAGTTGATGGGGCTATCACCTCGGGAGTTGGTTATCTTAATGAAGCAATGTTAACGGGGGAAAGCGCAATTATGACCAAAAAAGTTGGTGATCATGTTATTGGGGGAACAATTAACATGGGGGAACCTTTTTATTTCAAAGCTCAGAAAGTTGGTTCAGAAACGGTCTTAGCTAATATTTTACAAAAAGTTGATGAAATCCAAAGTCAAAAACCAAGAATGCAACGGATTGCTGATCGTATTGCGAAATGATTTACCCCCTTTATTTTATTAATAGCTCTTACTACTTTTTTAGCCCAGTATTATTATTTTAATTCAACAAATTTACCAAAGGCAATTAACATTGCTATTACAGTGATTGTTATTAGCTGTCCATGTGCCTTAGGCTTGGCAACACCCTTAGCAGTAGCTGTTGGTTTTGGTAAAGCTATTAAAGAGGGCATTATTTTTAATAATACTAGTGCTTTTGAAAAAATTAATAAAATTGATGCAATTGCGTTTGATAAAACAGGGACAATTACAACGGGTGTCTTAACAGTTGAAAAAATTATTGGGGCGACAGAAAATTATCGTTTTATTTATCAATTAGAAAAACTATCAGCCCATCCAATTGCCAAAAGCATTATCGCCTTTTTTGACCAAAAGAGTTTTCCTGATATTAAGTTTACAAATTTCACTGAGCAACCTGGAAGGGGTTTAACAGGAGAATATCAAAATAATCATTATCAATTACTGTCATACTCAGATGCTGTTGCAATGAAATATACTAATGTTATTAAAAACGAGGTAGCCTTATTAACGCAACCTAACGCAACGTTAGTTGCGTTAACAATTAACAAAACAATCACTAATGTAATTGTTTTAACCGATCAAATTCGTAGTGATGCCCAATCAACAATCACTAAATTTAAAAAACAAGGAATTGAATTACATATGATTAGTGGTGATAATCTAGCAAGTGTTAAAATAACAGCTGATATTTTAGGTATTCCAAATTATCATGGCCAAGTAGACCCAATGTTAAAAGCCCAAATAGTTAAAACAATTCAAGGAAATGGCAAAGTGACTGCTTATGTTGGGGATGGGATTAACGACTTAGTAGCGTTACAACAAGCAGATTTTGCAATTGCAATGGGAGAAGAAAATGCTGGTGCTGTTAATGGTAGTGACATCACGATAATTCGACCAAGTATTTTCAATATTTACAAAGCTTTTGTTGTAACAAAATTAACAAGAAAGATTATTTGAACAAACTTTTTTTGGGCTTTTAGTTATAATTTAATTACGATTCCCTTAGCAATGGTTGGAATTATTCCTCCAATTTTGGGAGCTGTTGTGATGGGCTTTAGTCAATTAGTAGTATTATTAAATTCATTAGTATTTAATCAAATCAAGTTAAAATTTAAGTAGAATTAACAATTTTCCAAAAATCTGATAAATATCAGATTTTTTATATATTATTTTGATAAATATGATATATTTAAATAGATATTATTACAATATCATTTGTAGCAAAAAAAACGGTTAGATATCAAATAATTATTTTAATATTTTTTAGGGCTTATATTAACATAACAAAGTAATGGGTTTGAAATTTTTATTTTTACAATAGTTTGTGAGGAAGAAAATGTTTTATTACAAATCCTTGTATCAACGACTTAGAAGCTATTATTTATGAATAATATTAATCATTAGTATCGCAATATTAGCAGTTGTAATTCCTGTTATTTTTAATTCTGCCTGAAATGACTATAGCATTAATTCAAATGTTACTGAATATGAAAAAGTGATTTTATTAAAAATAATCTTTGCAAATTATATTATTCCAATTGTTATTTTTGCACTTTTAACCTTGTATATCGCTGTAGAAGTAAGAACATCATTTAGTTCAAAACGACTTAATTATCATGAACGGCAGGATTTAACAAATCGTTGAGGAAGAAGTAAAAATACGATTATTACTTTTTTAATTCAACAAACTTCAATTATTATTTATATCATTTTTTCAATTTTGATAGTATTGGCAATAGATATTGGCTTAATTAATACTGATAATAAAGATATTATTGTAAAATTATTTTTTCAATTAATGGGATTCAAGATTTTATATGACTTATTTTTATATCCAATTTTATTTAGATAGATATATCTTTAATTATAACAATACTAATAAAACTTATGATTAATCTAACAAAGAGACTATCAATAAAATTGTTGATGAAATATTTACAATTATAAAACAATAAAAAAAGGAGAAATATGACAATGAAAAAATTATTAACTATTTTAGGGGTAATTGGGTTAACAGCAACAACTACTACTACAGTAGTTGCTTGTGGCACACCTAATCAAGCACCTGTTAAAAAACAACAGTTTGACAATGATACTATTAATAATTTATTAAGTGATATGAAATATGAAATTAAAGATGGTTTTACCCATTTAGTAAGTGAAAAAGCAGATTTGGATATACAAATTAATGAAACTGACCAATTTATGTTTATAGATAATTTATTACATAACTATATGAATGGATCACACTTTTATGATGGATGAGTTGATGTTATGTCAGCAATTGCATTATCATGACAGAAATTACCTTCAGAAAATGACTTAATTAACAACACAAAATGAGAATTTGAAAATCAGAAATGAGACTATACTAATTTTTATTATATATTAAGAGATTCTATTGAAATTCCATCACTTGACGGGATGTTACCTAAAATTTCTATTTCATGAATTATTGGGGTTGATGATGAAGCTGGATATTATTCAAACTTAGCTAATTTAGGATTACAAACTTATTTTGGGCATGAATTTAACCATGCAAAAGCCGAAAAAGCTTATAAAATTCCTAAAAATGTTATTTTAAATCGTGAGTGATTTGATACAAAAATTATTTCCTGAATTGTAGAAAACTTCAATCGTAATAACCAAGACCCAGAAACATTCACAGAATTCTTAAAAAATTATTATACAAAATTTCAAGTAAAAAAATGAGACCCATCAAACTCAGCAGCCCAATTTGCTTCATTAGGAGTTTCTGTTAAATATGAAGGTTTACAAAATGATGAATTATATACTTCAATAAGTCTATGATTAATTCAAGAAGATAATTAAAAATAATGGATGAAAAAAAGTAAGAATTACTCTTACTTTTTTTCATGCAAGTTAGTAAATTAAAGTTAAAATCATCATAAAGAAAAAACTTTTATTAAAACATTAGTTCTTATATTGTAAAAACTAATTTTGATTTTGTTTTATTATTTCATGCCATTAAACCAATCACCGAGTTGCCAATAAAAAATATTGTTTGAATTAAAATATTAATATTAATTATCACTGGTTGGTGGGCAATTAAACTAGTTAACCCGGAAAACATTGAAAATTGTAAAACATTTAAAATAATTCATAAAATTCATTGTTCTTTGATTCGTAAGAACATTAATAAACAAGCAATAATCGCAAAACTATTTGCTAAACTATCAAAAAGGTGAGGCAACAATTGATTTACATAAGCATATTCTGATTGGACAATTGCATAATGAAAAGCTGGGATTTCATAGTACCATGGCACTGCCAATACTGCACAAGCTCCTAAAACAAATGGCGCAACAATTCATCATGTAGTTTTTTTTGCCTGAACAGATGTTGTTTGCCCAAAAACAAGAGTACGTTGCCAACAATACCATCCTAAAAACTGAAAGGGAATATAAAAGAAAAGATTTAGTTGAGCTGTTCCTGTATAACCAAAATCAAATGCAAACAATCCAAAAATAATTGCATTTATTAAACCCCAAAAATAAGTACTCATTTTACCTAAACTAATTAAAAAGACATTTAAGATTCCAGTAAAACTAGCAAAACCACTTAAACAATATAATAATGCATCAACTAATTTTGGTATATTTCCTAAGTAAACTTTTGGAGTACTTAATACATTTGTAATTGTAAAAAAAGAAGGGCTAGTTGTACTATTAATTAAATGGTTAAAATCAAAAAAAGACAAAAATGTTACAACTCCACCAACAATAATTAATAAAACTTTGTAAATTTTGGGTAACTCTTTAATATCTTGAATAATTGTTTTTACACCTAAAAAATTAATTGGCCTAGTAATGGTAAATCATTGTTTATTTTTATGTTGCATTTTTTTATACCTTTTCTCTTTTTAATTTTATGATGGTATTTAATACTTTCAAGTCTTTCACTAAACTATAATCAAATTCTATCATTTTTTAATCACTATTGATAAATAATAATTATTTAAAAAAACAAGTTTTTCTAAAATTTTATTAAATTATGTATTTTTTTAAAATAGGTGTAGAATAAAATTGTGTAAAACAATTAAATATTAAATTATGAAAGGGAAAATATATAAATATGAGTAATACACAAGAAACGAAAGGGGAACAGCCCTCAAATAAATTAGTTATTGAATCTGATCATTTTAGTAATGAGCAGACTTTTACTGAAATATATAAATATACTTTAAAGAAGGCCAAAAATTCATTTTTTAAAACATTCTTAATGGGATTAGCTGCTGGATTATTTATTGGTTTTGGTTACATCGCCTCAATTATGGCAACAAGAGGAGATTGAAGTAACTTACCAGCAGGACTTAAAAGCTTTGTTTTTGGAATTACTTTTACCGTTGCAATTGTTATGATTATTTTTCTTGGTGGTGAATTATTTACTTCCAATTCAATGATTTGTTTAGCCGTGGTAAAACGTCAAGTTTCAATTCATCGCTTTGTTCTAAACTTAACATTTGTTTTATTAGGAAATATTTTGGGTTGTGCCATCTTAGCAATTATTACCTATTTTGCTGGATTTTTAAAAAACGCAGATTTTTTAAATAACGTCGCCGGAATGGTTGAATCAAAACTTGACCATATTTGATATGAAAACTTTGCTAGTGCAATTTTATGTAATTTTTTAGTCGCCGGATCAGTGTATGCTGCTCATTCAACTAAAAATACTGCAGGAAAATTCTTTCTAGTTGTTATTATCATTATGGCATTTGCAATTTCAGGATTTTCACACGTTGTTGCTAATTCCTATTTATGAGCAATTCAACCATTTTTAGGTATTTATGGTAATAGTAACGGTGGTTGAGAAAACTTCTTAAAATTTGGTTACAATTTACAACTACCAACTTTAATTGGAAACTTCTTAAGTGGGGGAATCTTTTTACCATTTTTATATTACTTTATTTTTCGAAAAGACATTCCAGCCAAAATTACATTATAATATTTTGTAAAAAATAACAAAAAGATTAGATAAATCATAATATTTTTGTTATGATATATTTGTTGCAAATATTCTAAAAGAAATAAGCAGAGAGGGTGTTAAAATGCGTGAAGGAGTAATTTTACGTTGCGATAATTGTAAAGAAGAAAACTACATTGCAAAGCGTGACAAGAAAAAACAACAAGAAAAACTTGAAGTTAAAAAACATTGTTCAAAATGTAATTTACATACAGTACATAAAGAAAAAAAATAACTCTTTTAATGAAAGAGTTATTTTTTATGTTATAGTTAAGGTGGAACTAAAAAGGGTTGTTGGTTACTTTGAACTAACAAGAAAGGAAACAATAAATGTCAACTTTAAAACTTGATACCAAAGGACAAACTTTATTAAAGTTTTTATTAAACTTAAAATTAAATTTTGTAGCAATTTCAAGAATTTTAAAAACAAGAACAGATGTTACATTTGAACAAAAAAATTTATTACTAAATATAATTAAAGATCAGCAAAATTCAAAATTAATTGGTAAAGAAAGAGTAAATATTAAAAGAAATAAGAACAAAGTTAGTTATGCAACTAAAGAAGACAAAAAAGTTAATATTATGGCGCAAACAATTGAAAGGGTAAATAATTTGCGCAATGCAAGTAGTAATTATAATAAAATGGGTCAAGGTCAAGTTAGTTGAATTAACCCATATTACAATTTTAAAAATTTACAAAAAGGAATATCTTTAAGAACTCATTAAAAAAGTAAAAATTATTTTGCTTTTTTTTTTTTTTTTGCTAGAATCTTATTTATATTGTTGTAATAGGAGGATCAAATGGCAATATTTTCACAAATCCTAGCAATTATCATATCTATATTACTTCTGATTAGTTTACATGCATTTCCTAACTTTTATGCCAAAAAAAATATTCGCCATAGTGTTAGAATTATTATTTTTATTTGAATGAGCTATGTGCAAATTCAAGTTTGCTATCAACATATTTTAAATAATAACTATCAAATATCTGGTTGATTTTATTTAGAATTATGTACTTTATCTGGTTGAATAACAATAATTTTAATGGTATGACCAAATAAATTAATATTACAATGTTTTTTCCCATTTGCTATTTTTGGTCCAGTTTTAACCTTAGTTGTCCCAAATAATTATCCGCTTATCAGTGAATTAGCATTTTATCGTTTTTACTTTGGTCATACAGCAATTTTGTTTGGTTTTTTCTATATTTATTGGTATGGTTTTACTGATTATCAATTTTCAAAAGAAGCCATCTTAAAAACTTTTTTAACGGGAATAATTATTATTCTCGCTGTTGAATTATTTAATCAATACTTTAATACTAATTATATTATTGGTGATATTGAAGGAGCATTAGGGATAGAATTAGCGCGACCATTCTTATTTTTACTAACGCTTGGCGGAATAGGACCAGTTTTAATCTTTTTATCATATTTACCAATTTATTTTTTTAAACCAATTTATGATTTAAAAAATGATCAATTTTACCATCAAACCTGAATCCAACTGTTACAACAAAAAATTATTTTGAAAATAAAATAACAATAATTTGTATGCTAAAATAATACTATTAGACTAAGAATAAAAGAAAATAGGAATATTACAATGCAAGAATTTTTTACCAGATTTTATCGTAATACTTCAAAACGACCATTAGCTTTATCAGGTGCTGCATTAGGAACAGCAACGATGGGAAATGCCTGAGGAATGTTTAACCAAACTGATCTTGTTTTTTCTTTTGGATTAAGCTGATTAAAATATATTACAATTAGTTTTGCAATGTTAGTTGTAATTTTAATGTTATTTAAATATTTTTTTGCCCCCAAGGACTTTATTACTGATTTTAAACATCCAACATTAAGTAACTTTATTCCTACGATTTTAATGACATGTTTTGTGATAAGTGGGTTTTATGGTCAAGTTAATTTACCAATGCTTCAGTTAATTATTTGATTAAGTTGTATTATTCTGCATTTAATTTACATTATTTGTTTTACAATTTATCATGTAATTAATTTTTCTTGAAAAAATTATTTAGCTTCATGGTTTGTTCCTCCAATTGGAATAGTTGTTGCTTGTGTAATGTCAAAAGAGGTTGGAGCAAATATCAGTTTAGAATTTAGCCAAGGGATACATCAATTATCACAATTTTGTTGATATTTAGGTTTAGGATATTATGTCATTATGTTACCATTGATGATTTATAAATATACTTTTACAACTCATCTTGAGCATAATAATTTACCAGCTTATGGAATTATGGCGGCACCACCAAACCTATTATTAGCTGGTTATCTTTCAACCTTTAGCTATATGGATATTGCTTCACAACATAATCTTATTATTTATGCTCTCGCACCATTAGCAATATTTTTTACAATTTGTGTTTATATTTCAATGTTTAAAACTTTTCGTAGGAAATTTATCCCATTATTTGCTTGCTATACATTTCCCTTAGCAATTGGAATGGTAGCAATGATCAAACTAAGTACATGAATTATTATTATCTTTCCGAATGCAACACAGTTAGCAGCAATAATTAAAATATGAGCTTTAATTTCTACAATAGTTGGAACAGGAGTTATTTTATTTGTTGTTGGAGGGCTAATTATTTTTAGTATTTACCATGTCTATTATCATCATGATAATAAAGTTGTTAAATCAAAATTTTTAAAATATTTTATTTAGTTAATAATTAAATTACCAAAATGATATAATGAAAACTAGCTTATTAAAATAATGTTTTAGGAGAAAATATTCCTTTAATTGGGTCAATTATCTATGCAATTAGGACTGGTATTAAACAAAGTGATATTGATCGTGGTTTATTGCGTAAAGAAATCACAGTGGCTTATACAATTTTTGTCTTTGCTTTTTTAATTTATTTATATGGAATTCTATATTTATTAACACCATGGTTTGGTTATTGAATTAATAAAACAGGTTTAAATAAGGCAAAGAAAAAACTAGCTGAAATGGAAAACGAAATTAAAGAGCAAAAATAAAATAGTAACTATTTACTATTATCAATTAATTGGTTTCGGTCTATTTTTAAATATCTTTTTTCTTTATTCGCCTTAAAAAATAGCTAATTACATAAAATCCGATTTATATTATAATATTAAATATGGAGGATATGAAGGATATGAAGGATATGAAGGATCATTCTATGAATTGAATGCTGAATAGCATTAGTTAATAATTGTTTAATTTTTTTCTGGGATTATTTTTAATAAAATAAAGTTGTGTTCATCTTAATTATCATTATAATTATTTTGGTTTTTATGTTTTGGATATCGTTCAAAGTATTTAATTAGTAATTTAATAATATTATTAGATAATTTGCAAACTTAGTGTTTTTTGTATTGGTTTTTTAATTTTTGAAAACTTATTTTATTAAAATAACCCTTCAAAAATATGATTCAACAACTACATAATTTATTCCATCTTATTCCATCCTTATAATATCTAAATTTTGTTTTTGTTCTAAAATAAGTTAAGATATAAATATAGGTATAAAAGTAAGATAACTATGCCTTGAAAATATTAGAAAGGATTATCAAAATGCAACCAAAAAAAACAAAAGAACCAGATAATTTATGTAAAGCGGGATGTATTGTTACAATCGTATTTGCCGCAATTTTAATAGTTACTTTTATAGCCAAAGGTGCTAATGCCTTAGTTCAAGCTCATATTGTATCTAACGTTTACTATTCAACTAATGCAATAGTTTTGGGAATTATATGGTTTTGTTTTGCCTTAGCCCAAATTGCTTCAATCCTTTTAGCAGTTTTTGTTCTAAATGGTAAAGCTAGTAATCATATTGCAGCTGGAGTGGTATCAATCATTTTTACTGGAATTATTGGAGGGATTTTAATTTTAGTAGGTAAATATGAAATAACAGCAATTGAGCCAGTAATTAATGTTGAATAATTATTAGTTAATAAAAAAACTGTTTAGACAGTTTTTTTTATTTTTGTGGTTCTGTAAAAAAAGAGTTTATACATCAAAAGATTTTTTTGCTATAATAAATAGTGTATTAAATTAGATAACATATTTTGAAAAATAGATTAAAGTGTAATAACTCAAACAAAGGGGGGGATAAGATTAAAAAATGATAATATTTTCTTGAATTTTAGCTATATTTTTATCAATTTTATGAATTTTATCATTATGAATTTTTCCCCAGTTTTATCTTAAAACGACAAAATTTCTATATTTAAGAATAGGATTAGCAGTTTGATTGTTAATTGTTGAAATTAATCAATTTTGAGAAATGTTACATGGGGATGGTTGAAAACATTTCGTCAATTATTTTACTTTGTATTCATGTACAATTGTTGCTTGAGTCGCTTTAACTATGGTAATTTATCCAAACCGCATTTTTTTGGATTGTTTTTTCCCGTTAGGAGTAATGGGACCAAGTTTAACATTAATCTTTCCAAGTCGACAGCCAACAATTTTAGAATGAGATTTTTATGTCTTTTATTTTGGCCATACAATAACATTATTTGCCTTTCTATATTTTTATTTATTTGGCGTAACAAATTATCATTTTTCGCGTCAATCAATTCAATATAGTTTTATTACTGGAGTTATTATTATTTTAGCAGTTGAATTGTTTAATCAATATTTTGACACAAATTATATTGTTGGTGATATTGCTTGGGCAATTGGATTAAAAAATTTAACACGCCCATGGCAATTTATCATTTCGCTCATACTAGGAATTCCAATTATTAGTCTTGGTCTTCTAATTACTTATTTATTCAAACCAATTTATCAATATCAAACGAAAGAAAAGATGCATTTAACATGATGGGAAGTTTTAGTTAAACAAATTAAAAAAAGAATAACAATAAAAAGACAAATTAGGAGAAAGAAGTCAGGTGATTAAATGACCAAGAAAAATATTACCTTTTTTACCCAAAAAAATCCCACTCGTTATTTTTTTGTTATCCCATTGGGTTTAATAATTATTGCCAGCGTTGGGATATTAATTGCAACCGGATGATTTTGAATTGATTTTTTAATTGCTGATGAATTAGCCCAAGGTCTAACAACTGAATTTGGTAAATACTGAGCGCGGTTTTATGAGCAGTTAGGAAATACCGAATTATTTGTTGTGCTAATAATTTATTTAACAATTTTATTAGAGACATGATTTTTAACCAAAATTAAACAACACACAATAAAATTTAAAAAACATTATTGGGTTGTTAATAGCTATTATTTTACTATTATTTTCATTTGACTGGCAATTAATTTGATTAATATCTTAGTTATCCCTAATCAAGACACAGGTTTTGGCCCTGGAATTGACTATTTTTTAATTGCCAGTAATAAATATCAATTAACCGGCATGATTTTAGCCTTTACTTATCAAACAGTATTCTTAGGAATAGGATTGTATTATATTCGTTATCGGTTAGTTAAAACAAATCGTTTATTAACAGAACAATATTGAGTAAAAGCAATTAAAGCGATTTCATTTTTAGCAATAACTTACGTTATTATTGTAATTCTAAAAATGACAACTCATCGCTGATACTATTATAATGCCGTTTTTGGGGATTTAATTAAAGATCGTCCAGATTTATTAGAACATTATCTCAATTCTAACTTTAAATATGGTTATAACAGTGGTGGAGGTTATATTGATAATATTCCATGGGAATATCAATATCCATGATGGAAACCATCCCTTCCCTTAGCTAATAATCCGCAAATGCCTGCTTTTAAAATGCCTTGAAAATATGCTTTTCCTAGTGGTCATATTAATGCAACATACTTTTCTGGTTCAGTTATTCTGCTATTCTTAAAAAATCATAATAATCAAAAAATTAATTGAAAAGTTAAGGGATTATTTATTTTCTGATTAGGACATATTTTATTAATGAATTTTGCCCTGATTGTTTTACGCTTTCATTGAATTTCAGATACAGCTTTTACTTTTGTTTTTTCAGGAGCAATGATTTTTATCATTCATTATCTTGTTAATCAAATTTTTCAAAAAAACATATTATAAAATATGTTTTTTTCTTAATATTTATTTATAATAGTTTTGTCTCAAAAGACAACATAAGTTAAAATTATCAAAAATAGTTTTATTTTCCAAGTTTGAGATATTTATACAAAAATACTAAGGAGCAAATATGAAAACATATTACAACTGTGAAGTAGAAAAAATATTAACAATAAATTTACCATTAAAATCAAATAATAACTTATTTATTTTAAGTTCTAATTAATAGCAGATCATAACTTTCTTGCCATGTTAAAGAAAAAAATAACTATTATTAATATTATTATTTGAGTTTTCCTTGTTCTAACTGTTATTATTTTTAATATTTTTATTAACCAACATAACTATGAAGTCAATCGAATTAATACAAAAGAAAAAGTTGTTATGTTAACATTTGATGACGGACCAGGTTTAGCAGATGAAAAAATTTTGGATATTTTAAAATCCGAAAAGGTTAAAGCAACATTTTTCCAAACAGGGGTCAATTTAGCCCTTTACAATCGTGAAACAGAAATTAAAGAAATTTTGAACCGAATGATTAAAGAAGGCCATGCCTTGGGTAACCATTCTTATAGTCATCAAAAATATCTTTTTAAACAAAAACTTTTAATTGATGAATTACAAAAAACTAATAGTTTAATTAAAAATATTTATCAAGCAAATAACCAGGTGATTAAGGATGCTGACATTCCAATCCGAATGCCTTATTTGCAACATTATCAAGGATTAAACTACGTCCAACAAAAATTAAAAATTCCATTTTGAATTAGAGGTTATTTAGGAACAGACTATGAAGAAGGTAAAACTGGTAAAAAAACAATTCTAAAACAGTATAAAACCCATTTAAAACCAGGAATAATTTATGTTGCTCATAGTCGTGATTATGCCCAATTTTGATTACGTGATTTAATCATTTGATTAAAAAACCAAGGATATCAATTTGCCTCATTTAATAAAGCTGATCCAAGTTATTATCTAAATTATGGAGAGTTGGTGAATTAAATGTGAAGTTGATATGAAATTCTTGATACGATCATCATTTTAATTGTCTTAACTTTTGGTGTAACTAATACTATTTTTGTCCAAATTAAATGACAACAAAATAAAGGGGCAATTAATAGTAAAGGTCAGAAAATTATTTTGTTAAGTACTATTAGTTTAGTTTATTTTTTAACTATTGTTTTAATAACTTATTTTACTGTTTACAATGTTACAATTGACAATTCCTGATTAATTTTTAATATCATTCAAATTACAACGATGGTACTAATTTTATTATTAGTACCAGCATTATGAATGGTTTACTTATATAAACCTAAAAAAATGAAACGGGATAAGCCAAAGGATAAATTTGTTTCTTAAAATAGCAATGATATAATTGTTGTTGTAGTAGAATAAAAAAACTACTACAACAACAATTTTTAAAATAAAAATAAAAGAAGGAGCAAATAGTTATAAATGACTTTAAAAATAAAATTAATTTGAAAACAAATTTATAAACTATTTTTTGCAATCCTGGGAATTTCAATTTTAGCATGAGCTTTTATAAATGGAATTCTTGATAAAGACAATATTATTAATAAATATAATAGTGATTATACCGTTTATGTAACTGATTTTTTTACAACATTTACTTGTTTGTCAAATTTAGGAATTCTCTTTTGGTTTATCTTTAGCGGGATTCGTCATCGCTATGAAAATAAAACAAAAATTCAATCATATCCTGTTGCGTTAGCCGGGGCAGTATATATCACAATTACTTTTATTATTTATAATTTTTTATTACTACCAACTGACCCATTGCCAACAAGTGCTTTAGGATGAATTACAACGGTGGTTGATCATATGATTAACCCAGTTGCTTTTGTTATCTATGTTATTTTTTTAATGGAAAATAAAACCAAAGTAAACTTAAAACAATTCTTTTCAAAATATTTTTGAAAATATATCATTGTTTTAATTGGCTATTGTCTATATGCAATGATTCGTGGTGAATTACGACGTATGTCAGGAGACCATTTTACCTGAACAGATGGTAATGGTGTTTTACATAATCGTTGGTTCCCATATTTCTTTTTAAACATTCACCAATCAAGTTATGGCATTCCCGGGTATGTTTGATTTATCATAGCCTTTCTTGCCATTTTAGGAATTTTAATTGGAACAATGTTTTTATACAACTATAGTAATAATAAAATTATTAAAACAAAATATTATCAAAGCTTGCAAAAAATAGCAATTAATAAATAGAAGTTACCTTTTGGTAACTTTTTTATTAAAAAATATTATATGCTATAATTTGAAGGAACAGATTTGGAATCAAAACTTAGGAAAAGGAGAAAACAATGAAAACAATAGTTATTACAGGTTCGACTTCAGGAATTGGAAAAGCAACAGCATTATATTTTGCAAAACAAGGTTACCACGTTATTGCAACAGCTCGTAATCCCGAAAAAGATAATTTAGCAAATCTAAATAAAAATATTAAAATGTACCAAATGGATGTTAGTGATCTTAACAGTATTAACCAAGCAGTTAATAAGATTAGCAAAGAAAATAAAAAAATAGATATTTTATTAAATAATGCTGGATATGGTTTATTAGCGCCATTTGAATTAACTTCAGAGCAAGATATTAAAGCAATTTTTAACACTAATGTTTTTGGTTTAATGGAAGTAACAAGGTTTTTTTTACCTATTTTTAAAAAACAACAGGCAGGCACAATTGTTAGTGTTTCATCAATTGGGGGATTAGTCACAATGCCATTAAATTCAATTTATCATGCGACAAAATATGCTGTTGAAGGATTCACAGAAGGCTTAAGCTATGAACTGGCTGATTTTAATATTAAAGTTAAATTAATTGAACCAGGAGGGGTCAAAACTAATTTTTTTAATGCCGCAACAGTAAAAGAAGATCAAAGCAATTTTCCTGAATATAATCCCATTATTACAAAAGTCCGGGAAACTTTTAGTGTTGGAATGACTGAACAAGAATCAACTTATTCAACACCATTAGAAGTAGCCCAAGCCATTTTTGCAGCTGCTAATGATAATAATCCTAATAAAATTCATTACGTGGTCGGTAAAGGGGCCCAGGAAACTTACCAAGCAAAAAAACAGCTGAATGATGAAGAGTTTATTGCCTTAATAAATAATCGCTTTGGAATTAGCAAAAAATAAAATTCAGTTTTTTATTGTTTTATCAATAATCTTTTAAGAGATATAATATAAATATAGAAAGTAGTTGTTAATAATGAACATTTTTATTTTTCACCGTGATTTTAGAATTGAAGATAATTTTGGTCTTGCCCAATTAGCAAGCGAAGAAAAAGAAATTTATTTATTATTTATTTTTACAAAAGTTCAAACAAAAGATAATAATTATTTTTCACCCCGCAGTTTTGCCGCCTTAGTTTATTGTTTGAAGCAATTACAACAAAAAATTCATATTAATATTCTTCAAAGTGAAACAGAAACAGCCGCTATTAAAATTTTAATAGACGAAGGGCAAAAGATTAATAAAATTTATACTAATCGCGATTATTCTCCATTTGCAATTAACCGTAGTAAGCAAATGCGCGAATTAGCAAAACAATATAATTTTATTTACCGTGAATTTAATGATTATTCACTAGTTGCACCAGAAACAATAAAAACTAGTCAAAATTCGTATTACACTGTTTTTACACCATTTTGAAATAAATTAAAATTAACATTTAGTAATATTGCTATCGCCACGTATAAGGTAAGCCCATTTTTAGGGCAAAAGTTAAAAACTTCTGATTTATTATTTGATATTACAAGTTTACCAGCAAATAATTTTAATTTACCCTTAACCCCTGAGCAAGTTAAAAAAGCGATTGATAGTTTGGAACAAGAATACCAAAACCAAAGAGATTTGTTATATCTAATAAATGGAACAGCAAATATTAGTACTGCTTTAAAATTTGGGGTTGTTTCAATGCGGCAATGTTATCTTTGAAGCATTGAAAAATTTGGTAATTTTGATAATCCATTTGCTCGGCAATTAGCATGAAGAGATTTTTATTATCAAGCAACATTCAATGCTCAACTTTATCAACAATGAACTTTTAGTGAAAATTGAAATAAAAACATGACAATTAAGTGAACAAATAACCCCGATTGATTTGAAAAATGAAAAAATGGCAAAACAGGTTTTGCTTTAGTTGATGCGGGGATGAAACAATTAAAAGCAACTGGTTTAATGCATAATCGGGCGCGAATGGTTTGTGCTTCTTTTTTAGTCAAAAACTTACAAATTGACTGACGAAAGGGAGAACAATATTTTGCTCAGCAGTTAATTGATTATGATCCAATTATTAATCAATGTTCATGGCAATGAGTAGCCGGGACAGGTTTTGATGCTCAACCTTTTTTTCGGATTTTTAATCCAGAATTACAACAAAAAAAATTTGATCCGCAATTTATTTATTGTGACAAATTTTTAAATAATCATGAACAAATTGAAAAAATTATTGATTATAAAACTTCAACAAAAAAGGCTTTAGAAATTTACCATGTCAAATAATTAATTAAAATAGGTAAATTTTTTAATATGTGTAAAATGCTTAAAATTGTGAGGTAATTCTATCAGGAACTTATACTGAATATAATAAAGACCAAATTATAAGAGATTTAATTATAAAATATTTTGGTGAAGAATTTGCTAATCAATATAGTGATGTTTTAAATGAAGATTTTTGAATTCGTGAATTTGATGAAGGAACAAAAACTGCCACATTAGAAGTTAAGCCAAGATCAATGTTATTTGTAAATCATGATGTTGCAACATCTACATGGGTAGAAGCCGGATATCAAATTCCAGGAATCTATGCTTACCAGATAAAGATTAGCTTTGAAAACTAATTAATAAAACCAAGAATCATTATTCTCGGTTTTTTATTCATTTCAAAAAAGTTTAAAAATAATTAAAACTTATCAAATACATTTTGGAGCCTATTTCTCCAAATTATACTCAAAAAATTATTATAATAAAAGATAGACATAAAAAGCAAGAACTTCTAGCCTTTACATTTTAAATAATAAAAAAATAATGTAAAGAATTAAATCTTATTTACTAAATAGGATTTTCATATTACATATTAAAATTAAAAATTATTTTTGAACATTTTCAGTTGTTCTTATTTCCTAAAGAAATTTTTAAAATTATTTAATAATAGGATTTAAAATAATTTAGTAATTTTTTCAAAATAGCACTTGAAAAAAAAAAAAAAAAAAGCCTTATAATGAAAGATAGCCCTAAAAAATAAAGGGTAATATTGCAAAATACCATTTTTATTTAGCAATTTTAGGAGGAAAAAAATGAAAAAATTACTAAGTCTTTTAGGAACAGTTGCCATAGGTGGAACAGGTGTAACAACAGTTGTTAGTTGTTCTGCTAATGTATCAGATAATGATACTAATGAGAATAACAATAATGATCAAGATATATTACTTGCGATTGCAAAAGAAATAAAAACTCTATTAAATGATAAATTATTTAAAAATTATATTGATAGTGGTGATGATGTTAATTTACCCATTATCTATGAAAAAGTAGATAACATTAATGACTCATACGAGTTGAATAATACAAAACCAGATGATAAAAACATTTTAAATTATTTATCTGATGTAGTTACTAAAGTAATCACAGAAGTAAATCAAATAATTAAAAAAGAATATTCAAATTACTATCAAAATAGTAATCCAATTGAATATAATTCTAATGATCTAAAAGCAACTATTAAATACGTTGATTTAGAAAATTTAATGAGTGATTTAAATATCAATATTCCAGAAATTCAAAATACAAAAATGGTTGGAATTGAACTAAACCTTTCATATAAAGTAAATTTAAAAGAACTTAATAAAAGTGACTCACTTTATAAATCATCAAATGTAACAAATAATATTGATGCTGCTACATTACTAAACAATAAAATCTATTTATTTTTACAAACTGAATTAAATAAATTTATGACTGAAAATGCTGAAATAGATTTAAATAAGACAGAAGAATTTAAAAAAATTTATAATTCATTTGATATCTCATCATTAACAAGTTTAGGTGATGCGATTAAAAATAAATTTCAAAATTTTATTAAAGATTCTGACCTACAAAAATATAAAATTAAATTTAATTCAACAGAATTTTTAGCAAATACAAAATCCTTTTTTGATAATAACGATAATTTTTCAAAATGAGCTAATAATAATGGAGCAATAAATTCAAATTGAACCATTTCAATTATTAATCAGTATCTTGCAAATTCTATGCCATATCTTTTTTTTGGTACAGGAGATAGTAGTAATTTAGAAAATCTGACAGCTGATACTTTTGTAAATAAATATTTAGAAAATAACATTCCAGGTTTTAACATTGAAGATGGTCAATTTATAACATTATTAACTTTTAATTTAGATTTAAGTTTTATTAATTTATACGGGATGAATTTATCAGGATTAATGTCAACTAGGGTTGAAGAAAGTAACCAAGTTTTTGAAGGGAAAATTACTTTATCAAAAGAAGCTTTAAATCAAAAATTACAAAATTATGGAAAAATAATTGTTGAATTTTATAAAAATTATAGTGCTCATCTAGAAAAGTATAAAACTTCATTGAAAGTAAGTACTGAAATTTTTGAAAAATTAAAAACTAGCGAAGATAAAAGTGCAAAGTTTTTATTTAAAACTTTAAAAGATGATTTTATTAATAACCCAATTTTTAAAAATTTAGAAGATATTAATATATTTGATATTAATAATAACAAGTCAACTGGAACTTATGTTTTGCAGGAAGATGGTTCACTCTACCTTGGATATAAAAGAGATTCCAATGACAGGAGATTTGGTTGAACATTGAACTTTACTTTTGGTTCAAATCAAAATATTAGATACACAAGTAACTTTTATTTTCCGGAAAGTAGTTTAACTATTATTAGTACTAATTAATATTAATTTATATAGATAAAAAATATTATTTTGGTTAAATTTAATAGAAAAAAGGAATAGATAACATGAATATAACAAATGTTAAAAAATTGAAATCCAAACATAAAATAAGATTAGCAATAATCTTATTTTCAATGTTTAAAGTCTATAAATCTTTTGTAATGTGAATTATATTTGGTTTATCTCTTGCCTTATTTGGGGCATTGTCTATTTTATTATTTATTACATCAAAAGATATTTATACTTTTTCTGTTAATTTTCAATATGGTGTATTTATTTTTTGTAATATTTTTTTACTATTTTTTATCATGATGACTGTAATTAAAATTTTTGGTCGAGAAATTGAAGATGGTACTTATTTATTGTTAATTTCTAAACCTTATTCTCGAACTTTAATTTTCTTTTTAAAACTAGTTTCTTTATGAATTTTAATTGTTTTATTTTTAGCGGGGATTACAATTTTTTCGCTAATAATTGGATTAATAACTAATCAAATTGTTAATAAGCCAATATTATTATTAAAGTTTAATGAACTAGCAGGAAAACTATTTACTTATTGTTTATTTATTTCTTTTTTTGCTGCCAGCGGTATTTTATTTGCTGTTACTTTTATGTCAACGCAAGGCGTTATGTTAATTGTAGTTTGTTTTTGTAGTTTATTTCTATTAGGAGGATTACCATATTCATTAATCATGACCCTAGGGAATACTACTGAATTATCTTTCAGTAATGGTACAGTGCAAAACTATACAGTTCAACAAATTAATAGTACGATTAAATTTAACGATTATTTAAAAACAGGTAAAATAAAATATCCAAATACAACAAATGCCATTTATGATTTCTATATGAATAAAACACCGCAAGAAATTGATGATATTATTAAAGAAAAAGATAGTGAGCAATCAAAAGTTGAACGCTTAAAATTTTTTCAATCATTAAGCTTAACAGAAAAGAAAGAAATTACTTTTCAAACAACAATGTTAACAAAATGAGAAGGAAAATATCGTGAATCTCCCTCAAGCGAATTAGTTCCAATTAAAAATATTATTTCTAATAATGGAGAAAATTATCCAATTATGCAAATAACATTATCAACAAATTACATGTTTAAACCTTTTAAAAAATTAAATCTTGAAAATATTTACCAAAAAGAAATTTATGATTTAGTCAACGAAACAAAGACCTATACAACTTGAGAACAATTATATCAATTGCGAAATTTAGAAGCTGCATCACTATTATATTTTGATCCGATTAACTCTACGTTTAAAATTAATAATGGAGAAAAGATGGCCATTAATAATGATGCCGGATTTAAAATTCCTGATGTTTTTCTTGATTTATATCAAAAACAAAAAATGGGAAGTACAAGTTATCATTACGATGGTGGTAATAATTTTAATAATGATTTTTTAACATTTTTTGATAATCCAACTTTATATGTTGTTAAAGAACTAGAAAATAATATTTTAAAAAAAGTTGCTGATTATAAGTTAATACAAACTGCTCCAATAAAACAAAATAATAATTGGTTAAAATATCAACGTTTAATGAAAACATATAGTTTAATTTCAAAAATAAATATTATTGAACATTGGAACCAAATGTGAACTTCTTTTATTAAAGAAGAACCATTATGATTTGAACCACTAGCAAATAGTAAAATCGATTTTGAAGTTCAACAAAATAAATTAATGAGCTATAAAAGTTCTGAAATTAAATTAAATGAAAATGGGACAATTAATCTTAGTCAAAAACCTTTTTTAAATATTTACATAATAATTATTGTTTATGGATCATTATCATTTTTATTTCTTGGTGGAGCTGAAGTAGTTTTAAAAAGAAAAATTATTTTATAAACTATTGTAAAGGGGATTATATTATGAATAAATTAATTTTACAAACTAAAAAAAGTAATAATGATAATGATTACGCTATTTATGTTAAACAGTTTAAACAATTTTTTAAAGCAATGATAATTGGGCCTTTTAATTTTAAAGTTACATCCGGGAAAATGCATGCCATTATTGGTGCTTCTGGAAGTGGAAAAACAGTTTTTATCAAATCTTTAATTGGGGGATATGCTAAACATTATGGAATTATTAAAATTTTGGGCAAAGATATCAAAGACCTTGAAGTGAAAAAAAAGATTGGTTATGTCCCAGAATTCATTACTTTTCCCGAAAAAATATCAGCCTATAATTTTTTAAAATTTATGGGGTTTTCAAATGGTGTTTATGGCCAAGAATTAAAACATAGAATTAGAACCCTAATGATGTCACTTGGTTTATGAGAACATCGAAATAAAGATGTTAATTCTTTTTCGTCAGGAATGAAAAAAAGGGTAATGATTATTCAAGGAATTGTCCATAATCCTGACATTCTGATTTTAGATGAGCCTGAAGCTGGATTAGATATTGCCAATCGAAAAAAAGTGATAAAGTATTTAAAATTTTTAACCCTCAAAGGGAAGACAGTATTTTTTTCTTCACACTTATTAGATGAAATTAAAGACTATATTGATGAATATACCTTTGTAATTAATGGTCGCCAAATTCAAACAGGCACATTAGATCATTTAGATATCAATAAAACTTATTATATTGTTGTTGATAATAATAAGAAATTCTTACAGTTTTTTGCAGCCAATAATGTTAAAAATTGATATGACAAAGATACTAAGCGGATTAATTTTGTTATTCAAAATCCCCTCCATTTACAATTTGTAACAAAGTTTGCTGAACAGCAGGAAATAAAGATTTTCAAAATTGGTCAAACTGAATTTTCTTTTGACTTTTTAATTAAAAAAGATAATTTAATTAAGTTAGAACAAAAACAATTAGCGATAAAACAAAATAGTAAGAATGAATCTGATTAGAGCGGAGAGATATAAATTATGAAAGCCAATGCCATCAAAGTATTATATAAAAAATTGTGTACCACTTCTCAAATTAAATTTAATAAATTAGTGATAGAAATTAATAAAAATAATAAAATTAATTTAAGAGATACTAAATTTTTATTATGCAAAATTAAAAAAAAATCGCTTTTTACAATTAGACAAAGGTGTAAAACCGTTAGCTTTCATTAAATGTAAAAAAGATTCTTATGTCTTCCTCCATAATTATAATTTATATTTTAAAGATGGAAATCTAAAGTTACCAATTTCCAATAATAAAATTACTTTATCAGCACAAACAATCAAAAATATTGAATCCAAAAATATGCAAAATAAAACTGTGAGCCCACAGTTAGAAAAGAAAACTGCTGCATTAAAACCAACCGCGCTCGTAAACATTCCAACCGCAATTGATAAAAATAACATCCTTCAAATTAAACAAATTAGTTGACAATTAAATGCACATTATTCAAAAAAAATTAATAAATTAAAAAGTATAATAATAATTCTTTTTTTACTAATTGCCTTTTTTCTTTCTGGAGCGGGAGGAATTTTAGGATGATACTTTTTAAATAATTCTAGTATCGCCGAAAAACCAAATAATAGTTTTAATCCGAATATTGGCACAATCAAAGCTCATGGCGCTAATTTAGCAAGTTGTGTTACATCTTTAGTACAATTATCAAATTTGAATATTTTAGTTGGGACAAATAATGGTGATATTTTTTTCCTAGATGATAATGGAAACATTAATGATAAAAAAACTCCATTCAATTCAGCAATTACTGCAATGGTCCAATTCAGTAACAACCGTTTGTTTGGGGCTGTTAATAAAAAAAATTATGAATTAACTTGAGATGGGGAAATAAAAAAACCATTAAATAACGAAAATAATGAAGAGTTCTCTTTAAATGTTACTGCAATTACAGAAATATCAAATAACCATATTTTAGCCGGCACTGAAGATGGAACAATTTATGAACTAAACTATGATGGAAAAATTACTAAAAAAATAATTGACCACCAACTAAAATCATTAGTAAGGTCCATAATAGAAAACAATGATTATATTTTAGTTGTAACGGCTAATGGAATAATTTATAAATTAAATAAAAATTGAGAAATAGTTGATATATTACCATATTACTTACCATTTACAAGTTTAATAACATTAGCATCAGAAAATAACATTATGTTAGGAGGAACTGATAAAGGGTCAATTTACCAAATAAATTTAAAGAATAACGCGAATATAAAAGTTAAACAACCAAATAATGAAACAATTACTGGAGCTATCTTAGCAATTGTTCAAATTAAGAATGGCGATATTTTTATAGGGTCTGGAATTGGCGATGTCTTTATTTTAAATAGTAAATAACTTTTATTTATTATTTATCAAAAAAAAAAAAAAAAATGGGGTTATTCACCCCTTAATCCTATAAAATTTGTATTTTAGTTGTAAAATTGCTATAATATTTTCATATAAAATTTTTTAAAATAAAAGAGGAGTATAAAAATGGCAACTTCATCAAAACAAAACAACTTTAAAGAGCAAAATTATCAAGATGCTAATTTAAAAACACCAGCTCACTTATTAGACAAAAAAATTACAGCTGTTACGTTAGAAAAATTAATTCGTCATAATAATGCTAATTTAAAGGGAGATATGGTTAAAAAACTGATGGCCAACTATTCAGTTGATCAAAAACGTGAACAATATAGTGCTTTATTACGCAATGATTTGTCAAAAACTAATAAAAAAGGAGATAATTTTGTTAATAAAAAATATGACACAATTCTAAGTACTCCTGAAAAACAATTAATGGAAAAGCCAAAAATTACCAAACCAGCAGTTAAAGTAGCAGTTACTAAACCGATTGTTCAAGAGCAACCAGTTGTTAAAGTAACACCAAAAATAACAAAACCAAAAAAAGTTACTCCAGTAATTAATAAACCAGTAAAACCAAAAGTTATTAATGCTAAACCAGTTGAAATTAAAGCTGATCTACGTCCAACCTTTAACGTTGAACAAAAGTTAGAACCTGTTGTTAAAAAAGAACCAATTGTTAAACCAACACCAGTTGTTGAAAAATTTAATAAAGCCACTTTTTTAAACACTTTAGCTGAAAAAGAATGGTCAGGAAGAATTGATCCAACAACAGGACCAGAATATTACCCAACAAAGCGAAGATCAAATAAATTCACAGATTTTATTAAAAGATTATTTGGGGTCTTTAAACTTCATAATTTATTTAATAATAAACATAAGTGAAATAGAAATAAATAAGACTTGCAAGAGTCTTTTTTTCTTGTTCGATAACTTTGGAGTCAGCTGTTTTTAGACCTTAATTTCTGGTATAATTACTATAAATACTAGGGGTGAAAGTATGGAAAAAGATTATATCAAATATTATAACTGGGCCAATAATAAATGAGCAAAAAAATGGCGAATTACTAGCAGTACTCGTCGCGAGTTATTTCGTCTCAAAGCAAAAATTCATTATATCCCATTATGACATCCAACTGAGGTTGAAGTTGATCTTGATAATCAACAATTAGTTGTACCAAAGAACTTAGTTAGTTTAATTACATCCCTCCAATTACCAAAAACCGATTATTATATGTTTAAATATAATAACATTAACAATTTACTATTAACATGTCATTATATTGTCATTAACTATACGAAAATTGTCGAAAATAAATTGCTAAATAATGAAATTGATCTACGTTGATCAACAACTTATGGGGCTTATTTCTTTAAAAAAATTACTAACCACTTAATTCAACAAGATATTGCTATTGAAACTTATCGAACAGCGCGAATTAAAAAACAACAGAATTTTTACCGTGCTAAAAATAAAAAACTATTTTATTAAAAGGAGAAAAAAATGTGAAAGTTCGTCTAGACCAATTGATGTTAACTAGAAACCTAGCAGAATCACGTGAAAAAGCAAAAGCCATGATTTTAGCTAATAATGTTTTAGTCAATAATGTTCCAGCATTAAAAGCAGGAGAATTAGTCCCTCTTGACTGTGAAATTAAATTACGCGGATTAGAGATGAAATATGTTTCACGAGCAGGGGATAAATTAGATAAAGCCTTAACAGCCTTTAAAATTGATGTAACAAACTTAGTTTGTTTAGACATTGGTTCTTCAACTGGGGGATTTACCGATTGTTTGTTGCAACATAATGCCAAATTAGTTTTTGCCGTTGATGTTGGCACAAATCAACTAGTCTGAAAACTGCGGCAACATTCCCAAGTTATTAGTCTCGAAAAAACAAACTTTCGTTATGCAACTCCTAGTTTATTTTCTGAGCCAATTGAATTTGCTTGCTGTGATGTTTCTTTTATTTCATTAGATAAAATTTTGCCGCCCTTAAAAGATATTTTACAACCTAACCATTTTTCAGTAGTTTTAATTAAACCACAATTTGAAACAACAATTGAAAAAGTTAATCAAGGCAAGATTTCTGATCCAACTGTTCATTTTGAAACAATTACTAAAATTATTAACTTGGCTTTAACAAATGATTTTAGTGTTTTACAATTAGATTATTCCCCAATTCTTGGCAATAAAAAAGCAAACATTGAATTTATTGCGTTACTGCAACGAACAGTTAATCCGGTCAATCATATTTCTAACGAAATGATTAAAAATGTTATTAATACTGCCTGAAAAAAATTAAAATAACCGCTTAAAGTGGTCATTTTGTATTATAATATTTACATTAAGATAAGAAATGAGGTAAAAAATGGCTAAAGGCACATTAGTAGGAAACGTTTTTGAAAAAATTAGTAACAACCATATTAAAGTTGGTGATAAACTATCTTTTATCGCTGAAACAACCAATTTAGAAGACTTTGATTTAAATACTATTGAGAACAAATACAAAGTTATTTCCACAATCCCAAGTATAGATACTAGTGTTTGTTTATTACAAACAACCCAATTTAACAAAACAATCTTAGAAAAATATCCTGACATTCAATTAATTACCATTTCACGTGATCTTCCATTTGCTTTAAATCGTGGTTGTGAAAGCTTTCTTCACCCTCAACATTTATTGTTAAGTGATGCAAACTATCGTGATTTTGGAAACAAAACAAAACTATACTTTGATTTTATTAATTTATTAATTCGAAGTGTCCTTGTCTTAGATCATGAAAATAAAGTAATTTATTTACAAATTGTTTCCCCAGTAACATCAGAACCAAATTATCAAGAAGTATATGATTTCTTGGCAACAATAAAGTAGTAAAAACAGTAAAAATATAGTGATAAGAACAAAAATAGTATTGTTCTTATCATTTTTGTGCTTTATGATTTTATAATTTTTCAAAATAAACCAAAATAAACTTTAAAAAGTCAGAATTTTAAAAATTCTAATTGTTTTTAAGACAAAAAAAAGTTAGATTTTAATTGTAATCAAGATTTATAATAATTTTAATGTTAAAAATGTTTTGGACCAAATAACAAAATAACGATAAAAATTATTTTTGTATTACAAGGAAAGGAAATATCTTATGAAACCGGAAGAAAAAAATAAAGATCTAACAAAAAGCAAAATTCCAATGCCTGATACAGTATTAGTAGGTTGCGAACAACATGCCAAAGAATGCGAAAAATGTAACAACCTCCAAGATGGCCAAGTAGCAATTACTAAATGCCCATTTTGTGAACAGCAAATGTATTTTTGCCGAACAAAACCCTGTAAATATAAATTACATTGTGTAACACCAAATTGTATTAAATCAAGTCATTCATTTATTTTTATTTCACAACATAATCATGAAGTTTTACCTCCAACTTCAAAAGGGCCAAAAAAAGGTCAAATGATTAAGTACAGTCAAAAATAATTTTCTAGAAAATTATTCTTTAAAAAATTAAATTTATTTAATTTTTTTGTTATAATTTTTTTATAAATAGTTAAAAATATATCATTAAGAAAAAAAGGAAAGCTATGTTAAAAATATTTTATTCAATGACCAATTTAACCCCAACAAATACTTCACTTAATAGTGGTGATTTAGATTCACAAACATTAATGATTATATGAGGTTCAGTCGTTGCAGTAAGCATATTTTTTATTGTGCTTTTTTTACTATTACATTTTTTTTGATGAAGAAAAAAAATTCGCAACAATCGTGCTGGTTCACTTGTTGCAACTAAAGAACGGGGAATTGTGACAGAAATTAAAGGAAATATTTTTTTAATTTTATCATCATTGTTTGCCATTGCTTTAGTTGTCGGAATAATCACCGTGATTCAGATTGCAATGCAATAAAATATTTACAACTATTTTATAATTAATATTTATTCTATAAGAAAGGAAAAAAATCTATGCAATATTTACAAAAATTGGGTAAAGCATTACAGTTTCCAATTGTTGTATTACCAGTTGCAGCCTTATTAGTACGGATAGGGGTATTAATGACCGATAGTAGTTTGAATTCTGCGTTAACACAAACAGGATCACTTGCTGGGATTTGATATGTTGGGGCAATTTTTAATGCAGTAGGATCTGCTGCCTTAAATAACCTTGCACCTTTATTCGCCATTGGGTTAGGATTTGGAATGGCAAAAGACTTCCGAGGAGAAGCAGCGTTAGTTGCCTTCTTTGGATGAGCTGTAATCACAGGATTAATGGCAATCATTCCACAACTATACTATAGCAATGTTATGAAAAGCTATGAACCAATTGGTAACTTTAATGGGGAAGCAAAATGGACAGAAATGCATTCACAAATTCTATATGTTTTTGATTTTAATTCAAAAGCAGCGGATGGAACTTATGGAGCAAAATACAATATTGATATGGGAGTCTTCGGAGGTATATTAGCTGGATCTTGTGTTGCGCTAATTTATAACCGCTACCAAGATGTTAAATTACCAGCCGCTTTAGGATTCTTCTCAGGACGTCGTTTTGTCCCAATGGTTACAGTCTTCTTCTTTTTATTAGGAGGATTTGTTATTGCTGCTGTATGACCATGATTACAACTTGCGTTGCAATACTTAGGATATGGTTTAGGCGCAATCCCACCCCTTGGGGCATTCTTCTACGGAATATTTAACCGTTTATTAATTCCATTTGGATTACACCAAGTATTAAATACTTATTTATGATTCCAACAACCAATTGTTGGACACTTAATGTCAATGAATGGTGTTCCATTATGACAAATTACAGATGGAGTATTACAATGAGCAGTTTATCATGTTGAAAATGGTATACCAATTATTGATGGTTGAAATAGTACTGGAATTGTTGAAACCATGAATGGTGATATTAATGCCTTTTTAGGGCAATTATATGCTGATGCTAAATTTGGTTTAGCTGGAGGAAGTGGAATCTTCCAAACAGGATTCTTCCCAATGATGATGTTTGGGTTACCAGCCGCTTGTGCTGCAATGATTTTATCAGTTGAAGATAAAGGAAAACGTGCTGAAGTAGCCGGAATCTTAGGATCATCAGCTGGAATCTCATTCTTAACAGGGGTTACAGAACCAATTGAATTCTCATTTATCTTCTTAGCACCAATCTTATTAGGACTACATGCCTTAATTACTGGAGTATTTGCAGCAATTACTGTTGGATTTGGAATTCGTGCCGGATTTGGATTCTCAGCTGGATTTGTTGACTGAGCTGTCTCAATCAAAACATCATGAGATATGTCAACAATTTCAGGAACATTACAAAACCCAGTTTACAAAGTCTTAGGAAATCCGTTAATGATTCTGCCAATTGGTATTGCAGAAGGAGCAGTATACTTCTTCTCATTTAAATGATTAATTAAAAAACTAAACTTAGCAACTCCAGGGCGTGAAGAACAAGCCGCTGTAATTGCTAAAAAATTGGGGAAAACAGTTGAAAAACATGCAAATAAAAAGAAAAAAGAAGAAAATATTCAATTAGCTACTAGTGCTGGGCCTGTTATGGCAAGTGCCTCAACAACTATCGCAACAAGATTTGACTTGAAAAAAGATCCAGAAGGAGCAGCAAAAATGGCCAAAGTAATCTATGATGCAATTGGTCATGATAACCTAGAAAAAGTTGATAACTGTATGACACGTTTACGTTTAACAGTAAAAGATAACACGATTATTGATCAACAAAAAATTAAAGATACAGGTGTTGCTGGTTTAGTTCTAGTTTCAAAAAACAAAGGAATCCAAATTATTGTTGGAGTTTATGTTGAATCCGTGGCAAAAGAACTTTCAAAAATTTCAGGGAAATAATTTTAAAAAATTAAATTACCACTTTATTTGTTTAAAAACCGATAAAATTATCGGTTTTTTCTTTATTATTTTTAAAAAAACCAAAACAAGTTGAATTTTAATTACTATTTTCTCTTAAATTTGTTATTAATAATTTTTGAATATATTGTCAAAAAAGAATTAGCAACAGATTTAAAAGTAACAATACTAGAAAAAATTAATGATAATTCTGATTCTACTATTCGTGAAAATCTTAAAAATAAAAATCTTATCATGTCAGACATTGCAATTGTAAATATTACAGAAACAAAAGCTACAATCATGCCAATTAAAGATAGCCAATTTTATTTACCAAATGATAAAGGAATTGAAATAGAATTTGAGTTAAAGAAAGATTTAAATGATTTGATTTAATTAAAAACTTTAGGTGAACTTGCAAACAATCAACCGCAAACAATCCTGGATGCCATTAAAGTAACAAACAAAGGCGTTGATATCAATCAAATCGAACTAGACGGAACTGTTAGTGAAACAGAAGCAAATATCAAAACAAAAGAAGATAGTACTAACTACAAACCTGACAGCACAGTAACAGTATCATTTACAATTAAAGAACCAGAAAATACTAAAAAAGATATAGATAAAATTTTACTAGAAACAGAATTAGAAGAAGTTAGTGATATTAATAAAGAATTTATTATTAAAACAATTTAATTTTTCAGTTACAATAATTATTTTTAAATAAAATAGCATTTAAAACGCTATGTTATTTTTTTTAAAAATAAGTTACAATTAATTTAGCATTAAAAATGCTACTTATCAAAATAATAACGTCTATATAAATTTATCAAGCATTTATTTTACTATGAAAGGGATAAAATTTATGAAAACATTATTATCATTAACTGGAGTTTTTGCTTTTGGAGCAACTCCAATTGGAACTTTACTAAATAATACAAATAATATTAATGAAACAGAAAAATCAGTTCTAGTTGGTTACTGACATAATTTTGATAATGCACAATCAGCACAATGAACACAGGAATTTGCAAAATACATTAACTTAACAGATGTCCCAACAGAATATAACTTTGTTAATATCTCATTTATGCGTTCAGAACAAGTTGGGGTATTGCCTGATTTTACACCATTAGTTGCAAGTCACCCAGAAATGACGCAAGAACAAAAAAATGCTTTTTTTGTTAAAGAAATTGATATATTACATTCTCGTGGGCAAAAAGTTATTTTATCCTTAGGAGGAGCAGATGCTCATGTGGATTTAAAAACAGCTGATACTCAAAACTTTATTGATAAAATTATTGAATTAACTGATAAATACGATTTTGATGGATTAGACATTGATTTAGAACAAGCGGCCATCAATGCTAGTGATAACGAAATAGTTATTCCAAATGCTTTAAAATATGTTAAAAACTATTATCAAGCACAAGGAAAACATTTTTACATCACAATGGCCCCAGAATTTCCATACTTAAAAACTAATGCGGCTTTTGGTGATTACATTAAATATTTGGAATCACTTGAAGGATATTACGACTGAATCAATCCGCAGTTTTATAATCAAGCTGGTGATGGGGTTAATGTTCAAGATGAAGATCGTGCTGAATTAAACTTAAACTTATATTGACTAGCACAAAATAATGTTGAATATAAAGCAGAATTCTTATATTTAATTAGCAAATATATTGTTGAAGGAAAAGATAACTTCTATCAAATTGATGCTGATAAATTAGTGATGGGATTACCTTCAAATATTGATGCTGCTAATAACGGTCAGGTTCAAACTGGCGACATTGCAAAAGCAACAAATTACTTAAAAGCTAAAAACATTTTTGTCAAAGGATTAATGACTTGATCAGTAAACTGAGATAAAAATACTAACTACTGATTTAGAGATATTTACTTAAATGAATTTTACCAATAAACTTATTAAATTAATAATAAAAGTAAACTATTATGAATAACTAAAATAAAATAGACACATAACTAACTTTTTATGTGTCTATTTTATTTTAGTTATTCATTTATTATTTTATTACTATTATATTTACTCCATTATTTTGATTAATAGTTAATGCCCAAATAAAAAAGTGGTTGTTGGGAAACCCATATTTTATAAACATTTTAGAATACTGAATAATTTCAGTTTTTTTACTGCTTAAATCGTATATATACATAATTCTTGGGATTAGCTATGACATAAAATTATCAGTATGTTCCTAATGATATCCTTATCTTTAAAGCCAATGGCCCAAATAGTGGGTTTAAATGCCCTGAAAACAGGAAATAACGAACTGGGTTCTATTCTTTCAAATTTAGATCGTGACTTACAGATTTATCATGATATCGGAATTAAGAAAATTGCCTGTAAAAATGACATTAATCTATTTAATTTTACTGATAAACCAAAAGCATTATTTTTAATCATTCCTGACGAAAAAACTAATCACCACATTCTTGCCAGTTTATTTGCTTTGCAACTATACAAAGCAAATGTTTTAGTTGCAAATTCCCAACCTAACAAACGTTTGCCAAGAGATATCCAATTCTATTTAGATTAATTTGAGAACATACCTATGATTCCAAACTTTCAAGGATTTGTGACCGTCGCTCGAAGCCGAGACATGTTTTTCTTACTTATTTTACAAGATTTCTTACAATTAGATCAAACATATGGGCAAGAAAATCGGGGAATTATTCATTATAACTGTAACTTGAGTATTTATATTTAAATAAACGATACACAAACTGCAGACATACATTCAAAAATGTTAGGTAATCAAATAGTAAATATTGATAGTTTAATCAAAAATGAAACCGAAAGAGAAATTTTACAAAACAAGGCAAAAGTAGACTTACCAAATGTTACAAGTTTACTAACTAAATCACCAAGTGAAAGAATAAAAGAAGAACGTGAAATTGTTGAAAAGTACCATAATATCCAAATCAAAATAAATAAAGAAAAAAACAAAAATTTAATTAATAAAAATATACAAGATTTGAAATAAATCTTGTTTTTATGTGTAAAATAAAATTAGTAGTAAAATAAATTACAAGATATAAGAATAATAAAAATTTATATTAATAGTTAGACCAGATATTATTTATAAATAATAGGTAGGGCTTTGGGTGGGTTAGAGAAAAGGATTTGTTATAATGAAAAATTTAATATCTTTATTTGGATCATTAGCATTCATAAGCAGTGCAATTATTCCATTAGCAACTAATGAACAAAATTATCCTAAAGAAAATATTGTAGATATTTCAAAGAAAAATATATCATATTTAGAATCAATAGATGATATATCTTTTGATTTAAGTCCTGGTCAAATTGATGGATTTAAATTACCAAATATGTTAAATTTATTTAAAGAATTACAAAAAATTCATTTTGATACAGGTAAAAAAGTATCATTATATGGGATGCCTTCTTATGGTTTTTTATGAGACAATGATAAAGAATATGACCCTGGATATCTAGAATCTCCAGCTATTTATAGCATTTCAAATTTAATTAATGAAAAAAATGTTGAGTTTATTGGTGTATCATTAATTATAAGTGCAACTAATTTACGTAATTTTACAGGAATTTTACAATATAAAGTTGATAAAATTAATCTTAAGGTTAAATTATTTGATCATACAAGAGATTATTTACCCATTAAAGAACAAAATTTTAAAACAATTTTAGGTATAGATTATTCACTATCTTAGAAAGTTATATATAAAAATGATTAAGCAATTTGAATATTAATCTTCGGCTGTCCGAGAAAGAAGCCATAAAAGTGCATACACTTCTTATCCTGCTTCTGAAATTACTACGTAATTTTTAAAGAAATGGGGTATAATGTTACATTAGATGACCAATGACACATCCTATGATTTTTATCGTATGCATGTGTTTTTTATTTACAGAAAGTACAGAGGAAATTAATATATGATAGATCAATTAAAGAATACAAATCAAAATTTAATACCAGACTATGATTCTTTTTTAATCAAAAAAGAAAGAATTCTAAAAACTATGGAAGCAAAAGAAGTTCTTTTAATAACCGGAACAGTTAAAATAATGAAACCAAAATATTTGGTAAGATTATCAGAAAAAGAAGTATTTTTTTATCCATAAAATTCAATCTTTTTAAAACAATTGGCAAATCCCTAATGAAAAACCCAAAACACATACAAATACACTAGGGGATTTATCAGATACCATTTTAAATGAATTTTTAAATATAAAAAATGGAGTTGCAACTTTAAAACTATTTGTTCATTCTGGTTCAACAAGTGATAAAACAATTGGTTATTCTGAATCTGAAATAGTAACACCAGATCACCCCCCCTGAATCAAATGCTCCTGATGTTAAATATTAACTTAATAAATAAGATTTTTATATTTTTCAATAAAACTAAAATTTATTATAATTTACCAAGTAATTTAACTAAAAAACGTTTTTCAAGTTTTTTTTTTTTTTTTTCAAAAAATACTGTATAATTAATAATAGTTATTTATTTTTTTATTGTATCATTTGGAGGTGAATTAAATATGGAAAACAAAGTGCAGGTTTTTTATGACAGTATGTGTAATAGTTGTCAGTATAAGTTTAAGAAAGTTATTAGCGTTGCTAAAAAGAATGCATTAAAAGACTTAGATGATTTGCAAGTATTTCTTTGTACTGTTGATAAAAATCAAAGTATTGAAGATGATAATGACCTTGTTCCACTAGCTTTTATTTTTTGCAAAAAAGATTCTTATGTTTTCTTTTGAAAAGAGGATTTATATAATGGTGATGGCTCATCTAAAATTAAAATTGTTAATGATAGACTGATATTATCCCAAGCAACAATTGATCGGATTAAAGAGCATAATACTAATAATAATGAGTTAACAGTAGTTAAAAAGAAACAAACTCAAGATATTACTTCAAAACTTATTAGTGAAAATAGTACTTCAATTGTAAAGCATTTTAATCGGCAAATGGCAATTATGAATCGCCAAAATTTATTACATATGACCAAGATTAAAAAAATGATTTTAAGTATTGGTTTGGTAATTATTTTATTATTGGCAACCCTTGGCGGGTCTTTAGGATGATATTTTTCAACTAGAAATAATATTTCTAATGGACAATTACCTAATTATAATTGACGAATTAATTTGAATGAGCATTTAAAAGATAGAGACTTAGGGGGAATTGACAATAATGTTGAAGAAACTATTTTAGCTGCGGTTAAAGTAAAGAACTCTGTAGTTCAAATTGAAGACTTGTATGTTAAAGATGTTACCGAAATTTCAGCAACAGTGGGGGTTAAATCATCAAGTAGTTTATATGATCCTAATTCTTCTGTTGAGGTTAATTTTGAAGCGACGTTTGTAACATTGGCAACTGATGTAAAGCAACGAAGTTTTCCAAATGTGAATCTTGGCGAAAACCCAGACCCAGAAGAATTAATGACCATAGTTAAGAAGGCAAATAATGATTTAAGAACAGATGAGGTAGAGATTAAAAAAAACATTCAAAAAAGTAATAAAACTGTCACAGCAGAATTAACTGTGCTTAAAAGTAGTGACCGATATTTACCAAATGATACTTTAAAATTATATTTTAGTAGTGATAATAGAAAACTATTATCAGAGGTTTTAACTAATAAAGAATTAGGAGATATTATAAATAAAGAACCAGAAACTATTATCAATAAAATTGGAAAGTTAAATCCGAAAGTCCATGTTAATGAAATTGAACTTGTTTCAGATTCTATTACTAGTGAGCAAGCTTTAATTAAAGTTAAAATGGACAGTACAGATTATATTGTAAATAATGATGTAATTAAAGTTAATTATCGTGTTTTTAATCCAAATATTGGAACCTTCAAAAAGACAGTAACTAATTTGTCTGGTAATATTAATAGTTTAATTTTGTTGGCCAATGAGAAGGATATTTTAGTAGGGACAACTCATGGATTATATCTTTTATATCCGAATGGAACATTTAATAAAAAAATTGTGGATGATAGAATTCCTGATGATTTCAAAGTATACTCAATGTTAAAACAAAAAAATGGTAATATTTTGGTAGGAACTAATAATCATACAGTTTATCAGTTATTTCCTGATGGATCATTTATGGGGGTAGTAACAAATACATTTGATGTTTATTCAATGGTAGAGTCTAGTCCTGGCTTAATTTTAGCTGGAGGATATGACGGAGAAATTTATCAATTAGATTCAAAAGGAAAAAGTATTAGTGAAGAACCAGTAACGGAATTAGAGGGCACTGTTCATTCATTAATTTTATTATCAAATAGCAAAGTTTTAGCAGCAACAGATGGACCTGAAGGGGCGGGTATAATAGGGGCGGGTATAATATATGAATTATACATGAATGGCAAACAAAAAGAAAAAAAAGAAAAATTAAGTTATAGCCCCAGAAACATATTTGAATTACAAGATGGAACAATTTTACTTGGGATGTGGCACTGGGGGGAAATTTATCAGTTAAATAATAACGGAACAATAAAAGCGACAGTTGATATAAAAAAATACAATGCTCTTTTATCTTTTGTTCAAACTACATCAGGTGATCTTTTTGGTGGAACAAATGATGGAAGTATTTTTCAATTAAATAATGCATAAACCTAAAACATTTTAAATATTTGCCACCATAAAAAATTAGATAATTAAAGCATTTAATCCTATTTAATAAATAGGATTTTTTATTTTATATTAAGATAAAAATGATTATTTACAGATAATTATAGATTACAGAATATATCAAAAAAAATAACATATTAGAGTTTTAAGAGTATTAAAAATTATTAACTAATTGATAAAATTAGTGTTTTTTTGTATTATATTTTTTTCGAAAAATGTTTTAATAAATATAAGCAAATAAGATTTTTCATCTTCTAAATGCTTATAATGCTATAATAAACATTTAAAAATTGCCCCACAACTACATAATTTATTCCATCCATAGTTAATTAAAAATTTGCAAAAATAATTTTAAAAAGTATAATAATAACTAAGTTTAAAATATTAACTAGGAGGACTACTATGAACATCAGTAAAATTAAACAACAGTCTTGCTGGTTTGTTGGCATTATTTTAGCGCTATTTATTTTAAATAATATTTTAACTGCAGTTTTTAACATTTTTCTAAATAATATAGCCTTATTTTACTGAACCTATAATTTGCTATATAGCATAATAATTTTTATTATTTTTATTTCGTATATGAGTTTATTAATTCAATTATATAAAGATATTAAAAGATACAATTTTTTAACATCACCAAGGGTTAAAATTGAATGAAAAAATATTATTGCCAATAATAGTATATTAATAATTTTATGAATAACTAATCTTTTTATTTTTTTCATAAAATTATTTGATCACAAACATTCTTTACTTAGTATTATTTTGGGAGCAGAGGATAGTATTTATTTTGGTCTATATTACTTTTTTGCCTTTTTATACTCAAGTTTTATCATTTTTTTAATTACAACTATTATTATTACTATTTCTTTTAAAAAATACTTAAAAATAATTAAAACTATTTCAAACATTAATCCTTTTGATGATTTTGTTGAAAAATATCTTGAGTATCTGGTTGTCATTGAATCACAAAATACTGTTATCATTTATTTTTCTAATACTTTTTTAAAAACAGTTGTTTTAAAATTTCGAAACTTAATTTTCCGTTCTCGTTGGTCACTTTATTTAAATACTTTTAAAAAAGGAGTAGCACCACCAATAGTTTAAAAATTTACTAAAATAAATCTTAAAACAGCAGAAAAACTAATTTTAAAGAAAAAAAGGAGAAAAAGAAAATGAAAAAATTATTAAGTATTTTAGGAACCATTGCCATTACTGCTTCTGGAGCAAGTTCAGTAGTTGCATGTGGAACTAAAAATGCCACAAGTGCAATTGATACATTCAATATTAAAGATAGCTACCAAACTGTTCCAAATGGGTTTGCATTAAAAAAACTATTAGCAAAAGATGGAAACAATGTTGATAAACTAAGAATCCAATTTTTACCAGGTTTAAATGAAGCAACAATTCGTTATATGGGACCAACAACAAAATCAGCATTTATTTCAAAAAAAGTTAAAATTGAAGGATTAACTAATAATATTAGTCAAATTATTACAAAAACTTCATTACCAATTAGTGGTGTCGATAATGCTTATAAAGATAAAGTTTCACCATTAGAATTAATTAATTTATTAAACCAAACTAATTTAACAACAAATGATGTAAAAGTTAATGTTGATTCAGAAAAACACATTGTAACTTTAACTGGAATAAAAGAAGGGGACTTTAAAGGTGAAGTTGAAATTAATGATGAAGCTTTTGATTGAACTGATTTTGCCAGTTTAACTAACATCAATGATGTTTACTTACCTTATGAACTTGCTGATAAGTTTATCAACAGTGATAATAGCACTATGGCTATTTTAACAACTATTTTCCCTATTTTATTAGAATTTATTGGGAACCTTAATCCATTATTTGAATTTTACCAACAAAAAATTACCGATTTAGGGATTGCTATCCTATTTGAATCTGCAAAACAAACAGAATCAATTATTAATAATCCAGTTTTAACAGCAAAAATTAATAAAAACTATGAAGGTTCATTAGTTTTTGGAGCAGATATTACGGACCTTAAAAATAACTTTAAAACTTTTATGACAGGAACAATCCAATTTAATTTTAAAATCTTAAATGATATAAATCCTAACTTTATGACTAAAACACATGGTAAAGGGGCAGATTGACAAACAGGGAAAGAATATGATATTCATGAATACTTATCTGGTAACTATAATGAAGAAAATAAAAATCAATTAGTTTTTGACTTAGTTGAAAAATATTATGGTAAAGATTTTCTTGACAAATATCATGATGTATTATTAGAAGATTTTTGAATTACTGACTTAACAGCAACAAGTGCTATTTTAAAACCAAAACCTGGATCAATGTTATTTAGAAATCATGATGAAAAAGGTCTTATTGTCGCCCAAGAGCTTACAAATCCAGTCTTTTCATATAAAATAATAGTTCATTTTAACATTACTAATGGTGACATAAATGATATTCTTAAATTAGAAACAACAAATTTAGGTCAATTATACAGTGAAGAAAAATTAACTAAAGAAGAATTGGGTACTATTTTTATTAAAAAAAATAATCTTAAAGAAGATTCACTAAGTGACTGAGGTTTATTTAAAATAACTGATATTACTGATAATAGTTTTATGATTAAAAGTCAGTTAGAAGTATTCAAAGGAAAAATTAAAATTGATTATGCATGAGAACAAAAAAGAAGTTTAAGCAATATTATAACAAAAACAAATTTAGGAGAAATCGATTTAGCAACTTTACAAAATTTTAATCAAGATATTATAGATAAAGTTATTAGTTTAAATCCAACTGTTAATAAAACGTCAATTAAAGTAGCTAAAAAATCAATAGATGATAATGATAATGCCACAATAGAAATAGTTCCTTTTAATGATGGTTATGATCAAATCTATTCTGGTTCAGTCAATGTTACTTTCAAAGCAATTAATCGCCAAGATATTGCAAAATTAATTCCACCTAACTCTGATTTAGGAAAAATTGTAGCAGCTAATTCAGCAAGTATTATTAATGCAATTAATGTCCAATTTAAATTATCTCTAAAACTTTCCACCGATGTTAGTGTTAAAATAAGTGATGACAAAAAATCGGCAACAATTGATGCAACAGGATTTATATCACAATATTTTGGAACAACAACTGTTAAATTTACAACAGCATAAATTTAAAAACAATACTAAAAAAATAAGTTCATATGTGAATACCTAAAATAAATTAGACACATAAAAAGTTACTTATGTGTCATAATTTTATTAAAAGGTATTCTTTTATTATGGGAACAAAATGATTTACAAAAAACGAAAAACTTAATATTTTAAAATATTACAAAGAAAATGGTTGAGCAAAAACAATTAAAAAATTTGAAATTTCAACACCAACTTTATCTCGTTGAAAAAAGGCAGTTAAAATTAGTGGAGAAAAAGCGTTAGAACCAGGAAATGGTCTACAATCTAAAGGAATTCGTCGACCAGGGCGTCCAAAAAATCTTAATTTTGAATTAATGACAAAAAAAGAATTAATTGAGTATATTGAAATGATTCAAGATGTAAAAAAGTCCTTGCCCAAATCGAAAAAGAAGAAATTTCAAACGATTTGGTCCTTAAAGAAAAAATACAAGATTAAATTCTGGTAACAAAAGACATGAAAATATCATGAATCAAGATTTTTCAACCACAGATATTAATCAAAAAATAGGAACAGACATAACATATTTATTAACAAGCGACAAAACCTATTTTTTATCAATAGTAAAAGACTTTCATACTAATGAAATTTTGGACTACCAAATCAGTAATAATTTAGAAAAAGAATTTGTCTTTAAAAACATAATTAATTCTTGAGTAAAAGCTGGAAAGCCATCAACTTGAGTTCTACAATCAGATCAAGGTTTTCATTATACAAATTCTGATTATGAAAAATTATGCAATTATCTTGGAATTACGATTTCAATGTCCAGACGTGGAAACTCTTATGATAATGCCCATACAGAATCATGATTTGGTACTATGAAAACTGAATTTTTATATCATATAAAAAGAAAAAAACGAACAGCCAAATGAATTATTGAAAATCTACCTAAATATATCTATTTTTACAATAATTTTAGACCACAAGCCAAATTAAAAGGAATGAGTCCTGTTCAATACAGAAAATCATCCCTTCAAGTAACTTTTTAATTGTCTATTTTTCTTGACATATTCAATGAACTTATTTTTCTTTTCGTTTCCTTTGATAGTTATAAACTGATGTTAAAACTCAACTCTGGGGAACATATTTTGTTAATTTTTTAACAAATTTATTTGTTGCTCCTGTGATAAGATAATTTTTTTTCTTAACTTTTAAAGCTTTGGTTAAACTTTTATGAGCATATTTTTGCGTTGACATTACTTTTACTGTTGAATGATAATTAGCATCACTTTGATTACTACTACGATTTCAAAAATCAGTTTTTAATGGTCCGGGACAAACTGTAATAACACGAACTGGTGATTTTGTTTTTTTCAGTTCCGTATTAACAGCAACGCCTAAACTTCAAACATAGGCTTTAGCCGCATAATAACTAGCAAAAACTGGGCCAGGAGTAAATGCAGCTAAACTACCAACATTAATAATTCGTCCAACACCATTTTCGGCAAAACGTTGTACGAATAGCTTTGTTAAAATATGTAAAGCTTTAATATCTAAATCAATCATATTTAATTCTTGTTCTAAATCAGAATCTTTAAAATAACCTCAGACACCATATCCAGCATTATTAATTAAACATGTCACATTTTCGTTTTTTGTTTCTTGCGCTAATTGATAAACATTAGCTGTTTTACTTAAATCTAAATTTAATAATTTTACTTTTTGATCAGGATATTTTTTAGCTAATTTTCCAACTGGTTCACAATTACGAGCAACAGCTATAACGTGATAGCCTTTTTCAAATAGTTCTTGGCAATAAGCATATCCTAACCCTTTACTTGCTCCTGTTACAATTGCTCATTGATTAGCAATTTTTTGTTTTGCCATTTTAGTTATTTTCCTTTTGTTCCGGTAATTTTGGCTTATTGTTAACAGTTGTAATATCAAATAACATTTTACGATTTAAATAAATATAATTTCCTGCTGAATACAATGATAATAGCGTTGCTAAATACATTGGAATCAGAATCACTTGATTAATTCAACCAAATTCATCTCATTGACCATGACCATGAATTTGGCCATTAAACATTTGAAAACCAACAAAAAATAACATTGACATTTCAAACATTTCAACGGCTGCCTTAACTTTTCCTCATCAATTTGCTGCCATTACAACTTTTTTGCTAGCTAAAATTTGGCGGACAACATCAATAATTAAATCACGCCCTAATAAAAGCACAACAATTCAAACGGGCAAAATATTAGCACATGCGAAAACAATTAAAACAGTATTTGTTAATAGTTTATCTGCAATTGAATCAAAAAATTTCCCAAAAGTAGTTACTTGATTATAGTGACGAGCAATATAGCCGTCTAAAAAATCAGTTAAACTAGCAATAATAAAAATAATACCTGCCACTAAATATGCATAAGGTAACGTATAGGTAACACTATCATTAACCTTAATAACAATCACATCGGTCCATCCAGCATATAAGGCATTTGAAAATGGATATAATAACATTAAAACAATTATTACTGGTACTAAAAATAACCTAATTAAAGTGATACGATTAGCTCAATTCATTGAATTTTTCCTCTTTTCTGTACTTTTTATTTTACTTTTACTATTATATTATATAATTAAAAAAAATAAAGAAAAGCGATTTAAGGAGATAAAATAAATGGAAAAAGAAATTGTCGCATTATTATTAAAACACAATTTGACATTAGCTAGTTATGAATCAATTACTGGGGGATTATTTGCAAATACAATTACGAATGTCCCAAATGCTAGTAAAGTATTCCCTGGGGGACTTATAACGTATAGTAATCATGTTAAAACCAAAAATGGCAAAGTTAGTAAGAAAATAATCCAAAAATATGGTGTTGTGTCATCACAAGTCGCAACGGCAATGGCTGAAAAATGTCAAAACCAATTTAAAACTGATATTGCTGTTAGTTTTACTGGTAATGCTGGGCCAACGGCTCTTGATAACTTACCAATTGGTCTTGTTTTTATTGGGATTAAATATCATTCAACCTTATTAGTTGAAAAATTACTATTAAACTCTCATCTTGATAGAATTACAATTAAAAAACTTGCTGTTGAAAAAGCATTGAGTATCTTATTAGAAATAATTAAATAATTAAATGAAATTAAAATAAAATTAGGTAATTAAAATTAGAAAGGAGAATATAATGGGAACAATAAAAGAACCAACCACTAATATTGAAAAAAATTCAGAAGCGGAAAAAGATCAAATATTAGTGAATGCTTTAAAAGAAATTGAAAAAATATATGGTAAAGGTGCTGTAATGCGTTTAGGTGATAAAACTAATTTAGCAATTGAAGCCGTTTCAACGGGTAGTTTACTGTTGGATAATGCGATTGGAATTGGAGGTTATCCAAAAGGACGAATTATTGAAATTTTTGGTCCTGAATCTTCCGGAAAAACAACACTTTCCTTACATGCCATTGCGGAAGTACAAAAAAATCAAGGTCGCGCCGCTTTTATTGATGCTGAACATGCTTTAGATCCGAATTATGCTAAAAAATTAGGGGTTGATATTAATAATTTAATTATTGCCCAACCCGATAGTGGCGAACAAGCACTTGATATTTTAGAAACCCTAGTTAAATCTAATGTTATTGATATTGTTGTAATTGACTCAGTGGCAGCTTTAGTTCCCAAAGTGGAATTAGAAGGAGAAATGAATGATATTACAATTGGAGCCCAAGCCCGATTAATGAGTAAAGGGCTGCGAAAACTAAATGGAATTATCTCCAAAACTAATTGTATTGTCATTTTTATTAATCAAATTCGTGAAAAAGTTGGGATTTTATTTGGCAATCCCGAAACAACATCTGGAGGTCGCGCATTACGATTCTATGCTTCTGTACGGTTAGATGTTCGTCGCGTAGAAACTTTAACAAATTCAGGAACAGCAATTGCTAATAAGGTTAAAATTAAAGTCGTTAAAAACAAAGTTGCCCCACCATTTAAAGTTGCCTTAATTGAAATTAATTATAATGAAGGAATTGATTCATTAGCAGAATTAATTGATTTAGGAGTAACATATGATGTTCTTGATAAATCAGGAGTTTGATATTCATACAATAATAATCGCTTAGGACAAGGGAAAGAAAAAGTTAAAGAATTTTTATCTTTAAACCCTGATGTTAGAATCACAATTAAAGATAAAATTTTAACAATAATTAAAAAAAATGAAAAATAACTATTGTTCTTCTCACGATAGGGGAGTCAATAGTTATCAGTAGGGGAGTTTAGGCTTAATTATAGATATTGTTTTTAAACAATATCAAAGCTTTTTAAATAATTTAAACTTTTTTCTAAATGAAATAAATCTATTTCAATTTTTGTAATTAAATCATCAATACATGTTTCAATGTTTGTTTTACTATTAATTAATGGTTTTCAAATTTGATTTAAATGGTGATTTTTTTTACTATATGAATATTTATCCAACAACAATGTATAAGAATCATTTACAAAAGACATTGATAAAGCCTCTTGATATTGACGAGAATAATCAATTAAATTAGCCATTGCTTTTGGACTTAATATTTTACGAAGTTCAAGGGGATTTGTCGTATTAGTATCAAAAATGTTATTAAATTCATTCCCTTCAAAATTAATTTCCTTATTTCGTAAAACAAATTTTTTAAATTTATTTTGGTAGGGGACAATGTTCGCCTCGATATCAAAACTAACTGGTAATTTAGCACTAAAAAAGAAGTAATTTTCTGATCGCTTCATTTCAACTAATAACATTAATGTGACAAAATTAAAAGAATTACTAATTGTATTACTTTTACCTTTTTGATTATTATTTTTACCATAACTAGCTAAAATAATAATTATAATATAGGCTAAAATAATTAACGTTTTTAAAAAGATCATTGTCTTACGAACAGTAATAATTCCTAATGAAAATTTTATTTTATTAATAGAACCATTAATTACTTTATTATCCATTTTTTCTTTTAAACTGCTTACCCGAATTAAACTTTCTTGTAAAAGATTATTTTTCCGCGGATTTTTACTAAAACTAGTAAAATTAGGAAGCGGTAAAACTTTAAATTCATTATTAACAATTTCTAATTCAACTTGGCCCTTAAAATAACTTGCAATTGCAATTTGGTAATATTCATTATAGTTTAATCGATTTAAAAATAAAGCAATATTAATGGCACGCGCACTAATAATTGCAATAGTAACAATTAAAACAGTAAAAGTAGTCCCTCCAACTGCTAATAAAATAACTGCTAATAGAAAAGCAATATTAAAAGGCAATAAAATACCCCCAACTATCATAAATACAACGGATAATATTATCATTATTGTCAGGGCAAGTTTTAGTTTTCTAGAACTAGCAGCAAATGACTTTTTCTTACGATAACTTTTATTTATATCCTCATAATGTAAAGCTTTAATTCTATCTTTAACTTCCTGTGATAAGGTTATTTTTTCCATATAATAACTCCTTTAATCATATAATATCATTTTCTATCAAGAGAAAAGTTAAAAACTATTGTTATTTTATTTTTTTCTTTTCACGGTAAAATACTTTGCATTTTTAAAAAAAATTTTTACAATATTTTTAAAAATAAGATATAATGTTTTTGTAGTTGAAAAGCTAAAATGAATGGAAAAAAATTATTTGTTTATTTATATAAATAACTATTTATATAACATTTTTTTGCTAGTAAACTACAAACGAAAAATGACTTATTTTATTTATTTCCAAATAATAAAAAATTCTAACGGTCCAAAACGATACAAACATTTTATTATTAGAACTTAACTTTTAAATAAAATATGTTATATAATATGTTGCCTTTGTGCACTTTACACTTTGTGTGTAAAGTGCTTTTTAAATTTTGACAAAAAATAAGGAATTATTTACCTAACTTGGTTTATAATTAATAGAGAATAGAAGAGGTAAAATTTTTATGAGTGATCAAATTGAAAAAAAATTATTTGGCGAGTTAAAAGGGTCAGAACGAGCAATGTTTGATGCCTTACTAAAAAGTTACTATTTAGATGATGATCAGTTAGACTACTTGCACCGCTACTATAAACCAATTTTTACTATTGGTGATGAAGAAAACTGTATTTGTTTAAGTAATAAAAAATACTTTGAATGTTGTAAATCAAAAGTTTTAGCAACAAATGCTCAACGTGATAATTATGTTTCGATTTTAGAAGTAATTAGTAAACCAGAATTAAAGGAAAAATATCTTAACCAAGAAAAAGGCTATTTTAAAGCAGCAGTCTTACAACAAAACCAGGCAACTTGTATTATTAAAGATTGTCAAAATCCCGCGATTAAAATTGCTTTATATCATCAATTACCAACAAAACCGCAGTTATTTTTAGATCATTATAATGAAAAACACTATTTTAAAAATATTAATACTAATTTTTTAGATCTTGTTAACCCAGATGAAACTCCCTATACTTTTAACGTTATTTGTCATGAACATCATGATAAATTATTGATTAATAATAAATTAGCTGATCAAATCAAAGCATTATTAATAAATTACTATGATAATTTGATTGATCATCATGTTGCATATCAAACTTTTTTACAATATTATCAACTACTTTCAGTTGCCGAACAAGTAATCATGACATTAAAATTAAAAAAAATTATTAAACTGCATTATTTTTATGATTTAGAATTAATGCGTATTACAAGTGACTTGAATAATGATAAAAATAGCTATATTATTAAAGAAATTCCATTAACAAAAAAAATCAGTGTTTTGCAATGTAATGATATTCTATTAGCACAATTAACACCAATTACTTTCCAAGCAATTAATTCACCAAATAATCCATTTTTACCAAATAAGATTTTATATGCAAATATTGTTCATTCTGAAAAACATAGTAGCATTCAATTTGTTTATCATAAAAATAATCGTATTTATAATACCTATTTTGAAGAATGAACTGAAAAAATTAAAACATCAAAACAATGAGAAAATTTTATTTCTAGTTTAATAATTAATTTATCAAATCATTTGCTTCTTGACCAAAAATATTATGAAAAATTAAATGAAAAACAAAAACAGATGTTAAATATTTATTATTACAATCGTTTTGAACAACCACGTAATTCTGGCCAAGAAATGATGTTACAAACATTTATTAATAATTTTCATAATGGGATTAATATTATTAAATAAGAAAGGACTAGAAATATAATATGACAACATGAGGATGAATTTTATTAGCTATTTTAATAGTAATCTTAATAATTTTTATTATAATCTGATGAATCTTTTATAATCGTAAACAAGAAATGATTTTCAATATTTTTAAACGTTTAGAAGTTGAAAATCAAGAATATTTAAATAATAAATACTTAAAAAATACTTTACAAGAAATTGATGTTAAACTTAAATTAAATCCTAACGAACATGCCTACAGTGATGAAATTATTAATGTTTATTTAACAAAAAAACAAAAACAAAGTAAATTATCATCAAAATTTTTTATTCCTTTTGAAAAGGGGATTAATGTAGGGTATGACAATGGTAAAAAAAACATTGAAAATAACTTGATCCCATTTCAACTTGGTCATTTAGTAGTTACTAATCACCGGCTTTTAATTATTAATGAAGATATAACTACCACTTGAGATTTAAATTTAATTAAAAACATTGAATTATCAATTTTTCAAATTAAAAATGAAATCAAACAAGGAATTTATTTATTTATGGAGGACAAGTGTTATATTATGATCATAAATAATTTAGATCTGGCATATTTAATTTACAGGATGTGAAAAAAATAATGAACATTAAGTGAATAATTATTATTGCTTTTGGCAGTTTACTATTAATAACAATACTAATACTAGCAATTTTGGCCTTTTTTCAGCAACAACGAATTAAGCAATACCAAAAAATCAAAACCAATTATCAAAAGGAAATTAACTTGGTAAAAACAAATTTTAACAATAATTTTAAACCAATCAGCATTAAATATGAATTACCATATAATGAAATTTGTTATCTGCACCAAAAAATTAAAGGCACTATTCTTTCTCAAAAACAAATTAAAAAGAATTTCTTTTTATTTGAATTAAAAGACTATCAACAATTTTCGCTTACAAATTTAAATGGTTTTTTAAATTTTCGATCACATAAAGAAAATCCAGATTATTATGGGGACATTTATTTAACAAATCAAAGAGTTTTAATTGATGAAGTAAATAAAGCTATTACGATTTGACTAACTGACATTATTACTGTATTACCAACAATTTTAAATATTAATAATACTTTTCAACCAGGACTGTTATTAATTGCAAAACAAAAATTAGTCTATTGTTTTTGAACAGATGATGTTAAAATGGGGCTAAGAATTAATGAGTTATTACAACAAAAGAGGGGACAGAAAGGGGACTAACAACAATGGAAATGCATATAATTTTAATTTTTACCTTAGTTTTAGCAATTTGCCTCTATGGATTTCATATTATCTTCTTACTACATTATCAAAACCAAAAAAAAATTATTAATTTTAAAAAAGAATATAAATGAAAAGGAATGATAATCTTTATTTTCACAGGAATATACGGTATTTTAACCCCTATTATTATTTTTATAGCAATAAATTACTTTTTATTATTATTTGTGCCTAACATTAGTCCAATTTGATCTTATTTATACGTTATAATTGGTCTAATAAACTATGCTTTAATTTTAATTTATTTAATTATAGAAACTTTAACAATTAATAGCCTTTGAATCAAAGTAACTGAAGCTGAAATTATTTTTTTAGATGAAACGGTTAACTTTCAACAAGTAATTGGACTAGATATTACTGGTGTTTTAAAAAAATTTTGCTTCATGATTGAAGGAGATAAGGAAAAAAAGACCATTATTGGTAAAAAAGCTTTCAACTTTTTAAAAGATATTGATAATTAAAAAATTATAATAAAAACAGTATTGTAAAATACTGTTTTTATTTGATAATTCAGAAAAGAAAATATTACACTATGTTTAATAATGAGGAAAAAATTTGTAATTATTTTAAATATTAAATAAAAGAAAAGTAAAGAGATATTTTAAAACTAAAAAGGGGAGAGATAGTAATGAAGCTTTTATTTATTTAATATAATATTTTCTTTAAAAGTTAAAATTTTAGGAAAAATTTATTTTCCATACCTTAATATTACATCAAATAAAAAATAATACAATAATTATTATTTATTTTTTAAAAAATAAAATATTTTTCCAATATAATATATTATATTAGTCTATATTATAGAATAATCATATGAAATAATAACTTAAACCATACCATTTAATTATTTCTTAGTGTTTTTCCCGTTCTTTTTTAACGCAGCATCAACAGCCTTTGCAATCATTTCTTCTACTTCTGTCTTTGTTAAAATAATTGCTTTTTCGTCAGGGGTTTTATTAACATTTAATTGAGTATTATCAACACTTTTTTGTTTCGATGCAGCTGAAACGACTTTTTTTTGCTGGTTTTTACTCTGTGATTCTTTTTGTGATTGTTCTGTACTAAAATCATTAGTTTTATTATTAATATTAGGTGAGGTGATTTGGTCAATTATATTTGAATAGCTTTCTAATTGTGGATCTAATATAATTTTAGAACTTGGAGTAGGGGTAGTTAATTCTTGGTTTAGCCCAATGTTAGCTCTTAACTTTGCCATTTTTGATTTAATATCTGTTTCTGATACCCCTTCTGTCATTTTTTCTTCTTCATCTAACCCTAAATTATGTTTTATCGCATTATTCTTTTTCTTAGCATTTGCTAATAAAAACTGAATAGTTCCCTTTTCTGGTTTTTGTTTATTAGGTTCAGGAGTTTGACTACTAGTTGGATTTAACATTCTTGACATTTTTTCTTTAATTTTTGATTCATTAGCTGAGGCTATTGCCTTTTTATTATTTAAAGGACAAACATGTATTTTTAAGTGCACAGAGCAAAATGTTGGTGTCTTAGCCATAATAATTCTCCTTTTTTTCTAATTTGATTATATCAAAGTTACAAATAAAAAACATTTAAAAAGAACTATTTAAACAAATTAAATCAATTTTATTATTAATTTCTTCTTTTGTTCAATTTCATCATTGCATCTTTTCTAATTCAATAATTTTTGCACGATCAAAACGATACTTAATAATTTTTGCGGGGTTACCTGCAACAATTGCATATGGAGGAACATTTTTTGTTACAACACTTTTAGTTCCAATTACAGACCCATTACCAATTTTTATTCCCGGCATAATAGTTACCTGATAGCCAATTCAAACATCATTACCAATAATTGTGTCACCACGATTAGGTAATTGTGCTAGCATTTGATTTTTTAATTCTTCATCATTTACATATAAATAAAATGGGTAACTTGAAATAGCATTATAATTATGACTGGCTCCATTCATCATAAAAATTGTTTCTTTAGCAATTGAACAAAATTTACCAATAACTAAATTATCATTAAAAAAATTAGGGAAATGATAACGTACATTTTTATTTTGAAATTCATTTGCTTCTTGTTCATTATCACAATGATAATATGTATAGTCCCCTATTAAAATATTTTTATTAGTAATGTAATTTTTAATTAAATAAATGCCTTCAATATTTGTTGGTTTTTTTATTTTTTCATCTGGTAATATTATTTTCCCCTTCATACTATTGTCTCCTTTTTTTCTTTGTATCATCCAAAGTTCGACTATCAGATTGAATATACTTTGTTTGTTCTTGTAAAATATATTTCATTTCTTCTAATCTTTCTCCTGTCATTAATAAATCCTTTTGGTATTTTTTATTTAAACTATTTATTAATTTATTAGTTTCCGATAAAGGTCTTGCTGTTTCAAAATTATTAATACTCAGTTGTTCTTTCAAATCATATTTACTAATAATCCCTTTAATTCCAACTCCAATTAAGCGAATTCCTTCACCATTTCATAATTTTTCAAAAAGACTAATTGCAATTGAATAAACTTTATCATCTTCACAGGTATATGTTGATAATTTTATTTGCTTTGAATGACGTTGATGATTACTATATTTTAATGTAACATATATAACATTGCCAATTAAAGTTCGCTTACGTACTCGCTGACAAACATGCTTTGCTAATAAAAATATTTTCTCTTTGATTTCTTCATAATCACTTAAATCATATTCAAGAGTTGTTTCATTAGCAACTGATTTTAAACGATTATTATCATAATTTAATTCATCGCTTCCTTTTCCTTGGGCTTTAGAAATTAAGTTATGCACATTACTTCCGAGTATTTTTTCTAAAAAATCTACATCTCCATAATGTGCCAAGTCACCTATTGTATAAATTTCTAATTTTTCTAATTGAGTTGCGGTCTGTTTACCAATGCCAAATAATTTTGTTACCGCCAAAGGAAAAATTATTTTTGGAACATCTTCCTTTTTAATTAAAGTTATTCCCATTGGTTTTTTAAAATCACTACCAATTTTAGCTAATGACTTATTATATGAAATCCCAATACTATTTGGTAAACCTAATTCTTTAAAAACCCTTTTTTGCATATCATACGCTAAATTTTTGACACTCTGATATTTACGATAAATATCAGTCACATCAATATAACACTCATCAATTGAAGCTACCTCAATTTTAGTCGTGTAGTTTTCACAAATAAAATCAAAAAGCTTTTGGGCAAAATTTACATACAAATTAAAATTATGATCAACAACAATTAAATCTTTACATAATTCTTTTGCCTTGTATAAAGGCATTGCACTATTAATTCCAAATTTACGAGCCTGATAATTAGCTGTTGAAACAATTGCCCGGCGTGATGGTGAAGAAACAACAAGTGGTTTACCACGAAATTCCGGAGTGATTGCTTCATGACAACTAGCAAAAAAACTATTCATATCAATATGAAAAATAACTTTCATCTTCTCTCCTCTTTTATAAACCAAATGGCCCTGTATATTTATAATTATATTTAAAGAAAAAATTATATCCAACTAAGTATGTAAAACGATTACTACGTGCATATAATCGGGCATTAAGTCAATCCCCAAAAAAATCTGGGAATTCTTCTCGCACAAAATTTTTCATTTTACTTTCATAAAGATTTTCTAAGTTTTCTTTCAGCTTTGGACTCATTGCAAGGGAAACTAAATATAATCCTCCCATTAAAATTGGGAACAAACTAATTAATTGATACTTATTAATAATATTTATTATTTCATTTTCTAAAATACTTGGTTTAACATTAACAATTATTACAAAAATAATATTTAGTAAAATAAAAAAATAAAATAGAAGTAAAAATAATTTTGGCGCTTGAAATAATCAAAACCTAATTGATTTTATTGTTGAATTTTTTTTAAATAATTCTGATCCAAAAAAAACTTTTCCTAAAACATAATCTATTCCTAATCCAGTTAAAGACAAATTGACATTATTAATTGATAAATCATTAATTAAAAGAATTTTATTTTGATAAATTTTATCAATTGAATAATTTTTAAGATTATATTTTAATTCTAAACTTGTGATATTATTTTGAATTAAATATTTTTCGGCAATTTCGATAGCTTGCATTTTATTATTAGAACTATTATTTTGAAATGGGGTTGGCATAATCATATTACGATACATTAATCAAATATAAAAAATAAAAATAAGATGAAATAAAAATAAGACTGCAATTAAAATAAATGTAAAATTATTACTACCTAAAAACATTATCTTTCCCCCTACTAATATTTTTTATGATTCGTCATTATTATCTTCTACTAATTCAATTTTCCCAGAGTTAACTTGTTGTAAACGTTCTTTTACAACCTGACCAAGGGCCCCAATGCCATTTGTGCTGTTTAGTTTCATTTTTAAAAGCATTTCTCGTTCCTTATTACTTGGATCGTTAGCTGCTTTTAATAATCGTAATCGTTGAGCTGTTGTTAGATTATTTGGGTCTAAAACATCTTCGTCGTTAATAAAAATAGCTTCTTTTTTACTAGCAGCAATATTATTTCGAACACGATTTAAATACGAATTAACCGAAAGATTCTCTTGGGGTTCATCCAAAGGTAAATCTAATTGATCATAATCATTATCTTCGCTTGTCTCACTTTCAGAAATTTTAAAATTATTATTACATTTAATTTCGTTTGCTTGTTCATTATCTAAATCAAATGGCTTTAATTCAACAGTTTCATCTTCTTTAACTGGCAAAGTATTTTTATTATCATGATTATTATATCCCTGAAAAGGAATATTGAAATCTCATACTCGTGGAGTAGCATCAAGAACAATTTCTGGTTTTTTAACTAAATCATCTAATGAATCTGGAATAAAAAAACTATATTTTCTTTTTCCTGTCACTAATGGTTCTTGGGCACGTTCTCTTAAAGCTGACATTTTCTCTTGAACGGCATTATTTTTAATATTATTTCAACGATTCTGTAATTCATTTGTATTAAATAAAGGTTGAGATTCATCATTTGAAAATTTATTATCATTATTAATATTTATATCATCCAATAGTTCTAATTCTTTATCTTGATCAAATTTTTGCCCTAAACTTTCTATTGATTCGGGTGTTTTTTTTCTTTCAACTTTAATCCAATAATCATCAATATCTAATTTATTTTTTTCAATTGAAGTAGGCCTTTTGGCAGGATCAATATATGATGAATCATTTTCATCTTCTTCTCAATAATTAAATTGCTTTTTATCTTCCATTTATAATCCCTACTTCCTATTTTTATTTATGATTTAATTATACTACGATTTAAAAAAGAAAAAAAGTATTCAAATTAAGAGGATGGAATAAATTATGTGGTTGTTGAGAAATATTTTTAAATGTCTATATTATTAAAATAAACATTTAGATGATGAATACATCCATTTATCTTTGATAAATATACTTAAAAATTTGTTTTACTATATGACTTAAATACTTAATATTATTTAAAATTTGGGATTCAACTTGGCAGCCTATAAATCCTCAAAAATAATAAGCCTTTTATCTCTTAATTTATAATTGAGATTTAAAAAGTTATATAATTTTTGATCATAATCCTTTAATTCATTTTCATATTTTTAATTTAAAATCATATATAAGTTTTTATCTTTTAATACTTTTCGGTTATTGATTAATCGTTTTCATTAAAACAGGTGTGGGTATAACAATATGATTGTACTTTTACTAATTTGTTATTATTATAGTTAGAAGTATTACTGTATGTATCCTCAACAGCCGCGGCATTTAAATATTTACATTTATACTTTATTTTTTTCTTATCAAAATTATATATCAAATCTTACAAATTAATACTCCAATTAATGTTTAAAATTGTTATTAGTGAAATTTCTGAATAATTATATTTATCTAAAATATCCTGGTAGGGTTTTCCACTATCTAATTCTTTTAAGATTTTAAAATATAAATCAAGATGTAAACGCTGATAAGGTTTTCGTCCTATTTCTACATCTAATAAAAATAAATATTTATATTTATACTACTTTTGATTATAATAACGGAATCTTGTTCTTTCATATGTAACTGGTCCGCACTCAGTAGTTAAGGTAGTTGATTTTTTTCATAAAGAATATATCCCTTATTATTATTTAAATATTTTTTCCGTAAACGTAAATTTAATTATTCATATTGATCTTGAATAGTTTTTCGAGCTCTATTTTTAAGTTCCTTGTCCAAATCTTCAAACATTTTAATTTGTTTAAAAATATTTTGTGAATAGTTATTTTTGATCTTAACATAAAATAAAAATCCTATTTATTAAATAGGATTAAATACATAAATTAATTATTGAAAATAAAAAAGATAGTCAAAAATAATTAACTATCTAATTTTATTCATCATTCAACTGATATATATTTCCAGTTGAATTAGCCATCAAAATTGTACCATTTGATAATTGCACCAACGATCTTACAGTACTATCAAATCAATGATCAACTATTTGTGCTTTAACTGTCCCATCTGGATTTAACTGATAAATTGAATTATAACTACTAGCTAAAATAGTACCATCTTTTAATTGCACCAACGATCTTACAATACTATCTAATCCATGATCAACTATTTGTGCTTTAACTGTTCCATCTGGATTTAACTGATAAATTGAGCCCTTGAACGTTCCAGCCGAAATGGTCAGTGATAAAGCAGTTATCAACTTTAACTAACGAATAAACCCCACTATCAAATTTTTGGTTATTTGGTTGTTCTACTTTATGATCAATTGTGCCATCCTCCTTCAACTGATAAATTTCACTAATGTTATTAGTAAAAGCGGCGGCAGCTAAAATGATATCCTCTGATGACTGTAATAATCCCATAACATTGGTAACAAATCCATGATCAACTACTCGTGTTTTAACTGTTCCAGCTGGATTTAATTGATACATTGAGCCGTAGGATGTTCCAGCTAAAATTGTGCCATTAGATAACTGCACCAACGAGAGCACAGAATTACCATCAAATCCATGATCAACTACTCGTGTTTTAACTGTTCCGATATTTGGATTAAAAATTCGATAATTAACTAAAATTGGTTTTTCACCAACAATATATTTCTTACTATTCTCTTTAACTCTAACTGATGCCTCTTTCTCTGCAATTGAATTCTTAACTATTTCAATTTCAGTCAGATCAACATCTTTATTTTTATCTTTAATCGCACTTAAAATTGTTTCTTCTTTATTGTTTATAATATCTCCTAATTCAGGTTTTGTTAAAACTTCTGACAATAATTTTTGATTACTTTTAATAAAATATAGTTTTACAGTATCATTTGACAAATAAACTTTGCTACCTTTAATAACAGTTAAATCAGCTGTAACAATGCCATTACCTTCAAAAACATTTTCAATTTTAACTTCCCCTACTTCTAAATTATCATTAGCATTGGCAACTATATCCATTAATTGGTTAGGATCAACAGTAAGATTAATATTTGGAAAACTACGCTGTTTGACATCTGTTGCTAAAGTTTTTAATTCTGCAATATAATTAACATTAACTGAAGAATCAGGATTATATAAATTACTTCAAGATTTAACCCCCACTGTTGCCGAAATTTTAGTAGCATTTTTAATATACAAGTCTTCAATTTGGACTACAGAGTTTTTTGCTTTAACCGCAACTAGAATTGTTTCTTTACGATTATCATCAATAGGTCCTAAGTCTGTTTTTGTTAACTTTTCATTCAAATTAATTCTTCAATTATAATTTGGTAAATGAGCTATCTTATTTTCTAAACGAGTAAAATATCATCCTAAAGTTCCACCAGTTGCTGCTAATAATAAAATTAAGACTAAAGTAATACTGATAATCATTTTTTTCATTTTTGACACATATGTAAAAAATGTTGACGCGTTAAACTAGCCAATTTTCGGTTGAACTTATGTTCAAAATCCATATTATACTTTTCAAGAATTTGCGTAGCAATGGCCTGAGTTTCTTCTTTTTTTACAACTACTAATTGGTTTTTACCCATACTACCTTCTTTAATACGATCAATTGTTGCTTGTGATAATGTAATCGTATTATTTACTACTTTAACTTTACTTGAACCATCACCATTATATAAAGCATCTTTCCAAAAGAATGCATATGAATCATTTTTACAGAAAATAAATGCTAACGGCACTACCCCATTATCTTCATCAATATTTCGAGTTTTATCAACATGACAAAGGAACAATTCTAGATCATCTAAATGTTTTAAAACATTCTTTTTTGCAATACTAATAACTTTTTTAAACTTTTTTTGACAATTGTTACACATATTATCATAAAAATCTTTTACCTTATTTTCCATATTTAGTTCACCTCCAAATGATACAATAAAAAACTTAATTCAAAGATTTTTTTTGATAAATTATGGTAATTTTTTATTTTTCTTTAAAAATATAAAATTCTATTTATTTAAATAGGATTAAATGCATTAATTATCTAGTTTTTTTACGATAGTGAATAGCAAATCAGGTTAGAAATAATCCCAAACATTAAATTAATAATAAAATTATTGGTAATAATCATAATAAATATTTAGTGCAAGAATTAACATCAGGAGCATTTGGAACTGGAGGATTTGGTGGATCTGGCGGAACAATTTTATATTTGCATATGTTTCTGGATTTTCATTAGGGATTTTATTTGCTGAAATTCCATAGTCTTCATTTAAATCAATATCATTATATTTATAGATAGTCATGTAATCTTTAACATCTTGATAAATTCAGTTTCTTAATTGTTCAGCATTAAACTTAGAAAAATTATATTGATAATTTTTAAACTGAATCGCACTTAGATCATAGCTAGTTTCTGAATTATAAGTTGCTGAATTACACACTGACAAAGTCTCATTACCAATTAAAATTGTTGATGTAACTAAAGTGTTAACTGAAACTGTTAAAAATTGTGGATTATCTTTTGGATTATCTTTATCATTTAGTAATGATCTTAAACCGAATGAGTAAATTATAATATCTTTACCATTAGGAGTTTTAATCTGATAATCACTATGAATTGTTGTCCAAAATTCGACTGCTTGATTATTGTCAACAATATCTAAAAAACAGGGATATTTATTTTGATATTCAGGGCCAATAATAGCATATTTTTGAACTGTAGTTTTGCCTGACATTTCTATGGTATAATGCCAAATTCCACTATCTGATCAATACTGTATAGAAGTATTTGAAAAAATTTCAGTCTTTCTTTGTCTATCATCTGGTTTTTCAAAGGCTTTAAATGCATTTTCATCAATTCCTTCCCAGTAAACATTGTCTATTACTTCACATTAAAAAGTTTGATTTATTCCTTTTCCAAAAATCAAAGCCTTCAACAATAAAACCTAAACCATATTTATTTTTCTTTGGGTCTATTACTTCCCCTTTATTCTTTAATGGGTCTAAAAGAAAAAAGAACAGTTGATTTTTGTTTAACCTAAATAATTTGGGTTTTAGTACCAGTATCTGGATTGATTTATTTATCATATTTAGGATTAGATTGACCATTTTCCAAATTTGGTGTAATTAATTCTCTTGTTTCTCGTTATGTTCAGGGTATCAAGCATACCATTTTAGTTTTAAATTTGAAATTAATGTTTTAATAATAATTTCAATATTATATATAATCTCATACTATAAAGACTGCTGTATATGTTTTAAATTTCTGTCCTTTAATTTCCATACAAAAAATGCACCTCTTATAAAAAGTTTAGCAAAGCTATTTTTACTTTACTTACTTTTTGGGATGCACTCTTATAACTTATTTTTTACTAATACCTAATTTGCAGTACCAAACTTAACTTCAATTTTATACATATAGAGATTTTCATCATCTAAATCTTTGGGAACAAGAGTAAGGGCATCTTTATCGTGATTATTAAATAACATCGATCCAGGTTTTGGTGTTAAAATAACACTTGTTGCAGTTAAGTCAGTAATTCAAAAATCTTCATTTAAAACAGAGCTATACTTATTAGCAAAATCTGTACCAAAATATTTAGTGACTAAATCGCCCACAATTTCTTCAATATTATCATTATTATAATGTTTTAATAGAACTTCTTCAACTATATTTTCTTTTGCACTAGCAAATTCTTCTAATGGTTTGTGAGTTGAAGTAACGTAGTCTCGTTCGTCATCTAAAGCATTAAATTTAATTATTATTTGTTCTTTATTGAATGAACTATTTATAGGTGGGTTTAACACAAATGTACCATGATAGTCATTATCAAATGTAATTGTTACTATTGAATCTGGTGAAAAATATCAACTCATGCCCCATGTTTTCATACTTTTTTTGAAAAATTCCATTAATAAATTACGAGTTCCAGCAAATTCAAACACAAATGGCATAATTAACGAAATTCCATAAAGATTTTGCTTATGAGGATTTTCTATTATTTTTTGATTGTATAAATCAATTAATTTATGTGAGATATAAATATCACCTAAATTTTGAAATGGTATTAAATCACTTCAATTCATAAGTTCATTAATAATTTTGACTTCACCTTCGAAAGAATCATTTTTTGCTTCTAAATTAACTTCATTTATATTTCCTTCACTATCTTTTTCTAAATTAATTATAACTTCATTTATCGTTAAATTTGTTTGATTTAATAAATTAATAGCCCTTAAAATATCTGTTTCATTTTGCTTTTCTTTTTCAAAGCCACTAATTGCTAATGATCTTTTAGTAATAATCTTACTAATATCTTTCGTTGTTGGATTAATTTTAACTGTTTTTGTAACAAATGGTTGTGTGGTTGGAAGTCCCATATAACGTAAAGTTGCTTGTTCTAGTTCTGCTGAAAAAGTAATATTATAGTCATCAACATTAACTCCATCTTTTTTCATTTCCTCTTTTAAACTAAAAGCATTTGGTATAACTGAATATGCCTCACGGAAATAACCACTTTTTTTTGTTGTATTACATGCTACAACTGTTGTAGTCGCACTAGCTGTTATCCCTACTGCGGCTAATATACTTAATAATTTTTTCATTTTCTTTTTCTCCTTTTATTCTTTAAAATTAGTTTTTCTGCTGTTTTGCTGTTTTAAGATTTATTTTAGTAAATTTTTAAACTATTGGTGGTGCTACTCCTTTTTTAAAAGTATTTAAATAAAGTGACCAACGCGAACGGAAAATTAAGTTTCGAGATTTTAAAACAGCTGTTTTTTGAAAAGTATTAGAAAAATAAATGATAACAGTATTTTGTGATTCAATGACAACCAGATACTCAAGATATTTTTCAACAAAATCATCAAAAGGATTAATGTTTGAAATAGTTTTAATTATTTTTAAGTATTTTTTAAAAGAAATAGTAATAATAATAGTTGCAATTAAAAAAATGATAAAACTTGAGTATAAAAAGGCAAAAAAGTAATATAGACCAAAATAAATACTATCCTCTGCTCTCAAAACAATATTAAGCAAAGAATGTTTGTAATCAAATAATTTTATGAAAAAAATAAAAAGATTAGTTATTCATAAAATTATTAATATAGTATTATTGGCAATAATATTTTTTCATTCAATTTTAACCTTTGGTGATGTTAAAAAAATGTATCTTTTAATATCTTTATATAATTGAATTAATAAACTCATATACGAAATAAAAATAATAAAAATTATTATGCTATATAGCAAATTATAGGTTCAGTAAAATAAGGCTATATTATTTAGAAAAACGTTAAAAACTGCAGTTAAAATATTATTTAAAATAAATAGCGTCAAAATAATGCCAACAAACCAACAATACTGTTGTTTAATTTTACTGATGTTCATAGTAGTCCTCCTAGTTAGAATTCTAAACTTAGTTATTATTATACTTTTTAAAATTATTTTTGCAAATTTTTAATTAACGGTGATGGAATAAATTATGTAGTTGTTGGGACATATTTTAAATGCTTATTATAGCATTATAAGCATTTAGAAGATGAAAAATCTTATTTACTTATATTTATTAAAACATTTTTCGAAAAAAATATAATACAAAAAAGCACTAATTTTATCAATTAGTTAATAATTTTTAATACTCTTAAAACTCTAATATGTTATTTTTTTTGATATATTCTGTAATCTATAATTGTCTATAAATAGGCATTTTTATCTTAACATAAAATAAAAAATCCTATTTAAATAAATAGGATTAAATGCTTTAATTATCTAATTTTTTATGGTGGCAAATATTTAAAATGTTTTAGATTTATGCATTATTTAATTGAACAATACTTCCCCCATAAGTTCCTGCAAAAATGTCGCCAGCTGGAGTAGTTTGCACAAAACATACAAGAACAGAATCATCATTTATATTTACTTTCTCTTTTATTGTTCCATCATCATTTAACTGATAAATTAAATTTTGTATATAACTCCCAAGTAAAATTGTTCCATCTTTTAATTCTATTAAACTCGAAGGTGAACTCACAGTATTTTGTATTATGTGATCTTTTAGGCCATTCACATACAATTTATAAATAGTTCCATCATCTGCATTAGTTACTAATAAAACTGTACCATTTGATAATTTAATCATTCCTTTCGGAGCGCCTAAGTCTTCTGAAATTGGTTCCTGACTAATATTATTTCCTTGCGAATCTAATTGATAAATTTTACCATCATAAGTTGCAGCTAAAATTAAGCCAGGGCTAGACTCTACCATTGAATGAACATCAAATGTATTTGTTACTTCTCCCTTAAATGATCCATCAGGAAATAACTGATAAACATTATTATTATTAGTTCCAACCAAAATATTACCATTTTTTTGTTTTAACATTGAGTGTACTGTGAAATCATCAGGAATTCTATCATCCACAATTTTTTTATTAAATGTTCCATTCGGATATAAAAGATATAATCCGTGAGTTGCACCTACTAAAATAGTATCATTATAGTTCAAATAAATTAAACTTTGGATACGACCTCCTTGAATTTCCGACCAATTACTTACTTCCTTTTTGACAGTTCCAATATTTGGATTAAAAACGCGATAATATAATTTAATTTTTTCATCATTAATAATATAATCCTTACTGTCCATTTTAACTTTAATTAAAGCTTGTTCACTAGTAATAGAATCTGAAACAACTTCAATTTCTTTGATATTAACTGCTGGATTTAAATCTTTAATTTTATTTAAAATAGTATTTTCATCTTTATTAATAACATCACCAATATTTACATTAGTCAAAACTTCTGATAATAATTTACGATTACTGTCACTAAAATATAGTTTTAAAACATCATTGTTTAAATAAATTTTACTATCTTTAATCACAGTTAAGTCAGCTTGTAAAACGTCTCCAAGTGGCTGTAAATTTCCTATTACAACATCACTTCTAACCAAATCACCATTTTCATAAGCTCCTTGAACAATATCTAATAGTTCCTCTGGTGTACCTTCTATGACAGTCTTTGGAAAATTTACTTTTTTAACATCAGTTACCAATGTTTTTAAGTCTGCTAAATAATTAACTTTCACCGAAGAATTATAATCATAAACATTACTTGATGATTTTACAATAACAGTCGCTGTTGTTTCGGTAATATTTGTAAGATATAAATCTTCAATTTTTAAATCCGGATTTTTATCTTTTGCGACAGTCAAAATTGTTTCTTCGCGATTATCAACAATACCACCCAATTGGGAATTTTTAAGATGTTCCGCTAAATTTATCCGCCAATTATAATTTGGTAACTGTTGATTAGAAACATTATTTTTAGTTGAAAAATATCATCCTAAAGTTCCACCAAGTGTTGCTAATAATAAAATTAACACTAAACCAATACTTAAAATCATTTTTTTAACCTTGGTCATATGTAATAAATTTTGGCGATTTATAATTGCCATTTGGCGATTAAAATGATGTTGTATTGAAACATTATTTTCTTTAATAAGTTTTGTCGCAATTGCTTGAGTTTGTTCTTTTTTTACAACTGCTAATTGGTTTTTGTCCTTATTACCTTCTTTAATCAAATTAATTGTATCTTGTGATAAAGTAATCGTATTATTTACTACTTTAATTTTACTTGAACCATCACCATTATAAAAAGCATCTTTTCAAAAGAAAACATACGAATCATTTTTACAAAAAATAAAAGCTACTGGAACAACCCCATTATCTTCATTAATACTTCGATTTTTATCAACATGACAAAGAAATAGTTCTAGATCATTTAAGTCTTTTGAAACATTCTTTTTAACAACGCTAATAACTTTTTTAAATTGATACTGACAACTATTACACATGCTAGCAAAAAAACGCTGCACTTTGTTTTCCATATTCAATTCACCTCCAAAAAATACAATAAAAGAATAAATAACTATTTTTAATTATACAGTATTCCTTGAAAAAAAAAAAAAAAAACTTAATAAGTATTTTTTAGACAAATTATTTGGTAAATTATGATAAATTTTAGTTTTATTGAAAAATATAAAAATCTTATTTATTAATAAATAAAATTTAAATAATTCTCTATTTTTTACGACAGCAAATAATAAGCCAGGTTAGAAATATTTTCAAACCTAACATTGGTAATAATTATGATAGTTTTTTATGTTAATATTTAACATCAGGAGCATTTATTAAAATATATTAAGAATAATTTAAATAATTAGAATTATACTTTTTTTAATTTAATTTTAAAATAATAATCTTAATTAATAAAATGGTCTACCTTTTTTTATTTTGTAACAAAACTGTTTCTTTCCAAAAATCAAAAAATAACATACCACTAGTATAAATACTAATCGTAATCACAATTCACTTAAATCAAATCAAAAATTCACTGTCACTTAATCCTAGTCCAATTTTAATCCCAATAAAAACTAATAAAAAGGCACTAATAACACCAAATACTCCCCCAACTGCCATTGCCCCCGCAATTTTAGGTGAATAATTTTTATCTTTTATAAATTTTGTTGCTCCAACTGGAATTAGAAAGGCACAAGCTCCCATCATTACCGGAAACGCCACAGTGATATCCATCCCCATCATAGCAATAACAGCCATTGCCGGAGCATAAAATCCAATTCCTAATGACATTAATATTCCTAACCCAACATAAATAATTGCTGTTACTGGTAATTTTCATCATGTTCCTGGTTGCAATAATGTTGTTGAGTTACCATTTAGACTAGTTAAAACATCAACTCCTGGTTGCGATAAAATCATTAAAATAGCAATAACTAATAAACAACCACCAATTACTAATTTCATAATGCGAGCATTAATTTTATTAGCAATTGCTGCTCCTAAATAAGCTCCTAATATTGAAGCGACGATTAAAACAATTAAAGTTGTAATATCAACCTTAACAGCTGTCATAAATATTATTGCTTCAAAAATAACAGGTATTGTGCAACCAACATTTAGAATTCCTGGTAATTTTTTACTATCTTTGGATATTTTAAAATTATTTAACATTACTACTGAAATAGCAAATGATCCAATTCCTAATGTATCAAAAAAATTAGCAACAAAACCAGTAAAGGCACTTTTTCAATAGCTAGTTTCACGATCAACGACTAACATTTTGGCACTATCTTTAACCAATAAAACCGTATAAATAGTGCCAATTACTAATAGTAAAAAAATTAAAATAAAAGCCCCTAGGTAACTAATATTAATTCAATTAAAGCCCCATCCTTGATTTAATGAATGTGGTAAATAAAATAAGAATGTTGTTAAAAAACCAATTAAAACTAAAATTGGAATTGTAACAAAAGTTAATATATAATTTTTTTTAGTAATTGCAGGACTAAGATTTTTTATTTTAGTTTTTTGAAGATTAATATTAACAAAGTAAAGATTGTAATTTTGCTTATCTTTTGTCGCGGGTTTGGTATTTTGTAAGTTTTTTAACTCATCTTGATATTGTTTCTTTAAAGTTCTTGTTGCTGGGTTATGTTGTAAACTACCTAATTTCGCATAATGATCTTGATTTTCTATAATTAAACTATCAAGTTGTTGATCTAGAGTCTTTCTTTTTGTCTGATATTCCTTAATGATCATTTCTTTTCTTCGCAGAAAATCAGTTTTTAATAGTTCATTATTAATAAATTTTTGTTTTAAAGTTTTAAGACCCAAGCGCTTTTGCTGTCCTAATTCTTTTTTAATTATAATAATTTCATTTTGTTTCTCTTCTGTTTTGGTAATTAATTTATTTTGAATTTCAATTAATTGATATCAATCAATTTGCTGTCCTTGTTCCATACTGTCAACCTTATTCCTTATATATTATATTCTTAATAAAAAAGTATTTTTAACAAATACTTTATTTCGCTTTTTTCATTGAATTCATTACTTTTTTAATATCTGCTTCTGAAGGTTTACGTCCCATTTGCATATACATTGCACGAATTTGCTTTTCTGTAATTGGTGGGTTATCACGTAGTTGTTTTTGCACAATTTTTTTTGTAATAATAAACCCTAGAACTCCTCCTAAAACAAGAGCTCCAATTCCAATTATTAATCCTGCTCATCATGGCATTTTCTTTCACCTACCTTTTATTTAATAAAAACTATTTTTCTTATTAATTTTAACATATTTTAATAATAAATCGTGATTTCCCTGAAATTAATTCAATTTTATCTTATTTTTGATATTTAATCCCTAATTCTGCTAACTGCTCATCGCTCACTAAACTTGGTGAGTTAGTCATTGGATCAAGTCCAGAAGCATTTTTAGGAAAGGCAATAACATCGCGAATTGAATCACTATTTGTTAATAACATTATAATGCGGTCTAATCCCAAAGCTAAACCACCATGTGGAGGAACTCCATAATTAAAAGCATTTAAGAATCAACCAAATTTATCGTTAATTTCTTCTTCACTTAAAGATAAAGCTTTAAACATTCGCTCTTGGATATCATTGCGATGGATTCGAATGCTTCCCCCACCAATTTCATACCCATTTAAGACAATATCATATGCATCAGCACGAGCATTAGGTTGATCAGTATCAAATGTTGCTAGATAATCTTCAGTTGGTGCGGTAAAAGGATGATGCGCAGCTTCAAAACGTTGATTTTCAGTTGATCATTCAAATAATGGTCAATTAATTATTCATAAAAAGTTAAATTGGTTTTGATTAGCTAAATTAAAGTCTTTCGCTAAGTGTACGCGGACTGCGCCTAATGCTTGACAAACAATTTGGTAATCACCACTAACAAAAAAATAAGTACCTGGTTCTTTTTTATTGAATACTTCTTGTAAACCTTTCTTTTCTGTTAAACTAACAAATTTATTAATTGAACCTTCTCATTCATGTTTTAGATTTAGCCGTAATCATCCTAATCCTTTTGCCTTATTTTGTTGAGAAATTCTTGTTAATTCTTCAATTTGCTTTTTATCAACTTGTTCAGGAATAAAAATTGCTTTAATTGTTCCCTTGTTTTTTAACACATCTTGAAAAATTTTAAATTCTGTTGCATTAAAAATATCATTTACTGTTGTTAATTTTAAATCATAGCGAGTATCTGGTTTATCGCTACCATATTGATCAATTGCTTGATCATAATCCATTCGGATAAATGGCGTTAAAATTTCAATATCTAAAGATTCTTTCATTACATAACAAAATAAACCTTCAATCATACTAATAATATCTTCTTTATCAACAAAACTCATTTCTAAATCTAACTGCGTAAATTCTGGTTGACGGTCACTGCGTAAATCTTCATCCCGGAAACATTTCGCCACTTGAAAATAACGATCAAATCCGCTTAACATTAATAACTGTTTAAATAATTGAGGTGATTGGGGTAAAGCATAAAAACTATGTGGATGTTGTCGTGAAGGAACTAAAAAGTCTCGGGCTCCTTCTGGGGTTGATTTATTTAAAATTGGTGTTTCTACATCAATAAAGTTTTTTTCTTGTAAATAATTTCGAATTAAATGAATAACTTTATTACGTAAAAACAATTTTTGCTGCATAATCGGACGGCGTAAATCTAAATAGCGATAGGTCATTCTTACATCTTCTAAGGCATCTGTTTTATCATCAATAATTAGTGGCGTTGTTTGCGCTTTTGAAATAACTTCTAAATTTGTTAAGTTAATTTCAATATCTCCTGTTGGCAATTGTGAATTTTTACTTTTTCGTTCAACAACTGTTCCAGTAATTATAATCACGTCTTCACTACGTAAACTATTTGCTAATTCATAATTAACAAAATCATGATTAACAATAATTTGAGTTATACCATAACGATCACGCAAATCAATAAATTGCATACCCCCTAAACGACGATTGCGCGCTACTCACCCTGATATTTTTACTTCTTGGCCAACGTGATCAATTTTTAACTCACCACAAGTATGTGTTCTTTTCATTTTTATGCTTTTCCTTTCATTAAAACATTAATAATTTTTTCAAATTTAACTTCATGTTCTTTCCCAGATGTTTGATTTTTAATTTTAACAACATTTTTTTTCAATTCTTCATCACCAATAATAATAACATTTTTTGCTTTTAACCGCTCAGAAGACTTAAATTGCGCTTTAACACCGCGATTTAAATAATCAGTATCAGCACATAGTCCATTACTACGTAATAATAGTAATAATGAACTAGCAAAATAACGGGCATGTTCTGACAAAACAATAACATAGACATCTAATTCATCATCAGTTGCTAACTTAATCCCATTTTTAGCAAGAGTTAATAAAATTCGTTCTAATCCCATTGCAAAACCAACAGCCGGATAATTTAATTGTTGGTCAAATTCATTAATTAGATGATCATAGCGACCCCCACCTAATAATGTTAATTCTTTACCCGCTTCATCTAATGTTGTCATTTCAAAAACAAGGGAAGTATAATAATCTAGACCACGAACTAATTTATGATCAAGTTCAAAAGGAATTGCTAATTTACTTAAGACATTTTGAATATTATTAAAATAAGCCGCTTCTTCAGGTGATAAATAGTCATGGATTTTTGGGGCTAAGATAAATTTATCATGATCAATTTTACAATCTAATACTCGTAAGGGATTATTAACAATTCTTGTTAAACAATCATCACATAATTTTTCACTACTTAAAAATTCTTTTAAAGCCGCTATATATTTAGGGTAATTATCAGAATCAGTTAGACAATTTAATTTTAATGTTACTTGTTCTAACCCTATTAGTTTTAAAAGATTATATCCTAAAAGGATTACTTCAACATCTAATAAATATGATTTTACGCCAACAACTTCTGTACCAAATTGATTAAATTGACGTAAACGACCATGTTGAGGACGTTCATAACGAAACATACTACCAATATAAAATAATTTTAAAGGTAATTCATATTTACCATATAATTTATTTTCAATAATACTGCGCACTGTTGGAACAGTTCCTTCTGGTCGTAACACAAATTCTCGTTCTTTTTTATCTAATAATTCAAACATTTCTTTACTAACAATATCGGTTTCGGCTCCAATTGAACGAATAAATAAATCTTTACCTTCAAAAATTGGCGTTCTAATTTCATGAAAATTATATTGGCTTGCAATATTTCGTAAAATTAATTCTAAAGCTGTTAATTCTTTGGCATTTTCATAATAAATATCTTCGGTTCCCCGTGGACGTTGTAATTTCATCTTTTTTCCTCCTTTAAAATAAAAACTAAAAGATTAATAGGAACGATTATCTCGCGGTGCCATCCCATTTCATTTTCTTTTAGTTAATGCGCTTATTTACTCTTATTATTTAGTTGTAACCGAAATTTGTCAAAATAACTATTTTAAATAATAAGTTTCACCAAATCTTATCTCTCTAAAAAATAAAATAATTAAAATTATTTCAGTTTTACATCTTTATTATATCGTAATTAATAAAAAAAGAATAAAAAAACATACTATTTTTAGGATGTTTATTTTTTATCATAATATTTATTTCATGTTGGTTCTTCAACTGGTTGGTCATTATTGCCGAAATTAGGTCTTTTCGCAAAGTCTATTTCTTCTTCATTAAGATTATCATTTTCGTTTTCTTCTGACAATAAAACATTTTCTGGCCGATTACGATTTTGCAGTGATTGAATTTGCATTCGAATCCGTGACATTGATAATTTACCATCTTTAAATTCAATCATCCATTGAATTGGTAATTCATTTAAATCAATGGCATCAAAATCTCTTGTTAACATTAGAATTAAACTAACAAATTTACCAAATCCTTCTTCCCCTTTTCATTGGTTTGTCTCAATTGTATTATGAATTAGATTATTATCAACAATATCAAAACTTGATGAATGATGTTCAGTAATGCGATCAGCTCATTCTGATTCAGCAATCAAATAGAAACCTGTTACTAAATTACAATTTAATAAATGAATATCATTTTTAAATAACGAAATATTAAACTTATCGGCATAAATTGCACTAATACTAATTATAAAATCATCTAATGGAACAACATCACTCAATCATTTAAAAATTCCTTGCATATAACGGAAAATAAACTTAATTTTGCTTGAAGAGTAAACGATTGTTTTTCAACTACCATAATCAAATTGATATTCAGCATTAGCTTTCACATTTCTAATATTTTCTTCCGGTTCTAAGGCAATAAATTCTGGAATTTTCAGAACCATCATATCTTTTTTCATCTAGGAATCCCCTTTGTTGTATTTAATAAAAAATATACTTAACATTGTAATTATAACACAACTTTATTAATTAATAAATTCTAATTTCTTAAAGGATGTGCCTTTATTTTTTGATTTTAATATTGGCACACCACCCTGCCAAGGTTAATAAGATTGAAGAATATCATTTTTATTTTTTGTTCAAATATTTTGAAAAAAATAATTCTTTCTAGCTTTAAGTTCATCATTATAATCATTTATGATAATTTCAATTTATTAATCTGATAATTCTAATCTAATAGAAATTAAATTGCATTTTTTTATTATCTGATTTTAAATAATTAATAATATTTTTTTGATTCAATTGTTGCATACAATGCAAAATTGGCTTAAAAACTGCACGGGTAAAAATTAAAATATTCAAAGTTTTTAAATATTTTTAAAATAAAAATTTCTATTCATAATCATACCTATAAAGATTAACTTTAAATTATAATGTTGGAAATTTTTATTAATTATTCTGTTTTTAATTTATAAATTATAGCTTCATTAGTTCCAGTAAAAAGTGCTTGATTTTTTAATTGTAATAAAGTATAAAATGTTGCTCCCCGACTTGGATATTCTGGTGGTTGTTGAACTTTTCCTTTGATTGTTCCATCATCATTTAAATGAACAATTGCTCGTTCATTGGTTCCAACTAAAATTGTTCCATCTTGTAATTGAATTAGTGAAAATACAGTACCAGGAAAAAATTGATTAATAACTTTATCTAAAATATTACCATTAGTATCAAAAAAATAGACTGTTCCATTTGTTTTGATCACTACAACTCTTTTATCGTGTAACTGAATTATTGATCTAAATCCTCCAACATTATTAGTTCATAAATCTTCTTGGAATTGACCATTTTCATTAATTTTATAAATATTACCATCAATACTTCCCCCTAAAATAGATCCATCTTTTAATTGGGTCATTGAATAAATATCTTGTTTATTTTTAACAACATTTTTAACTGAACCATAAGGATAAATTTCATATATTAGTTGTCCATTAGTAGCAACTAAAGTATTACCACTATCTAGTTTTAGGATTGAACGAACATCATCGGCTTTAAAATTTGGGTCATCAATTTTATTTTTAATTGTGCCATTAATATTTAATCGATAAAGTGACCCTGCATATGTTCCAGCTAAAATTGTGTCATCTGATATTTGCTGTAATACCCGAACACCTCCATCAAATTTTTGATCATTGGGTTGGTTAATTTCATAATCAACTACTCCAATATTTGGATTAAAAACACGATAATATACAATAACTTCAGTACTTCTAATATAATCTTGACTTTCTTCTTTCACTTTTATTGTAGCACTAACTTTATTAATTGTATTATTTGGAATTTCAATTTGTGAAATATCAATATTTTCATTTGCTCTTTGTACAGATTTTAAAATTGTCACTGAATCAATATTTTTAATATCACCTAGATTAAAGTTTGTTAAAACTTCAGATAACATTTTACGGTTACTATTACTAAAATATAGTTTTAATGATTCTCCTGGTAAATAAACTTCACTTCCTGATTTTACAACTAAATCAGCTTCTATAATAATTTGATTAGTATTTTGAAATGTTTCATGAATATTTTCAATTATTACTTCATTTTTTCTTAATTTTTGATTACCTTTTTTAACAATATTTAATAATTCATTTTCATTTGAATCTTTATCAATAATTGTATTAGAAAAATTCAATTTTTTTGTATGAGTTTCTAATGTCTTTAATTGCGCAAAAAAATAAACTTTAACAGAAGAACTATAATCATAAATATTACTTGATGATTTAACATATACTGTTGCTGAATCATCAGTAATATCTTTGACTAATAAATCTGTAATTTGCAATAAAGAATTTTTATTTTGGGCTGTAACTAAAATTGTATCCCCCTTATTATCAGAAATTTTTCCTAATTGTGTATTTGCAAAATGTTCATTTAAATTTATTCTTCAGGGAATATTAGGTAATTCTGAATCACCAATTTTATTTTCTAATCTTGTAAAATATCAACCCAATACTCCACCAGCCGCACCTAAAATTAGGGCAAAACTTAATCCTAAAATTAAAATTAACTTTCTAATTTTTGACATATATAAAAGATGCTGACGATTCATAATTAACATTTGTCGGCTAAAATGATTTTTTAACGAATTATTATTTTCATTAATAAGTTTTGAAGCAATGGCGTGAGTTTCTTCTTTTTTTACAACAGCCACTGCTTTATCATTTGTTGTATTTTCTTTTATTCGCTCAATTGTTGCTTGCGCTAAGATGATTGTGTTATTTATTAATTTTAATTTAATTGAACCATCACCATTATATAAATCCTCTTTTCAAAAGAAAACATAAGAATCTTTTTTACAAAAAATGAAAGCTAATGGAACAAGGCCATTATCATCTTCAATACTTCGATTTTTATCAACATTACAAAGAAATACTTGCAAATCATCTAAGTCTTTTAAAGCATTTCTTTTAGCAACGCTAATAACTTTTTTAAACTTATCCTGACAACTATTGCACATACTATCAAAAAAAACCTGCACTTTGTTTTTCATATTCAATTCCCCTCCAAAATAATTTTATACAAATAATATTAATTATACTTAAAATAAAATAATAAATCAACCACTTTTTTATTCGTTCGAATAAATTAGCTAATAATTTTTTATTAAATTTTGAATGAATATATTAGTTTTTAGTACTTAAAATACCTCGAACTGCTCTGATGAAACCCTTAGTTTTGACCTCAGAATTGGTAATGCTACCTTGATAAGGCTCATAAAATTGAGCAATGTCATTTTCGCTTTTTGTTCAAGTATTTCGGAAAAAATAATTTCTTCTAGCTTTAAGTTCATAATTTTAGAGCAAAAAGTATTATATTCTTGTAAATTAATACTTCGATTAATGTTTGAAATTGTCATTAAACTAATTTCTGAATATTTATATTTGTCTAAAATATCCCGGTAGCGTTTACAACTATCAAGTTCTTTTAATATTTTAATATATAAATCAAAGTGCAAACATTGATATGATTTTCGATCAATTTCAATATCTAACAAAAATACATATTTGTGTTTATACAATTTTCGATCATAGTAACGGATTCTTGTTCTTTCGTAAGTAACTGGTCCTCATTCAGTAATTAAAGTAGCAGGACGCTTACTATAAAGAATATAACCTTTATTGTTATTTGAATATTTTTGGCGCAAACGTGAATCTAATTGTTCATAATGTTCTTGAATAGCTTTTCTAGTTTTATTTTTAACTTCTTCTTCAAAATTCTTAAACATTTCAATTTGTTTAAAAATATTTTGTGAATAGTCATTTTGATACAAAGAAAAATTAATACTATTTTGGTACATAATATTTTTTACCCCTATTCTGATCTGATTGAATCCTAATATTTTATTTTCTTTGATACATTCTGTAATCTATAATTGTCTGTAATTTTCTGTAAATAGTCATTTTTATCTTAACATAAAATAAAAATCCTATTTAATAAATAGGATTAAATGTTTTAATTGTTATTTTAAAATAACAATTAATGATAAATAATAATTAAATACCTTAATAAACAAATTTAAATTTGTTTTTACTAAAAATTATGCAAATACAATTTTATATTTAGAAAAATAGTTAAAAATAATTTCTATCAAGTTTTATTGATTATTCAAATAATAAATGTCTCTTTTATTTCCTGCAGCTAAAATAGTACCATCTTTTAATTGCACAAGCGATTTAAGATAATGATTATTATCTATTTTAGCTTTGATTGTCCCATCTGGATTTAACTGATAAATTGATTCCCGATATGTTCCGGCCAAAATAATACCAGTATCAAGTTGAACCAATGACAATACTTCTCCATCAAAATTTTCATCTGGTTGTTCTACTACTGATTTAATTGTCCCAATATTTGGATTAAAAACACGATAATTAACTGTAACTGACTCAGAATTAATTATATAGTTAACACTATCAGTTCTAACTTTAATTAATGCTTGTTCACTAGTAATTGAATCTGCAACAAATTCAATTTCATTAACATAAACTTCTGGATTTAACTCTCCAATTTTATTTATAATAGTTTCTGGTTCCTTATTTAAAATATCACCTAATTCTTGATTAGTTAAAACTTCTGATAATAGTTTCCGATTATTACTACTAAAATATAATTTTAAAGTATCAGTTACTAAATAAATTTTACTTCCTTCAATAACAGTTAAAACAGCTGTGACAGTTCCATTAGTTTCTTGAATATTTTTAATTTGTACCTCATCTGTTCTTAAATCATTATTTACATCTACGCCCGTAACTATGGCCTTTAATTTTTCTGGGTCTGGCTTTTCACCAAGATTCACATTTGGAAAACTTCGTTGCTTTACATCAGTTGCCAATGTTACATACCTTGCCCCAAAATGAACATCAACAGAAGAATTAGGATCATATAAACTACTTGATGATTTAACCCTAACTGTTGCTGAAATTTTAGTAGCATTTTTAACATACAAGTCTTCAATTTGAACTACAGAGTTATTTACTTTAACCGCAGCTAAAATAGTTTCTTCAACATTATCCGAAGTTTCCCCTAAGTCTCTATCTTTTAAATGTTCATTTAAATTAATTCGTCAATTATAATTAGGATTTTGACCATTAATTATTTTATTTTCTAATCTCGTAAAATATCAACCCCATAATTGCCATTTGCCGATTAAAATGTTTTACAATTGAAGTATTATTTTCACTAATAAGTTTTGAAGTAATATCTTGGGTTTGTTTCTTTTTAACTACTATTAACTCATTATTATTAGCATTATGCTCTTTAATCCGATCAATTATTGCTTGGGATAATATCAGTCTATCATTAACAATTTTAATTTTAGATGAACCATCACCATTATATAAATCTTCTTTTCAAAAGAAAACATAAGAATCTTTTTTACAAAAAATAAAAGCTAATGGAACAAGGCCATTATCATCTTCAATACTTCGATTTTTATCAACAGTACAAAGAAATACTTGCAAATCATCTAAGTCTTTTAAAGCATTCTTTTTAGCAACGCTAATAACTTTTTTAAACTTATACTGACAACTATTGCACATGCTATCAAAAAAAACTTGCACTTTGTTTTCCATATTCAATTCACCTCCAAATGATACAATAAAAAAATAAATAACTATCTTTAATTATACAGTATTCCTTGAAAAAAAAAAAAAAAAAGCTTAATAAGTATTTTTTAGACAAATTATTTGGTAAATTATGATAAGTTTTAGTTTTATTGAAAAATATAAAAATCTTATTTATTAATAAATAAAATTTAAGTAATTATCTATTTTTTTTACGACGCAAATAATAAGCCATGTTAGTAATATTCCTAAAGCTAAAATTGGGAACAAAATAGTTCTTTATGTTAATATTTAACATCAAGAGCATTTGGCTCCGGGGAATGATTTGATGGCTCTGGTAAGACAATTTCAAACTCAGGATCATTTATTAATAAAGTATATTTAGAATAACCACTTGTTTTATCACTTGTTTAGATTGAATAAACAAATAGTTTTAAAGTTGCAGCTGCATTTTTTATATTTAAAAATTCATTTAAAATGGTATCTGATAAATCACCTGTTGTATTTGTATGTGTTTGTGGATTTTCATCAGGTATTTGCCAATTGTTTTAAAAAAACTGAACTTTATGGATAAAAAAATACTGCTTTTTCTGATAATCTTACCAAATATTTTGGTTTCATTATTTTAACTATTCCGGTTATTAAAGAAATTTCTTTTGCTTCCATAGTTTTTAGAATTCTTTCTTTTTTGATTAAAAAAGAATCATAGTCTGGTATTAAATTTTGATTTGTATTCTTTAATTAATCTATCATATATTAATTTCCTCTGTACTTTCTGTAAATAAAAAACACATGCATACAATAAAAATCTTAGCATGTGTCATTTGTTCATCTACACAATTATTATACTATGAAGATATTTTATAAATATTAATTTTTATAAAAATAATGTGAAACCTGAACCAGTAGTAATTGTATGGTCTGCTGTTGAAAATGAAAGTCTTAATTCAGCAAGTACAGCCAATGCTACTTGCATATAATATGAACCATTTTCATAATAATAAGTGAATCCAACGCGAGCTGAACCTTCATATTGTGCTGCAAATGCTTTTATATATTGGTTATTAAAATTATAAGTTGCAGCTGATGCAGCTTGTTGTTTACTAGTTATTTTTCAATTTTGTAAATTGTTTGTAAAAGTGTTTGAAGGAATATTTGAAAGTGTTCCCCCAGTATCATAATAATAACTTCAACCTCAACGAAGTGTATCTGTTGCAGAAGAAGATCATTTAATTTCCTTTACTTCTTTTGGATTAAAATCAACTTTAAATGTCCATCATTCATGATTCTGAGTTGCTGAACTACTACCAGCGTGAGTTGATAACGCTTTTGCAAAATCAATTTCATATTTATTCGAATATTCTGCATTGAATATTTCAGTATTATTTAATAAAGGTGTTATTCCAGCCGTAGTTAATCCTACTACTCCAAATAAAGATATTAAATTTTTCATAAATAAATATCCTTCCTTTCAAGCCCACCCAAAACCCTACCAATAATTAATAATTATTTGATAGTTAATAATAAGATAGTTTATATGTAAATAAATGATTTTTTTAATTTATATAATTTATTTTAAAATTAATATATATTATAATGTTATTACTTTAGAATTATTTTTATTATCAAAATAGTATTATAACAATTACATTATAACTCTTAAAAAAATAGAAATTTAATTAATTATAAAAATATTAACAAAATTTTAGAAATTATTAAATTATTTTTAATAAAGTCTCATATTCTAATGACAAAATAAAATATTTTTTATCTTTCAATAGTTATTTACCAAATAAAAAAACACATGCATACGATAAAAATCGTAGCATATGTCATTTGATCATCTACCTTAATATTATATTCTGAATGTTTACAACTTATAAGCATTAAAAAAATTTATAACAAATACCCCTTCATAAACTGCTAAATACTCTTGATTATTAAAAGTTTTAATTAAACCATAAAAGTTATAAAATTTTATCTTAGTATTTTTAAAATGTTATTTTAAAAAATAAAATTCCATTTTATTTAAAATGGAATTTTATTCGGAAATACTTAAATTTTTCCCTCGGATTTAAACTTTTCCGTTAATTTAGAAATCATTTCTTGTGTCATTTTATCTAAATCAAATTTTGGACAAAAATCTCATTCTTCTTTTGCACAAGTATCATCAATACTATTTGGTCATGACTCAGCAATTGCTTGACGAACTGGATCAACATTATAAGTCATTTCAAAATTAGGAATATATTTTTTAATTGATTCAGCAATTTCTTCGGGAGCAAAAGACATTGCCGTAATATTAAAGGAATTACGATGCACTAATTTTGTTGGATCAGCATTCATCAACTTTACTACTGCTTCAATTGCGTCATCCATATACATCATATCCATTTTTGTTCCTTGTGCAATATAACATTCATATTTTCCTGTTAATATTGCTTGATAATAAATATCAACAGCATAATCAGTTGTTCCCCCACCTGGTTCAACTTTATACGAAATTAATCCGGGAAACCTTACAGAACGTGAGTCAACACCATATTTTAGATAATAATAATTTTCCAATAATTCTCCCGCCACTTTTGTTACTCCATACATGGTTGTTGGATGCATTACAGTATCTTGGGGCGTATTATCAGGGTTAGCATCAGGGCCATATGCAGCAATTGATGAAGGAGCAAAGAATTTTAGTTTTAATTCTTTTGCTATTTCAAGAGCATTCATCAAACCTGTCATATTTAAATCTCAAGCAAATTTTGGATTTTTTTCGGCCGTAGCTGATAACAGAGCTGCTAAATGAACAATCGTATCTACTTGATATTTTTTTGCTAATTCCATAAACTTATCATAATCTTTGACATCCAACTTTTCAAATATTCCTTCTTCACAAATTGCATTATTTTTAAGATGTCTTACGTCGGTTGCAATAACATTATTTAATCCTAAATCATTTCTTAAACGAACAACAAGTTCAGAACCAATTTGGCCTAATGCTCCAGTAACTAAAACTTTTTTCATTATTTGTTTTCCTCCTTATTTATTTTTAATTTTTGATATTCACTTGTAATAATTTGATAAACACGATCTAATTCCTCTTTTGTATGTAGAGAGGAGATCATTAATCTAATTCGGGCTTTTCCTTTTGGAACAGTAGGATAGATAATTGGGGATACTAAAATATTATGTTCAAATAACACCTTAGTTAAATCTGTTGCAATTGTTTCTTCCTGAACCATGAAAGGTGTTATTGGTGTCTTAGTTGTTCCGATTGAATACCCATTTGCAATAAATTTATTTTGTAGATATCTTGTATTATCTCAAAGTGCTTGAATTCGATGATTACTTTTTTCTAATTCATCTAAAATTTTAATTCCAGCATAGCAAAAACTGGCTGGTAATGATGAAGAAAATAAAAATACTCTTGATCGTTGTTTTAAATATTCAATTAAGCTAGCTTTCCCACAAATAAAGCCTCCGACTAAGCCAAACGCTTTTGATAAAGTACCAATTTCAATATCAATTTTTCCTTCTAAACCAAAGTGAGCAATAGTTCCTTCGCCATTGTTTCCTAACACTCCTTCGCCATGGGCATCATCTGCTATTGTATAAGCGTGATATTTTTTTGCTAACCGATTAATTTCAGGAAGCGGAGCAATATCACCGTCCATTGAAAAGACAGCATCTGTAATAATAAAAATATTACCTTTAACTTTATCAGCGTTTTTGGCTAAAATCCGATGTAAGTCTTCCATATCACAGTGTTTATATACTTCCCGACTGGCTTTTGATAATCTAATTCCATCAATTATTGAGGCATGATTTAATTCATCCGAAATAATTAAGTCTTCTTCGGTTGTAATTGTTGGAATTAAACCCGTATTGGCTTGAAATCCACTTTGCACCACAATGGTACTTTCGACTTTTTTAAATTTCGCTAAACGTTGTTCAAATTCTTCATGAATTGAATAACTACCCGAAATTGTTCGGACAGCTCCGGGACCTACACCAAATAAATCAATCCCCTCTTTAACTGCTTTAACCGTAATAGCATCATTAGCAAAACCCAAATAATTATTTGAGCACATGTTCAAAAATTGCTGATCGTTTATTTTTACTACATCACTCTGAGCTGTAGCTAAAATTTTAATAACATTATAAACTTTATTTGTTTTTGCTAAATTTAATTCTTCTTGTAATCGTGAATATAAATTCATGATTTTATCACCTCTTCTTTCTTAAGAACAATTCATAATATTCTAAATATTAGTTTTTTTATTTCGTTTTACAATTAAGTAATATTCAGTAAGCATTGAAATTGATACATAGAAAATAACAGCAATTGCCAATCATTTTAGAACACTATTAAACATTTGTTCATTCATTCCGGCCCCCATTTGTAAGCCGACAAATACCAGTAAAAAGGCAGCAACGACACCAAAAATTGATCAAATCATAATGAGATTTGCACTTAATTGTAAATATTTTTTTCTTTTAATAAAACTATAAGCTGCTGGTAACATACATAATGATGAACCGCAAGCCATAATTGGAAAGACAACTTGTTGGTCAAGTCCTAAAAAAGATAGCGAAGCCATTGCTGGAGCATATAAACCAATCCCAAACGATTGAATCATCCCTAAAAAGAAAAAGATAATTATTGCGACAATAATTCGTCATGGTTTATCAATTAATGATGTTTTATCACCAATATTTGATGTATTAATTACATTAACTTGGGGATGGGTTAAAATCATTAATATTGCGACAAAAAAAAGCGTTATCCCCATCACAATTTTGACTATTTTAGGGTCTTTAATTTTTGAAACAAATAATGACCCAATGAAGGTTCCAACGATAACAGCAACTACTAAAACAAATAATGTTACAGTATTTACTTTAATTGACCCAACAAATAAAGCTGATTCAATTAGTGCACTGACTCCTAATGCAACATTTAAAGTTCCCGGTAATTTTGAATCATCTTTAATAGATTTCGTTGCTTTTAATAAGCCCGTTATTACCCCAAATGATCCAACCCCAATTGTATCTGTAAAACCACCAGTAAAGCCTATTGCTCCAACGATATATTTATTTTGATTAGAATCATTGTATTTAACTCTTAACGTGATTCAAAAATATAGGATGCAAAAAACAATTGCTGAAATTAATAAAAAAATAACAATAATAAAGGCAATTAATTCTTCACTTGATCAACTAAATTTTTTACCTTTATTTTTTCAAGGATAAAAAACTAAATAATTAATTAATAAACTACATGTCACCACTATTAAAGCAATACCAAATAACATCATTCAAAAAGTAAGTCTTTTTTTATAGTCACTTTTTGAAATAAATTCAATATTTTCATTCTTTGCGGGATTTAATTCAATATTTTCTAATTCCATTTCCTTTTTTCTCCTTTCTTGCTAATTATTAAATATAAAGGGTTTAAAAATATAAATAGTTTCATGATCTAAATTTAATTGCGAAAATTTTTAATTACATTTTATTAATATAGCTAAAATTTAAAGACCTTAAAGATAATCTAGATTTTTTCTTAAGAAATTATTATTTTAAGCTGTTGAATAATTTAGATAAAGGGTTTTTCTACTTTTATTATATGCTTTGAATCCAATAAATCAATAAATTTTATAATTATTTTAAAATAAATAATTTTTTACTAATTTTGAAAAAAATTATAATAATGAATTGTATTCGCTATTTAAAAAGAGTTTTTATTTTTAAATAAAAACTCTTTTTAAAAAATATCCAGGATTAATTTTTATTACCAATTCAGTTATAATAACAAAATTTTAAATAATGGTTCGGAAAAACAATTTTTTTAAAATCTGTCATTGAATCTTTTTTAGAATCTTTACTTCTATTTTGACGGTGATTTTTGCGCTGAAACATTTCTTTAAAATCTTCGCGTGTTAGTTTTCCTTTGCTCTGAACTTCAACTAAAATGCGGAAGATAATAATATGAACTACCACTCCAATTGCAATAGCTAATAAATATCATAAAATTCCAATATAACTCATTGATCAAGTTGTAACTCCACCAAATAAGGCAATAATTGGTCCTCCTCATGCGCCAACTCATCCAGAAACTTGGAATAACCCTGCACACATGGCGGCCACTCCAGATCCAATAATATTAGGGATAATTGCAGCTCAAGTATATTTAACAGCAAACGGAATTGCCCCTTCTGAAATTCCCATAAATCCTAAAATTGAAGCATTAATTGCTAATTCTTTATCAGCTCGAAATCTTTTGCGGAAAATTAAGGCTGTTATTCCACAACCTAATGGGGCGATTGCAAACGATGCTGCGGCTGCTCCCATTGATTTTCCTCCATCAATAAAAATTAAAGCCGTAGCCGAAAAGGAAGCAATTTTGTTAATTGGTCCGCCCATATCAATTCCCGCTAAAATTCCGAGTACTAATCCGACTAATGCCATTCCAACCCCAGAATTTTCTAAGCGATTTAAACCATCATAAAGATAGCCAATTGCTAAACCAAAAATATTACCAATCACAAACATTCATAAGGCTCCAAAAATAACAGAGACAAAAACAGGAATAATAATAATTGGCATAATTGGTTTAATATAACGATGAATTCGTCATTTTGTGTTAATTCATTTTACAAGATATCCAACTGAAAAACCAAAAATTAGTGCGGCAAAAATCCCTAATCCCTGCATTAAATTTGCTTTTTCAGCAAAAATTGCATAATGCAATCACATGTCCGGAGTACATCCTAAGAAAGTTAAAACAAAAGCAGGAGTTATCGCGGCGCGGCCGGCAATTGAATTAGCAATATAGGCACCCATAATAGGCATCATAACAGTAAATCCAATCCCAGCAAATTTATTTAATAAATACATTGCTCCAATTCCTCAACCGCTAATGATTTTGTCTGATACAACTTCGTGACCATTAATTATTTCGGTAACATTCTTTTGGAGATACTCAACTTTGTTGTAATCTCATGTTCCACTATAGTCTAATCATGTTCCTCAAATAATTTTTCCAATCCCGGTAACAATTGCAAATAAAATACCGGCAAAAACAATAAAGGGAATCATAAAAGAGACCCCACTCATAATATGATTAATTCAGGCCTTTTTATTTTTAACAGCAAAAATATTTTGTTCTCCTTCATTTTTGCTTAACACTTTTCCTTTTGACAAAGTATTTAATAATTCAGCTTGGGGATTATGAATTACTTGTTTTGTTCCAACTTTATAAACTTTTTTGCCAATAAAGCGATCCATTTCAACGGAAATATCAGTTGCTAAAATAACTCCATCGGCATTTGCAATTTCTTCAGTTGTTAAAGGATACTCTTGACCTTTTTGCCCTTGAGTTTCACAACTTAAGTTTCAATTTAATTCTGTTGCTGCTGCTAATAACGCATCACGAGCCATATAGGTATGTACAACTCCTGTTGCGCAAGCAGAAACCCCAACAAGATTAATAGTTTTATTATCTTTTTTAATAGTTTGATGTTCAACAAATTGATCTTCATCTTGTTGTGACAATATTTTGGCAATTACTGCTTTATCATTTTCTGTTTCCAACAAGTGGCGAAAATCAGGTTTTAATAATTTTTTGGCAATACCACTTAAAATATCTAAGTAATTACCAGTTCCTTCTGGAATTATTAACATAATAATAAACTTTGTATCTTTACTATCTAGGGCATTCCATAAAATTTTATTTTTCAAGCGAATATAAAAAATGGCGGGTGCTTTTACTTCGGGAATTCTCGCATGGGGAATCGCAAAACCATCTTCAAAAGCTGTTGAAGAAATTTTTTCACGGTTCTTAAAGCCGGTCACAAGTTTTTGATAGTTTTCTACTAAACCATATTCTTGGGCAATTTTAGCATATTTGTTAAATAATGTATCTAAATCTTTAACATCATCAACATTAAGAAATATGTAATTCTCGTTAATAATATTTTCCATGTTTATTTTCCTTTCTAAGGAAATGTTATGTGAAAACAATTATAAAAACAAGTAAAAAAATTAAAAAAATAATTAATTTTATGGAAAAACTTTACAAAAAAATTATTAGGAAAACCTAATATTTTTTTACTCAAATAAAGTTAAAACTATAAATCAGAAAAAACAAAATCAAATGATAAATTATCTGATGTAGTTACAGAAATATTTTCATCAATAGTTGAAGTTAATTCAAATTGTAAATTACTTAAATGAACTTTAAAATCTTTAGCTGCCATAAATTGACTTAAATCAGGTGTGCCCCCCCTAAACATATCTTTTAACTCTTCTCAAAGATCATCCTTATTTTTTAACATTATTTTTGCATTACCTTGTAATAATTTTGTTGTAACTTTATCAAATATATTTGAATTTATCGCAGGTAAAATCACATTACCCAATTCTTTAATTTTTGGTTCTAAAAGCTTTTCAATTGCTAATCCAACAATAGCATTTAAACTATTATCACCAACATTGAGGTCAATTTTATTTAAGTTTAACCCTCCATCTAAATTACTAAGCGCATTTAAAAACCTTATTATTAGTAAAGTTGGTTTTAGCGCGTCTTTCTCATTGGAAAATAATAGTTTAGGATCAGTAAGATACTCTTCCCCAACTTTAATACTCAAATTTAAATCTTTTTTATACCCAACTAATAATTCATAAATTAAAGCATCTAAATTAGTTTTAGTACTTTTATAAAATAAACTATCTTCCCCTCAGTTATCGCCAATTCCCTTTTTGACATTTTTATCAACAGAAGATAATAAATATTGCATTAATTCTAAAATAACATTATGACTTTCAAATTCATTACTTAATAATCAATGTAATAAGGAAATTAAACTTGGGGCTATATTTGTTAATAAATCACGAACTGTTCCATCAATCACAATTTCAGCTGGTCCTGCTGGTACTGGTAATAAATCACTTATATTCTTATTAAAAACATCTTGTACTGATTTATCTTTTGATAATAATGTATTAGATGTATTAATAATAAAATCTAAGAACTCTGTTCAATTCTTATCAAATTCATTAGTCCCAATTGACTTATAAACTTTATCAACTTCATCATCTTTCGCTAATAATTGTTTTAAACCTGGCAAAACTTCTGTCACTAATTTGCCAAATGTTTTAATACCAAGGCCGGGAATTGGAAATGGTAATGGTAAATCAATATTAGTAATATTTGAACTTGTTCCTTTTTTATTTAAAATGCTATTAGCATTAACAATATCGGTAATTGATTCTGATACTCAATTAATTGTTCCATCATAAATAGTTGTTTTTGATTTTTCTGTAGTTACTCAACATTCAAGATTGATTGTCCCATAATTAATTACTTTATCATCTAAAGTTCTATTTTTTGGAGCACGTAAACTTGGTAATAAATTAATTTTATTAACTTTGAAATTTAAAGTTTTATTAAACCTTGCTTTAAAGGAATTTACAATATCGTTTGCATTAATATCACTAATTTTTTTCGTAACTTTCCCTGTTTGTTTTACTACCATACCTCCTAATTCACCTTGCATTGTCTTAAACTGTTCTAGACTCTCTTGAACAATTCCATTCTGCAAAGTAGTTCAAAATATTTTATCTTTATAAACTTCTTTATTATTAATTTTAATAACAATCATTGCGACACCAGGTTCAACCTTAACTTTTTCATTTTGATCATTAATTTTTTTAAGATTAGATTCATGATAATCTTGGTCCAAAACTTCAATATTACTATTGCTCCCTAAATTTAAGATCATTTTTAAATCTTTTATTAAACGATTTTTGTTGTTGCCTTCTTCTCGGCTTAATTTAAAGGGTTTATCTTTAGTATATTCTTGTAAAACTTCTTTTATTTTTTGACTAACTTCTTTCTTATTATCAGTCACATGTCCTTTACCACTACATGCTACAACAGAACTTGCCCCTGTTGTAGTAATTGTTAATACACTCAAAATTGTTAATAATTTTTTCATGTTACTACTCTCCTTTTTTCCATAAATTGTCTCAAACAAACTTATGTTGCCTTTGTGAGATATAATTATTATAAATAAAAAGAGATAAAATATTTTTATTTTGTTAAAGTTATTTTTAAAAAAAAAAAAAAAAATGAAAAAGTTTGATAAATTAGATTGTTTAAAAGTTATTAAATAAATCCTATTTTTAATCAAACTGCCACATTTTCATTTGTCTCAATCATAATTTCTTGGCCAACGAAGCCTTCAAAAGTAATTCATCCTAAACCAGAAATAAATAATGAATATAATTTTGAAGACTTAATTTTAAATCGTGTTGCTTTTCAGTTTTGATAATCTGCTAAATTTAAATTATCATATTGGGCATGGTTAATAAAATAATTATTTTTATTACTTAATTTTGTTCGATGCAACTCAATCTTATTATTTTTATAAAAATGAAAATTACTTTTCGACCCAGCCAAATATGTAAAACTAGCTAATCCTTGATAAAAGATTGTTTGTTCATTATTAAGCTGAAAAGTAACAGGGCGAATTAACTGATTAACTATTAATTCTTTTTGATTTTTTTTGGCTAAATAATGAATGATATTATGTTCATTCTTAACCCCCGGGGTATCATAAATTTTATTTTTAGTTCCTAAATTAACTTCAATTGTTGCAAGTGTTGTCGCAAAACTATTGGCAACAGTAATTTTTTGTTGTTGGTTTGTTAATTTAATCAAACTATTTAATAAAGTACTTTTACCAGTATTAGATGTCCCAACAAAATAAACAGGACCTTGTTGATTGCTAATTAAATGATATAGTTTATCAAGCTGATAATTTTTAATTGCACTAACTAATAAAATTTTTGTAATTTTATTATATAACGGACTATCAACAAAAATTGATTTAACATAGTTAATGATTTTTTTAGGGTTTGTTAATTTTATTACTAAATCAATTTTATTAATGATAATAATAACATTATTATTAACAATTAATTTTTCTAATTCAAGATTGCGTGAACCGTATAAATCATAAATATCTAACAAATAACAATATGTATTATTTTTATCATAGGTTGTAACAATTTGTTTTAAAAAATCAATTTCAGCAACATCATAATCAATTAATTCATTATAATTTGTTAAACGAAAACAACGATAACAATAATTTTGTTCTAAGTCTTTAACATAACCAATTTGATCAGAATACTCACTTTGCATTGTAATTCCACAACCATGGCAAGTTTTATAAGATGTCATAATCAATTCCATATTCTCCTTCATCAAAAAATCCTTTATGTAAAATATTACGTTGGGCCAAACGTTTATAAACTAAACGATCTAATAAACGCACTAACCGATTTGACTCATCAACTCCGGCAACTGGTACAACTAAAATACTTTCAATGTGGGCACGATTAGCAAAAAAAACGTCAGTAATTAATTGATCACCAACCATAATAATTTCATTTGATTGGACGTTAAACTTTTTACTAATCACACGAAAATACTTTAATAACGGTTTCTTGGCATTTCAATAATAATGTTCAATCCCAGCTTTATTAGCAAAACTTTCAACCCGTTTTTTAGCATTATTTGATAGTAAGACAAAATGCATTCCTAATTTTTGTACCCGTTGAATTAAGTTTAAATTATCAGTATTTGGAATTCGGCGGTAAAATGGGGTTAAAGTATTATCTAAATCACAAATAAAAACCTTAATACCATGTTTTTTTAGTGATTCAAGGTTAATTTTATTCACGTTTTGGACATAAATTGATGGCTTAAAATAATTTAATAATAAATTTCGATTTTTCTTTTTCTTAAAAATTTGTTTGGCCATGCTTTTATCACCTCTAGGTATTTATTATAACTTATTTTCTTCATAAAAACAAAAACAACCCGGGTGAGGTTGTTTTTATCGGGTATCCAAGAAGCATAAGACAAAACTTTAATACAAAGTATGGTCATATTAAGGTCATATTAATTAGGGCTAAACTTGTTCAAATATTATTATAAATAAATGTACAAATCTTACACTTCTCTAGACATTTATTATTATATATTTCAATTACTAAAATACAATAAATAATGATTAAAATTTTCAATTTTTTACTCTAATTGGAACAATTTTGGAACAATTTTGGAAAATATTTGGAACAAATTTTATAATACTGATAAATTCTTTAGCTTCCTATACGGATACCATTGAAATTAATGAATAATTATTGATCTTAAATTAAAAGAAATAAAAATTTTAACAAAAATTACTTTAACCTTGATTATTCTTGATTGACAATGTAAGATATTAACAACAAAAACAAGAAAAATAATGACTTTAATAAAAACCTTTAAAATAAAGGTTTTAAAAGTCCCCTACCGGTATCTTTAAGTCCCCTACCGCCTATTTTAAATGTTTAGAAAGGAAAATTATGACAAATCGCATTAACACTCGCCCAGTTATGGTTGGCAATATTCAAATTGGTGGCCAAAATAAAGTAGTTATTCAATCAATGACTAATACAAAAACCCATGATATTGAAGGAACATTAGCTCAAATTAATGCCCTTTATCAAGAAGGATGTGATCTTGTCCGAGTTGCTGTCTTAGGAAAAGATGATGCTAATGCCTTAAAAGAACTAGTTGAACGTGCTCCTTGCCCGCTTGTTGCGGACATTCACTTTAATTATGAGTTTGCGTTAATTGCCGCTGATGCAGGTATTAGCAAAATTCGGATTAATCCAGGAAATATTGGAAATATTGAAAATACTAAAAAAGTTGTTTTAAAATGCCAAGAGAAAAAAATCCCAATTCGAATTGGGATTAATTCAGGTAGTTTACCACTTGATTTAGTTAATAAATATGGTTGAACAACCAAAGCAATGATTGAAAGTGCACGACGTCATATTGAAATCTTAGAAAATTTAGATTTTTATGATATTGTCTTATCCTTAAAAGCAACCGAACCATTAATGGCAATTGAAGCTTATTCTTTAGCCAGCCAAGAATGAAACTACCCGATTCATTTAGGAATTACCGAAGCTGGTAGTTTACACACTGGAACAATTAAATCTTGTGCTGGGCTATCTCCTTTACTACTCCAAGGAATCGGTGATACAATTCGGATTAGCCTCTCAACTGACCCAATTGCAGAAGTTGAAGTATGCAAAAGACTCTTAAATGCCTTAGATTTATATCAAAACGTTGTTGATGTCATTGCTTGTCCAACTTGTGGTCGTTTAGAATATGAATTATTTACAGTTGTTAAAGAAATTGAGGAATATACAAAAAATATGAAATTTCCATTAAAAATTGCAATTCTAGGATGTGTTGTTAATGGCCCTGGCGAAGCTAAACAAGCTGATGTTGGTATTGCCGGGGGTAAAAATGGTGGCATTATTTTTAAAAAAGGAAAAATATTTAAAACTTGTCAGCAAGATGAATTAGTTCCAGAACTAAAAAAACTAATTGATGAAGAATATCAACAATGATTAAAAAATAACGTCCGTTAATTTAACTATCAACCTAAATATGTTATAATCATAAAGTAATTATATGTTAGAAAATATTGAGGTGGGTAAAATGGCAGTATGTTGTCCAACAAAAAATCATGATTGTTCATCATGTCGAACATGTAGTAAACCAAAAGTTGGTTGCCGTTCATGTTTAATCTGTATTTCATGTACAGACTGTGTTAATAAAAAATGTGAATGTTGTAAAGCAACAAGATAAAAAAACTGATTTTACAATCAGTTTTTTTAATTAGAAATTAAATGGGTGTATGGAAACTCACTCATTAAGAAATCAAATCAACCAGGATTAGGATCAATGTAAGGATATAGTCGTTCAAACCCTTCTAAGGCTGCATCAAAATCTTCGGTATTTAAATATCCTTTAGCAACAAGATACATAAAAACAATTGTGGCACTGCGATTAATCCCTCAAATACAATGAACATAAATATCTTTATTGCGAATATTATTATCAATAATTTTTAAAACCTGAATAATACTGTTAATATCAATTGCTTGAAATGTTGGGTAATCTTTAAAATTAAAATAAACATGTTTTTTATCAGTTCAAAAATGATCATTACTATCTGTTTTTTCAGCCATTTTGATTCGTTGTTCCTGGTAAATTTCTTCCGCACATGAAATAACAATTTCAGCACTTGTTGGAATACTATGACGATCGCCTAAATAAAGGTGGTCTAAAATTTTTTTTGCTGACATTGTTCCTCCTTATTTTACTATTACTTTATTCAAATTATGAAACGGATCAGTAAAACTTTTTGCATTTATCATTGCAATTTCAGCTTTATATGGTGGGGTAGCATTTGCTTTATCCCCAACATATGGTGTTTCCAAAACTTTAATTTTACCATCTAATAAAGGATGATAAATAATTTTAATTAACGTTTCAAAGCCTAAAAACCCATAACCAATGTTTTCATGGCGATCTTTATGATTATTAATTGGATTTTTACTATCATTAATATGCAAACATAATAAATTATCTAAACCTATTTTATTATTAAATTCCGCTAAAATTTCTTCTAAATCATTTTCAAAATCATAACCTGCATCATGCATGTGACAAGTATCTCAGCATACGCCTAATTTTTCTGAAAAATTAACATTATCAATGATATATTTTAATTCATCAAAATTAATGCCTAATTCAGTACCTTTACCAGCCATTGTTTCTAAGGCAATTTTAACTGTTTGTACTTTTGTTAAAACTAAATTTAAACCTTTGACAATTTGATCTAAACCAACTTGTCGTTCCGCACCAACTGCGCTACCAGGATGTAGGACAATTATCTTAACCCCTATTTCTTCTGCACGTTTAATTTCTTTTTTCAAAAATTCAACAGCAATATCAAAAGTACTAAGATTTATACTATTACCTAAATTAATAATGTATGGCGCATGGATAATTACATTATCAAGACTTAAATTATTACTTTTTAACTGTTCGTGAAATTCTTCAATAAAAAAATTACTAGTATCAACTCGAATTGTATTTTGTGGAGGGCCAGTATAAATCATCATGGCATTTGCATCATTAGCAATTGTATCCTTTAAGGCGCCTAGCAAATAATTTCCTGGTTTATTCATACTAACATGACTACCAATTATTAAGTTTTTCATTATCTTTTTCCTTTCTGGTGCTTTATTTCTTTGCTCTTTTATAATATCATATATATAATTAATTAATAGAAAAAAATTGTTTTAAGAAAGGAAAAAATAATGATTAATACTGAACAAAAAAAAGATTTAAAACTAATGGTCAATAATATTTATGATGATATTCATTTTAATAAAATACACCATATCATAAGTTGAAAATGATTCAATTTGTTAACATATTTTGGATTAATGGTTTTTTTGGTGGGGACAATTACTTGTACAATTTTTGCCTTTAACCCCAAATTTAATAATCTTAATCAAAACATGTTTTTAATTTTAACAATCATTTTTCTAATTTTATTATTTTTAAATTTAGGGTTAATTTTTTTGGTCCATAAAAAACAACACCAAATTATTAAAATTATCAAAGAAAATTTTAATAATCAAAAATTATTGCCATTTTACCAAACCCTTATTAATAATCAAATAATAAAAATTAATAAAATAGACTATCAATGAACAATTAACCCCAATAATAATTATTACTATGTTAATCAAACTTTTAATGATTTAATTATTGATGGTGAATATGAAAACTTATCTTTTAATTTGGGCACAGTTAGTGTTAATACATCAGCTGTGTTAGATAATTTGCAACCTAATTTACAACTACAACCCCAAAATTTAAATTATTATCGTTGTTTTTTCTTAACAATTAACTTGGGTCAAAAAACAAATCATCATTTTGAAATAACTCATAAAAATCATTATCAAAAAAAGAATTTAACTTTTGCTAATTTTTTCAACTATGATCAACACAATAAAGTATTAACAGCCCAATTTCAAGCAGATATCTTAGCTTTAATGCAAACAACAAAATTAATTCCAAACATTAAATTGGTAAATAATATTTTATCACTCCATTTAGTAACAATTAATAGCAATAATGGCAATGATAATTATGATAGTTTATTTAATTTCCCCATTAGCTTAAATCCAACAACAACTTATCATAATATATTAAATACATTTGAACATGATTATCAAATTCTAATTAAAAGTTTAGCGTGAATTGAAATAGCAAAAAAAATTAGTTAATAAATTCTTTAATTTATTAACTAACTTTTTTAATAATTAGAAACAGAATAGTCAGCTATCACACGATCTAATTTATGCGATAGAATTTTAGCATCTGGGTCAGCAACAACAATTGCCGCTTTAACTCATTTATAATCTAATAACGAAGTTGAAACTATAATAATTTCATTATTAATTGTTTTACCATCATAATGATCTTTTGAAGCAATGCGAACAATATCATTAGGATATTTTACAAATTGTAATCCTGTTACAACATCATCACCACGAGAAGTAATAACCATTAAACTGCGGTATTTAAATTTTGGGAAAATAATATCAGTTACTACTGATTGAGTTATTACAAATAAGTATGATCCAAATAATGCTGGACCAAAGAAATATTTAACTTTATAAATGGCAAAGGCAGAATTTGTTAAACCGTTAACTCGGTCAATATTATTAGATCCAACAATTTTACCAATTTCATCAATTTTATCTTGTCAGTCATTGCCAAAGTAAACCCGAGTAATTTCGGTTGAGGACATTAAAATAGTATGAATTGCTAAAACTATTAAAATAATAAAGTAGTTAACAACACGATTATAATTAGCAATTGATTTTTTATATTTTGTTGAATAATAAGCTAACACAAAATCAATTCCAGCCGTTGATGACCCACCCTTATAAACAATTCCAAAAGAAATTCCATTTAAAACTCCCGCAACAGTGGCAAAAACAAACAACCAAATTTGATACATTCCCTGGGAATTATGGAACGTATTTATATCATTATAGTTAACAATTAGATTAAATTCTGTCGGATTAATTACTGGAATAAAGGCAAAGGCAAAGTGAAATCCGTTTTGAAATAAAACATAAATAATTGTTCGAATTGAAAAACGTCAACCTACTTTTAAAACTCCAAAAATAAATAATGGGACATTCATCGTTAAGAAAAAGACTCAATACATTGTTGTTTGTAAAGATAATTCTGACTGGTTAGGTCAAATTGCAATTGAAATTCCCCGAGCAATGGCCCCAATTCCGGTTGGGGTAATTCCATTACTTGTTGTTGGGGCAATAAAATAGTCATAACTAATCATTGATAAAAAAGCAGCTGATAAAATAAAAGCATAATCGCGAAATAAACGTGATTTAAAATATTGTTTAATTCCAACATTAAAATCATTTAAACTAATGCGATCTCGATTCCGTGTTTTTCGTTTCTCAGCAATTAAATCCTTTGTCCGTGCCGCTCTAATTTTGAGCTCTTCATTGTTAGCAAAGTCATCTTTATTTTTTTCGTTTTTTCCCATCACTATCTCCATTTTTATAGTTTTTTTTTTTTTTTTGTAAATATAATATTTAGTATAGTATAACACTAAAATAAAATAAAAAAACAACAAATTGTTGTTTTTTTATTTTATAATTAATTATTCACTTTTTAAACGAATTGTAACTTTAAATGATCCAACTTTAACTGGGTCGTAATCGTTTCTTGTAATATCAACAACTGTGTAATCTCTTTGGAATTTTTGATTCATTTGTCCAAATTTAACTCCACGGTTTGCTCCTCTTCCTGATGGAATAAATACAGGAATTTTACGATAGTCTAATGCTGGTACACCCATATAAATTACAATTTGTTGGTATGGTGAATCCACATCTTTTAATGCTTCATTTAAATATTTTACAAATTCATTTGCTACTAATTGTGAACCAAATGCTTTATCTTCCACAAACTCATGTGATTGATTATGAGTAATGTAGAATGAAATTCTTGCGTCACAAGATACTAATAAATATTTTTCTGGAACTGTTGCGCCATTATATGTATATGATGATTTATCTTGACATTTTTCAGCAATTGCAGCAGCAATTTCGTTTGCAACTGTTTCAACTTTGTATAGTTTTTCAGTATTTAAGTCATATTTTGCTGATTTATTTCATAATAATTCATCATCGTTAACACGAACTTGTTCTAAGAATAATAATTTACGTAATCATTTTTTAGGAGCATTTTTTCATTCATCTTCTCCTAAAATTACTTTACTTGGACCTTCTTCATCTTTAATTTTTGATTTCATTACTTGAATAACATCTAAAGCTACTGGTGATTTTTCTTGTTTATCAACTAACATTAATGATGGACCAAATCCAGATAAAATTTTATGTGTATTTGATTTGAATAATTTAATTCATTCATCATGTTTAATTTCAAACAATTCGTTAATTGTATCTAAATCATCATTTGATGATTGTGATAAATCAATAACATATTTTGAACTTAATAAGTTGAATAATCTTCTTAATAAGTATTTTAATGTATTAACTGTTTCATACATTTTAAATTTATGAATTGGATCATTATCTCATGGTGATAATGCGTTATTGTAAATAATTTTTAATGCTAAATAGTTAACACTTGATTTTTTAGCAACTTGAGCAAGCGCTCCAGCTTCAGTATCAATTACGTCAATTGTATGACCGTATTTATCAACCATTTCTTTGAATTGTTTTGAATTATAAATTAACATATCAGCAGTTCCTGTAACTCCTTCAGTTAATCCTAATTTAAAGTCTTTAACAACTTTAGCAAACTCTCCATCAAATTGGAATGATTCTGGTTCATTAACAATTTGTCCATATTTAATATCTTTGAACACTGTTAAATCAGCATCACGATAAATGAATTTTGTTGATATTGTTGTATCAGCAGTATCATGTTTATCATTTGTTGACAATGCTAAGTCAACGTTTAAAATTGTTTGCAATCCTGGATATTTTTCTAATAAATAAGTTACTGCCATTGCAGCATTAGATTTACCATATCCGATAGTTGCTATAATGAAAGTTTTCCCATGGTATTTAACATGTTGGATAACACAGTTTTTTCATCAGTATTTTTTTACTGTTTTAATATTGTGTTTATCTTTCATTGTGAAGTAAGCAGTTGAAATAACTCCTATCATTCTTTACACCTCTATTTTCCTTTAATATATCTAATATCATATATTATGTCCGTGCAAATTCTATTTATCATTTTTGTAAATAGAAAATACAACTAAGATAATTATATCTCATTTATACTTTTTTTCAATCAAAAATTATTAAATTATATAATATTACTTTATTTTTATTTAAAATAAAAATAATTTTTTTTTTATAATTTAAAATAAAATATAATTTTATTTTTAAAATAATTTAAAAAAGAAAAAAAATACTGTTTTTAATGATTAAAAAACCTTCTTTTCTAACCTTTTTAAAACCAAAAATAAGAATTAGTAAAAAAAAATTATATTATTAAAAATAATATAATTTTTTTTCATTTTATAAAATATAATCATAATTTATTTTATACAAATAAAATATTTAAATGGCTATCATTTAAGTGATTATTTTTATCCGACCATGTTAAATTTGCACCATTTGGGGTTTTATAGCTTCCTTCAATACTATTCATCTGTTTAATTCCTACATATGCCGAAACTCCTGAAGACACCAAATTTGTTAAGCTACTAGTACAAGCTGTAATAATTGCAGCAATTCCAGCAAGAACAGCCCCCGATAACATTCCAGCTTTTAGTGTTTTCATTTCGGTAATTGATAATTTTACCATCTTAATTCCTCCTATTATTATATTTTAAAAAAAAGGAATATTTCCTTTTAAAATAAAAGAAAAGAGTTAATTTTATGAATATGTCAAGAAAAATAGACAATTAAAAAGTTACTTGAAGGGATGATTTTCTGTATTGAACAGGACTCATTCCTTTTAATTTGGCTTGTGGTCTAAAATTATTGTAAAAATAGATATATTTAGGTAGATTTTCAATAATTCATTTGGCTGTTCGTTTTTTTCTTTTTATATGATATAAAAATTCAGTTTTCATAGTACCAAATCATGATTCTGTATGGGCATTATCATAAGAGTTTCCACGTCTGGACATTGAAATCGTAATTCCAAGATAATTGCATAATTTTTCATAATCAGAATTTGTATAATGAAAACCTTGATCTGATTGTAGAACTCAAGTTGATGGCTTTCCAGCTTTTACTCAAGAATTAATTATGTTTTTAAAGACAAATTCTTTTTCTAAATTATTACTGATTTGGTAGTCCAAAATTTCATTAGTATGAAAGTCTTTTACTATTGATAAAAAATAGGTTTTGTCGCTTGTTAATAAATATGTTATGTCTGTTCCTATTTTTTGATTAATATCTGTGGTTGAAAAATCTTGATTCATGATATTTTCATGTCTTTTGTTACCAGAAGATAATTTATAATTAAATTTTTTTATTCTAATAATTGATTTTAAATTCATATTTTTCATATATCTATAGACAATATGAGGTTTTAAATTTCAATTATATAGTTTATTAATAATTAGTGTTAACATATTATATCCATAAATTTTCTTAAAAGTTAGAAATAACGTTTTAACTATTTTTGCAATTGTATTATTCCATTTATTAAAAAGTTTCATTCCAGCATTAAATCATTTATAATAACCAGCTCTAGAAACATTTAAAATTTTGCATAAATATTTAATCTTGTATTTTTTCTTTAAGGACCAAATCGTTTGAAATTTCTTCTTTTTCGATTTGGGCAAGGACTTTTTTACATCTTGAATCATTTCAATATACTCAATTAATTCTTTTTTTGTCATTAATTCAAAATTAAGATTTTTTGGACGCCCTGGTCGACGAATTCCTTTAGATTGTAGACCATTTCCTGGTTCTAACGCTTTTTCTCCACTAATTTTAACTGCCTTTTTTCAACGAGATAAAGTTGGTGTTGAAATTTCAAATTTTTTAATTGTTTTTGCTCAACCATTTTCTTTGTAATATTTTAAAATATTAAGTTTTTCGTTTTTTGTAAATCATTTTGTTCCCATAATAAAAGAATACCTTTCAATAAAATTATGACACATAAGTAACTTTTTATGTGTCTATTTTATTTTAGGTATTCATTACATTAACTCTTTTCTTGATCTAAATTAAGAAATATTATTTTATGCTACTGAAACAATAGTTACTTTATAAGGTGTTTGAATTCCTTTAATTTCAACAGTTTCTCCAACTTTTTTGCCTATAATTGCTTTAGCAATTGGAGATTCATTTGAAATTGTATTTTCAAATGGATTTGCTTCAACAGCTCCAACAATTTTAATTTCAAAATCTTTTTTTAATAATAAATTTGTAAAAGTAACTTTACTTCCTAATTTAATAACTCCGGCTTTTGATTTAACTTCTTTAATTTCTTTAGCTTTTGTTAATAAACCTTCGATTTGCTTAATTCGTCCTTCAACTTCAGCTTGACGATTTCGTGCAGCATCATAGTCAGCATTTTCTGACAAGTCCCCTTGGGCACGAGCTTCCTTTAATTCTTCAATTACTTGTGGACGAACAGTATTAATTAAATTATCTAATTCTGCTTGTAAATCTTTGATTCCCTCTTTTGTTAATAAAATTTCTTCATTTGGCATCATAAAATCACTCCTCTAATTACTTTATTGCTTATTTAACACTTGATTATTATAACATTATTCTTTAAAAAAATACTATCTTTTGTACCAATAAACATTATCTTTTTAACAAACTTTTGACTTTTGTGGCAATCATATCAATGGCGATTTCATTTCCTTCATAATAAGGAACAATAATATCAGCATATTTAATACTTGGTTCAACAAAATATTCATACATTGGTTTAACAGTTGCTAAATACTGATGAATAATATCCTGGACAGTTCGTCCCCGTTCCTCAATATCACGAGTTAAACGCCGAATAAAACGAATATCATCTTCTGTTTTAATAAATATTTTAATATTAGATAATTTGCGAATTTCTTCAATTGCTAAGGCCAAAATCCCATCTAAAATAATCACATCTCCTGCTTTAACAAGTTCGGTTTCTTTTAAGCGATTATTTTGCGTAAAATCATAAATTGGTCGTAAAACATCCATTCCTTGTTTTAAACTAGTTAAATGTGAAATTAATAAATCTAAATCTATAGCATTGGGATGATCAAAATTAATTTTTTTCCGTTCGACTAAACTCAGATTATCTAATGACTTATAATAACTATCCATTGCTAAATAAACAATTCTTTGATTTTTTAAAATATGGGCAATTTTTTTGGCAACTGTTGTTTTACCACTTGCTGTTCCCCCAGCAATTGCTAAAATTTGAACTTCTTTCTGATCTAACATCTTTTCCCCCTTGATATCTTCCATAAATTATTTTAGCATATCATGGTAAATAATAAAAATATATAATATAAAAATATTTTATAAACATAATAATAACAGTAAATTTTAATTACACAACATTTTAGAAGTAAAAGATATACGAAATAATTATCCAATTTACATATGTGAAATAAATAAAAAAAGGTTTTAAATTTAAAAATGCTTTCATTTCAATATGAAGCGAAAGCATTTTTTACTTAAAATCCCAGTTATTTAAAACTGTGAACTTGTTATTAAATTAAAATTTTTTAATGCTAAACAATTTTTGGAAGTATTACATTAATAGGAGTTTGTGTTTTTCCTCAAATTTTTTGGTTATTTGACTCAGCTGTAATTATTATTCAAACTGGATAAGCATCACCAACTAAATCAATAGTATCTGGTAAAATTGTTTCTGCTTGCTCATCTGTGTAGATAGCATAAGTTAAATCATTTATGCTTACATTAGGTGTTGGATCAAGAGCGTTAACTGCATCAACAACTTTGGGGTTTAATGCTGCACGAACTTCTGCTTCTGTTACTGCGTTACCATCTTCTGCAGGAACAGTTAATGGAGCAGCAATAGTATCAACTGTACTAATATCTGATCTTGTATCTTGTGTAAAAACTACATCCTTAGCATTTGATACATTTTTAAGATAACCACTATCATCAAGTGATCTAACTATAACATAAACTGTTCGATTAGCAGCGATAGATGATGTAAAATCAAGTGTATCTATTATTGCTCCATGATCATCACGAGAAACAGTAAAATCATAGTCAACATTCAATTTTGCTTTGGGTTGAATTTGTTCAATTGCTGTTTGAACATTATTTTTTAATGCATTTTTAATTTCTTGCGCTGTTACGTGTTTTGGATCATTTGGCCAAATTGATGGAGCAGCAATAACTCCAAGAGTCATAAGATCTTTTCTTTGTTCTTTTGGAAGCACTACTTCAATAGGGTCTGATGTCCCTCTAAGAATTTCACTACTATTTTGTTGCTGTTATTTCAACATAAACTGTTCGATCAACAGGGTCATTTGTTGTTATATCAACCTCTTTATAAGGTGTTTCTAAGGCATCAGCAAAAATATCAAATTTATAATCTGTTGTGGTTGCAGTAGATACAACAGTTTTAACTGCAGTTAAAACATTATCTTTTAAACTATTCATAACATGTGTTTTTGGAACTGCCTCTACACTATCACTTCTTACAACTTCTACTGGTTCAATCTCAATTTCTTTTAATCCTAAATCATATTTAAATCTTGGTAAAGTAACCTTAATGAAATTTGTTGCTTTCTCAAGAAGTGCATTATCAGTTTTTGCTGTAATTTTAACAAAAACAGGTTGTGATTCAGTAGTTAAATCAATTGGATTTGTTTCTACACCTTGATCATCACTAGAAACTTTATAAGTAAAATCTGTACCATCAGCTGCTAAAGCAACACTATTAACTGCTGCTAAAACAGTATCTTTTAAAGCATCCTTAACTTCATCCATTGTAACTTTACTTGGGTCTTCAGCTACTTCAACTGGTGCTGGTGCAATTACTGTAACCTTTGAAAGATCTCCCTTAACAAAGTCTGGTACAGCTGGTAAAGTAACCTTAATGTACCCTGTTTCACCGATAAGAACAGGGTCTGTTTTTGTAGTAGTTGCGGCTTTAACTTTTACATAAACATTTTTACTGTTTTCTGAAACATCAACAGGAGCATATTCTCCACCACTTCCATCATTATAAACACCAAAAGTATAATCACTTTCAGTTGCAGTGCTTACAAGTTTTTGAACTTCGATTAAAACACTATTTTTTAAAGCTTTTTTAACATCCGCTTCTTTTACAGTTGTATAGTCATTTGCTTTAAAGGCTGTTGGCGCTTCAAAACTTTTTATTTTTGATAAATCGTTTGCTTTCGTTGTGTCACTCGATTTACTACATGCAACTACTGCTGTTGAACCAGTTGCTGTTAAACCGACCGCACCTAAAATTGCTAATAAACGCTTCATAATAATTGTTCCTTCCTTACTAATGTTAAATACTTTTATTTAACATTAACTCCATAATATACCAAAAATAGAAAAAAATCAAGAATTCAATAAGAAACTTAAGAAAAAAATTATTCTAATTTGGAAATTTTGAATAATTTTTTACTAATTTTAATCCCAAAGAGAAAAAATAAAAACAGGTTAATTAAAACCTGTTTCTCTAGTCATCATTTTCTCCATTTTCTTGCTCTTTTTTTTCTAAATTTTCATAGATGCCATTAATGTTATCAAGTAATGCCTTGGCCGTTTGATAATTCTCATTTGGTGGTTCTTGTCCATTTGATAATGCTTTATTTCGTTTTAAATATTCAATAACTTCATTACGTAGATCTTTTGTGACATATTTTAAATCATCACTAATCACAAACTCACTATCTAATTTTGCTTGTAAAGCTGGATTTGTTTGCATTCTTTGTAGATATTTTCGACGATAATACGTAAAGTATCAAATTGTTGCAAATGAAACTGAACTGATAATAAAGACTAATTCAATAATTGCCCCCGTTAATTTACTTTGAAAATCATCTTGGGAACTTGTAATAACACCATTAACTAAACTATAATAATGTCATCCAAAAACAAATCCTAAAACTAATAACACAACCGGAAAAACAATTCATTCTCAAATTTTGATTTTAATTTTTTTCTGAAATCCTAATTTTAAAGTCACGGCAATTACCATTGCATAAATAAAAATTACTATCGCAGAAGCAGCTTCTGTTAATGAGGAAATATTAAATGGTTGTTTATACGCAAGAATATCATTAATTGTTGGAAACATCCCATGTTTTAATGATAATGAAATTCCCTTAATTAAATCCGGGATTGCTAATCAAACAAAAATCATTAATACAGTGATGCATAAATTTAAAATTGATGCTCGAACTGGTAAACCATCTTTATTCAGTTTACGAAATCGATCAGGTAAATAACCTTCTGTTGCCATAGGTTGGATTGACGTTCCACCATATAGGGCATTTTGCATTGCGACATTTACTTTGAGGGCAAAGGAGGAAATAATCATTATAATTGGCCCTCCATATAAAATTACTTTATTATTAAAACTATTTCATGTCCCCATATTCATATTTTGGACAAAACTGTTAAAAGCAGCAAAGAAAATAATTGAAATAACAATATAAAAAATTGTGCTAATAAACATAATTAGAGTAATTCCACGCCCAATATTTTTTTCAGGATTAATAATATTTTTCCCCGCAGTTGAAAAAGTTTCAAACCCAGCAAAAAAGAAGAAACATGAATTAAACGCTTTTACAAAACCCGGCAAGGAAAAATGGCTATTCTCACCTCAATAAGATAAATTCTCTGGACCTTTTTGAAAAGCTAATGCTAAACCCGCAATAATTAAAAAACCAGCTGTTGCTCATTTAACAATCCCTGTCCCATTTGCCAATTTTCGATATAATTTCATTCCGCCAAAAATAATTGCCGAAGCTGACATGTAAATTAGAATTCCAATTAAATCTAATCATAAATCACCAAATGCACCTCAGTTGGCAGCATACCAGGGTAATACATAATGCCCTTTGCTAACCTCTTGGGCAACAAAATCAACGCCAAATGCACCGCGAATTAGCATCATAACTTGGATTGTAATTAAAAATGGTAATGAAACATATTGCATAAAAGCAACAAAAATTCCTCAAAATTTCCCAAATGATGTTCGAACATAAATGTAAGCAGCACCATTATTATTAGATTGATGAATTTTTGCCATTTTAGCAAAAGCTCAAGCACAAATTCCCGCCACTAATCCTTCCACAGCGAAAACTCACACAACATGCATTCCAATTGGATCAGAGTCTGATGTAACATTTGACAAAACAGCAAAATTACCAATAAACCCAACTGAAACGGTATAGTTGAAACCTAGTCAGACAAAATCAGCTAAACTAAATTTTTTTGTTTGCTTTTTTTCTCGCATAAAATAATATCGCTTCCTCTCTATTTAAACCCAATAATAAATTAAAATATTATATCCCTTTACCAAGTTATTTTTAAATAAAAAAATATCATAAAATAATATGTTTTTTATTATATCCCCAAAGTTATTAAAAATCAATTAATTTAATAAAAATAATAAAATTAATCTTGTTATCATTACAAAAACAAAAACAGTTTTTCGGATTAATAATCCGAAAAACTGTTTTTATGTTGTTAAGTAAATAATTTCTAATTAAAATAAAGTTTTAGTTAGTGATGAAAAGTAATACTAATATTTTTTGGTTTTAATTTTAAAGCATAATTAATCTCATTAATAACTACTTCATTAATTTCTTGTGTTAAGGCAGTAAGATTTTCTTCGCTAATTACACGCCCACTAATAAAGATATGTAATAAAAAATTATCATCAAATAAACAAGATTTAATTTCATCAATAAAAAAACGGTTTGCTATATCACGTAAAGCATACGAAACTAATTTTTTTACGGCTAATAAACTAACTAATAATTCTCCCCGATAATTTTTTTCAATCAATAAATTATTACTTTCCATAGTATTTTTCTCCTTACTTATGCTCGTCCTGAGTATTTTCCATCAGCAGTTGATACAGTAATTATTTCATTTTCTTTAATAAACAAAGGAACTAAAAGTTCTCAACCTGTTTCTAAGACAGCTTTTTTCATTGCTCCTGATGTTGTATCCCCTTTAATTGCCGCTTCGGCTTCAACAATTTGTAAATCAATTTTATCTGGTAAAACAATCCCAATTACTTCACCTTCAAACTTACTAACTGATACCATTACCCCTTCTTTTAAAAAGTTTTTTTCTCAAATTAATCGTTCTGAAGGAATTTCTAATTGTTCATATGTTGCAGTATCCATAAAAATTGCATTTGATCCATCATCATATAAAAATTGCATTTCAACTTTATCAATCATTGCTTTACTTACTTTATCTCCACCAGTAAAAGTAATCATTGTTGTTGAACCTGTTCGTAAATTTTTTACTTTTGCTTTAACATGGGCTTGACCACGACCAGATTTTGAATGCTGGGCTTCCAGAACAACATAAATATTACCTTCATATTCAAAAGTTATTCCGGGGCGAAAATCATTTACACTAATCATAATATTCCTCTTTCTAAAATTTAATATCACTTTAATTATAAACTAAACTAATTATATCTCAATAGTTATATACTTATTCTAAATTATTATCAAAAATCTTTTCATATTCTTTATTAATTTTTTTATGCGTAATTTCTAACTCATCAATTGAACCATTTAAATCTTTATAATTTTTTAGAAAACCTTTTCAACGCCCTTCTCAACGATCAAATTCCCCTTTAATATTAATTAAATTTTTACGAATCACTTCAATACTTTTATTAAAAGCAATTTCACGTGAGTGTTTTTCAATGATAAATAAAATGGCTGATAAAGTGGTTGGTGATGTAATTCATACTTTTTGTTTAAAGGCATAGGAAATTAATTCATCAGGAAATTGCGCATAAACAAAAGAAAAAACATTTTCGGAAGGAATAAACATAATTGCACTTGAAATACTATTTTCCGGATTAATATATTTTGCTACTTCATTAACGCGGACTTTTAAATCATTTTTAAAAGCGATTAAATAACGGTCCTGATTTGTTTTTTCGGTTTCTTCTAAATATTTATTGTAATTTGTGAATGAAAACTTAGCATCAATCGCAATATCTTCCTTTTCACCTTGCGTTTTTAAAACCGCATCAACTAGCCCTCCATTTGGTAATTTATATTGCCGCTGCCAAATATTTTGATTTTCCCCATACATATCAGCTAAAATTTTTTCTAAAGAATACTCTCCCAAGTTTCCTCGCTTTTTACTATTGTTTAAAAAAATATCATTTAAACTACGAACTTTTTTTTCAACTTCCTCTAAAGTATTAGTTGATTTTGCTAAAACTGTTAAATTATTTAAAACATCAGTTAATGATTTGGCTACTGATTGACCTTGTGTATTTAAAACATTTTTTAAATCACTATCTTGCTTATCAGCAGTTAATTTAAAATTACCAAGTTCTTGCGCTAATAACGCCAAATTTTCTTTAAATTTTTGATCATTATTAATTGATTGACCAATTAAAGCAGCTAATTCTTGTTTTTGATACTGTAATTGTTCTTGTAAATTGCGAACTTGCTGTTCTAATAAATCTTTTGATGCTTGAATATCTTTTTGCAAAACCATTGAATCATTATTATTTAAATTTTTTTGTTTTGATTTTATTAAATATAACACTAAGAATAATAGTAAGACAAATAAAATTATTCCTAATAAAATATATGCTACAACTGTCATATCTTTTTTTCCTTTCTAGGATGTAATTGATGATTAGCCTCTTTGATTAAAGCATTTTTTTTGATAAACTGCAATAACAATTAAAGGTTAATTTAACAAGAAAAAAACTAAAGACCACAAAAACTGGCTTTAGTCTTATAACATTTCCCTTACAATTTAATTGTTAAAGTTCCTTTATAACGATCTGATGTATCGACAGCACTAATAGTAACTGCTGTTGGTGTTTTTGTAAAAATAACATGGCGATTATTAAAAAAAATTGTTTTATTTTTTAATTCAAAATAATGTTGTAACTCCTTTTCTGGTAATGCTTTCAAGTCATTAAGATCATAGATCAGTTTTATATCTTCTAAACTAGCTACTTCTTCTTTGTACAAAGTTGTAAAAATTCTGGGTGTTTTATCCAAAAAATGTTTGGCTTCGCGACCAGCTGTAATTTCTAACTCCACTCGGTCAGTTTTAGCAATTCTTTCTGTTAAAGATAAATCCTTTCAGTCAGTAATAACCCCATTGCTATAATAAGTAAAAACTAATTCATTATCATTAGGAGTTCCCCGAAAATCATCTGTTTCTAAAGCGCGATAAATTGCGTCTTCAAACATAAACTCTGTTACTGTTTGTTTAGGATTAATAATCGGTACTAATGCTAATTCTGTTTTAATAGCAGAAAGAGTTATTTTTGTTTGGTCATGAGCTTCTGCTTTTTGGCAACTAACAACAAGACTACTAGTTGAAAAAATACTAATTGTATTAAAAGTTAATAATAGCTTTCTCATCATTAATAGTCCTCCCTAAAAGCCCCATAGTCTTTTTGAATAATTTCTAACTGTTCTTGGTAACGCATTTCGGTAAATTTTCGCTCATTTGCATTTAGTAAAAAGCGATTCATTTGTAACCCTCAGTGTTTATATTTCGAACTTCCATAACCAACTGTAATTGCTGTTCGTGGCATTGAATATGAAATTTTTACTTGATATGATCCATTTGGAACATACAATGGTAAAAAGAGATAATCTTGATAAATTGAATTGAATTCTGCTTTTGCAAATGATTCATAACGAGCATCCAATTGATTTTTGGCTGTGCGAGTAATTTCATCACTTTTAGCAACTAAATTATTATAATCTTTAAATGAATTATAAAAATCTTCGGTGGCAGTTGTTTGTAAATTTTTTCAATATTGATTTGATAACTGCTTTTCAGCATCTTGATACTTGGGTGCATAATGATTATTCATTTTAAGCCCATCAAAAATTCGCGCTGTGCCAGAAGTGGCTTGCAAATCACCTTCAATAATCATTGTTTGTAAATAAGTACTTGGGTCAGCAAAATCTGGTGATCATCCTAAAATTGCTAAGTCTCAGTCCCCTTTTCGTTGACGAGTATTATAATCATTATCATCAACGCTAACATCAGCTTGAATCTTAATATGGGAGCTATGAACATTAAAAGTGTCAATCATATTTTCAATAAACTTATTAATTGTTAAACTAGTTACTCCGTTCATTAATAATTTTAAAGTCACGGTATTTGGTAAATTATTAGCTGTTAACCAATTACCAATTTCAGCATCTAATTGATTAATATCAGGTACTAACAAGGGATTTTGAAATAAGGCATCACTACCATCACGCATTTCTAAGCGCGCAGCATCAACATCCCCACCTAACAAGCGATTTGCATATTCCTCTTCAACATATTGGGCATAATCTTTCCCCTCGTTATTAATGAAATTACGAGCTGTATAAACATTTCGTAAAAACGATGATGTTTCAGTTGTATCATATGATTCAGAATAAAATTTGACAAATTTACTACGGTTTAATTGTGTTGATAAATATTCACGAATTGCTTTTGATTGTAAAGCTTTTGAAGCAATGACGGCTTCTTGTTTCAAAGCAGAATTTGGATTAACAACGTTAGCATTACTATAGTTATATTGCATAATAAAAGTAGTTGGGTCAGGGTTTAAAATACTCGACGCCCCTGAAAAGATTGGGCTAGCTGGGTCAGGGCCAACATATTTATTTCAACCACTAATATCCGTTGAAGCAACAACAAATTCCGTCACATCTCCCGATTCAAATAAAATTCTTTCCCGTGAATCATCTTTTGTTGGTAAATATGTATAAACTAATTTGTTAATATATGCCAATTTGTGATGACGGTAACTTGGGTTTTTTTCTAGCACAATTTCTAAGGCTGGATCATATTTTTTTGGTAAATAAGCCCCTGAATATCAAATATTGTGATAGTTTGTCCCATAACTATATCCCTGTGATAAAGCAACTTCTGGTAACGGCGCAAAAGCTAAATAAGTCATTAGGGTGTCAAAATAATAAGCTGATTTTGCTAAATGAAAAGTAATTTCCGTATTATCGGCATTAACAGTCATACCTAATTTTTCTCAAATCTTATCATGAATATAATCTTCACCATTATATTCACTACTTCCAAAATAATTTCAAATTTCATTTGCCCCGGCAATAAAAGTTCGTCATAATCCTCCTGTTTCAGACAGGTTTTTCGGAAATAAAACAAACTTAGCGGTATTAATTAAATCAGTCGCTTGCACATTACGTAAGTAATTACCTTCGTAATCAAATCACTTTGCTTCTGGCGAAATTTTGTATGTTCATACAGTAAAATCTTCATTTGTTTGTCCAACTAAATGACTACTTTTATCGGCTTGAACTGCTAAATCACCAAAACTACGGTTATATTTATCAGTAGCAACTAACGTTCCGACTAAATCGGCTAAAACTTTATTATCATCAACCTTATTTGTACTAGCAGTTGATCAACTTTGCACCGGCTTTTTAAAAATTGAACGAAAAACGGTTGGGTCAACTGTTCGATTAGCTAAATATTCCATTGTAATCGCACATGATACAACACTAGGAGCAACAGTGATTAATGCCGTGATTGAGGCTAAAGCCGCTAATTTCTTCTTAAACATTATTAACGCCTCCTTTGCTATTTGCTTTATCTTGTCCTTTTAATTGTTGTTTAATTGTGACAATTTCCCGTTTATTCCCATAAACAAAGTGATTAGGAGTAACTTCATGAAATTCTGGTAACGCATAATGATAATCATAATGCTCAATTTCAGGATCATAAATGTAATGTTCGCGATTCTTTTCCAAATTCGGATTTGGTAACGGAATCGCTGATAATAAGGCCCTTGTATAAGGATGCAGTGGGTTAATAAACAACTCTTCCGCTGGGGCCAATTCAACTAGTTGACCATGATAAATTACGGCAATTCGATCAGCAATAAAGCGAACAACTGATAAATCATGAGCGACGAAAATGTAGGTTAAATTAATTTGACTTTGAAATTTTTTTAATAAATTTAAAATTTGGGCACGAATTGAAACATCTAAAGCTGAAATTGGTTCATCGGCAATAATAAATTCTGGTTTCATAATTAATGCTCGCGCAATTCCAATTCGTTGGCGTTGCCCCCCTGAAAATTCATGAGAATAACGTGATAAGTGTTCAGGTAACAACCCTACTTCTTTAATCATATTTAAAATTAAAAATCGTTTAACATCTAAATCTTTAACTTCTTTTAAGGTCATAGTCGCTTCATTTTCAGCTAAATTTGCATTATAGAATTCTAAATATAAGTTACGTGCCTCATCATTTTTATATATCTCCGGAAATGCCTCAAGTCCTTCACCAATAATTTCTTCAACCGAAATTCGGTCATTTAAAGAAGCTGAGGGGTCTTGAAAAACCATTTGAATTTTTTTCTTGTTTTGACGGTTTTCTGCTTGACTAGGAGTTTTAAATAATGGACTTTTCGTAATAATATCATCAAAGATTGGTAATTCTAATAAATCTAACAATTGTTTTACTTCGTTGAATTGTTCGACTGATAATTGTGGTTTATTCATTAGTTGATTGTATAAGTTAATAATTGTTAAATCACAATAAACTTGATACTTCTTAAAATATATCAGTTCTTTTACTACCCTAGTAAGGCGGAATAAATCATTGCCAAATGGTGCTAAATATTCAGCTAATTTTTTCCCGACTTCATTCACAGTTAGATTATTTAAAGTTTTTTTAACATCACCATTGTTAGTATTAGTAAGAACTATTAATAATTCATCAATTAAGTTTGGGTTAATATTTAAATTAGCTAAAACCCCTACTTTTTGTCTTAACTGGGAAAGTTCTGTTTTCTTTGTAGCTGTGTTTAGCCCATTTTTTTCTTGTTGGTCTAAAAGAACATTTAAATCTTTTGCTCGGACAAAATAACGTTTGTGATAATTTTTAATAATTTTTTGACGTTCCCTCTGTGGAGCCAATAAAAGATACAACTGTTTATTGTTTTGCTTTAAGATTTGATGCTTTTTTAAATATTCATGACGTTGTTCTAAGACTGAACGAATAGTTTCAAAAACCTCTTCAAAATATTTTTTAATTTCCCCGGCACTAGATGTTGATGATAAATCATTATGCAATTTAACGATTATTTCTAATAGAGTATAAAGTTGCTGCGCAGATAAAATTAACTCTTGGCACAATTTACTATTTGCTTTTAATAAATTTGTTAATGCCGTTTCTAAAGCTAAATCTAAATCTGGAATATATTCATTTAACTTATCAACAAAACGAATTAAAGCTTGGTATTTCTTTAAAATAATTGTTAACAGATAAATATTATTTTCAATTTGTTCTTGTAAAATTCGAAAATGTTTTCCTGCTTTATCATGAGCAAAGATTGTTTGATAAGTTCCTTTTGCTTCGGCAATACTTTGATAATCCTTATTTAAATATGGTGTTAATTGTTTTGTTGTTGGATTATAACGAACATTTTCAAAGTATTGATAGTATCTTATTTTTAACTCATTAATATATCCTTCCAAATTTTTTAATAATAGCGTATTATTTGCTGTGATTAAACGAACACGTTCTTGAATAAATAAGGTATTTTTTAATAAATTTGGTGCTTTGCCACGAATAATTTTATTATTCATGTACACGGCCCCCTCTTTAATTTGTTCAATCCCAGCAATTGCTCGCCCAATTGTTGTTTTACCACTTCCTGATTCCCCAACAATACTAAAAATTTCTCCCCGATAAATGTCAAAGCTGGCACCTTTAACGGCATTAACTCGTTTTTGCTTTTGGCGAAATTGTACAACTACATCTCGTACTCGCAACATAATGTCTTCATTTTTTTGCATTTATCGTTTTCCTCCTTTAATCATTTTGAATAATATTGTCTAAATCTTTTAATTGTTTTGGGCGGGCCACTTTTGGGGCTCGAGAATCTAATAGTCATGTTTTTGCATAATGACTTGGGGTCACTTCAAACATTGGGGGTTCAATTAAATAATCAATTTTCATCGCATATTTATTCCGTGGTGCAAATGGATCACCAACTACTTTTGTATAAAGTGATGGCGGTGACCCAGGAATTGAATATAATTCTTCTCCTTTTGCACCAAATTGGGGTAATGATGATAATAAAGCTCAAGTATATGGGTGACGAGAATCAAAAAATAATTCATCAACTTTCCCATACTCAATAATTTGTCCAGCATACATTACCGCGACACGATCAGCAATTGTGGCAACAACTCCTAAATCATGGGTAATAAAAATAATCGTAAACTTATATTCTTTTTGCAATTCTTTAATTAAATCCAAAATTTGGGCTTGAATTGTAACATCTAAGGCTGTTGTTGGTTCATCACAAATTAAAATTTTTGGCTGGCAAGCTAAAGCAATTGCAATAACAACTCGCTGGCGCATTCCTCCTGAATACATTCCAGGAATATCATGATAACGTTTTTTGGCATTTTTAATTCCAACTTTTTCTAGTAATAAAATTGCTTCTTGTTTCGCTTGAGCACGATTTAATTTTCGGTGTTTACGAATTACCTCCGAAATTTGAAATCCTACAGATAATAAAGGGTTTAAGGATGTCATTGGATCTTGAAAAATTGTGGCAATTGTTTGTCCCCGTAATTTAGTAATTTGTTTAGCAAGTCTTTTTTTATTAATAAAATCAAAACTCTTAATTGGTTCTCATTGTTCTAATAAATCATTAAAATTTTGGGTCGCAAGTTCTTGACCGTTAAACATCTCAATATTAAATTGTTGGACTTTTTCTAAAAAAGGTGTTGTAAATTGTTTTTTCGCAAAATAACGTGAGATTCGTTGCTGATGACTTGCCTTAATCTTCTGATTATTTTCAAGATAGTTTTTTAAAATTTTTAAATTACTCTTTAAAAAGATCCGATCTTTTAAATTTAATCGTAAGACCTTTTTAATTTCTGCTTCTGCTAAAGCAATTTTTTGTTGCAAGCGTTTGATTGCTTGATCATATTTTTCTTGATCTGTTAAAATTATTTTAAAATTAGTAAATTTATCTAACTCCACTTCGCAGGCAGTAATTATTTTGGCAAGTTTATGAGAAGCTTTAAAATCTATTTTTGCCTTTAATTCTTTAATTGTTGTTGTTAATTGCAAAATCTTTGCATCAAGATTAGCAATTGTCATTTTATTAAAATCAGTAATTTGATGATTTAAACTTTTAATTAAGCGACGATTATATTTTAAAATAGTTTTAATTAAATTATTTTCCAAAGAAATTTTGCTAAACTCAACTAAATCAACTGGCTTACGAAAATATGTATTTTGATCAGCTAAACTATTTTGTGATGGATAATAAATAATCTCTCCACTATTAATTCAACCATTTTTTTCTAACATATTAGTAAAAGTTTTTGTCATAACTGACTTTCCACTACCTGATTCCCCAACAATTGCTAATGTTTCTCCATCATAAATGTCAAAAGAAATATTACGAATCGCCGTTAGAATATTTGCTCTGGTTTTAAAATTAATTACTAAATCTTTAATTGAAATGATTACTTCGTTTGACATATATTATAACTCCTTTTATTTATAATGATTTTTGGGGTCTAGCACATCGGCAAAGACTTTACCAAATAAGAAAAATAGCATTGATGTTCCAGCAATAAAGACAATTGGAATAATTAATAGGTGGGGGAAATCTTGTCATTTACTTGAGGCTAATACTTCATTTAAAATAAACCCTAATGTTGTATTTTCTCGTCCTTCAATAAATCCAAAGTTAAAGTAATTTAATGTTGAATCAATTGCAATTGACATTGGAACGGCAAAAGAAATTGTTTGAATAATTATTGGCAGAATTTTTGGCAAAATGTTTTTTGAAATAATACGGTGACCACGTGTTCCTAACATTTTTGAAGCCATGTTATATTCAGTATTACGAACTAAGATAATTTGTACCCGAATAACTTCTGCTAAAGCAATCCAACTGGTAATAGAAACGGCAAAAATAATTACAATCATGGATTTCCCTAACGCAAAAATAATTATTAACCATAAAATTAACGTTGGCACTAAATTTAAAAATCTTGTAATTTCAATAAATCAAATATCTGTTTTACGATAAAATCCTCAAATTGATCCAATTAAAATTCCTAAGACAATTTGTATTGTTGCAATTACTAAAGTAAATAATAGTGTTGTTCGCATTCCAATTCAAATTTTAATTCAATAGTTTTCCCCTGACATTCCTAACCCAAAAATATATTGTCATGTTGGGGCCATTGGTCGTTCCTGATTCGGAAATGGTAAATCTTCTGGCAATGGACGGGCAATATTACCAATTGGGACAATTGTTGTTAATAAAATTATTAATGCTAAGAAAAAAGCACAAATAATAAATGTTTTACTTGTAATTAATAATCTTCCGACAACTTTTCAATAGCTATATGATTTAGTTGATAGTTTTTCCACCGCTTCTTCTTGGGGACCAACAATTTCAAATAAACTTTCATCTAAATTATTGATATCATAGTCATTAAATTCAAATCAATCATTACCAACAAAATTTTTCATTTTTTCTTTCCCTTTCTTATTTCGTTAATTTAATCCGTGGGTCTAAAACAGCCATCATAATATCAGCTAATAAACTAGTTGCAATTCCAGCTGTCGCGGTTAATAAAATATAACCCATTACAACAAAGGAATCTTTCGCCGCAACCCCAGCGACAATAAAGCGACTCATTCCCGGAATTCCCCAGTTCTGTTCGGCAAAGATACTTGCTCCAAAAATAGTTGTAACAAATGCTGTTGGGAAAACACGGAAAATTCTAATCCCGGCATTACGGAAAATATGAATGTAGAAAACATAACTATCTGACATTCCTTTTGATAAAGCAAATTTTGTATAATCTGCTGTCATTTCATCAATTACATAACGACGAGTTGTTAAGACAATTGGCGGTGCAATCATTAAGAAAATTGCGACAACTGGTCAAAACTTAGTGCTAAAGCCCCCAGAACTAAATAATCCATGAGCTCTAAAAACATAAATTGAAATTAAATAAATTCCAATCACAATAATAACTGGTGGAATTGCTAATAATGTAATAACTGCACTATTAATACCATTATCAACTGATTTTTCTTTATGTTTAGCTGAAATAATTCCTAAAGGAACACCGATAAAGTATGCTAATAAAACCGTAACTGAACCAAAAGCAAAAGAATATGGGATTGCCCGAGCAAACGCTGTTGATACTAATTCTCCTGGTTGACCAACCGCTGCTGAGAAAATAGTTCCTAAATAAAATCAAGTTTCATAACTATCCCCTGTTAAATGACCTGTAACAGAATCATAATATGTATTAACTAATAATGTTTTTTTAATAAATGGCGTAACATTACGTAAATATGTTCCTAATTGACTTCAGATTGATCCATATACTCCAAAAATTTTCATTCGTTCTGTCAATAAAGCATTGTATTCAGGTGATCCTGGAATAATTTTTAATTTAGCAAGATCAATATCTGAAACATAAGTATCATCTGGAGTTACTAATCTTAATAAAATAAAAATTGCACAAATTGCCAAAATTAAAGTTATCAACGAAAAGAAAATTCTTTTTAATGAGTATCCTAGCAATGGGAACTTATTAAAAAACTCTTTACTATTTAGTCAATAAAGATTTAAATGATATTTCAAATTAACTAATAATGAGAATTTTTTCTCACTTTGAAAATCATCCACAACAATATCTGCAAATTTATCTTTAATTATTTCTGTGTTACTTTCTAATAAAGAAGTTTCCTTCCTTTCATGCTTGTCACTATCCTGAAAATTAGCCATATAATTTTCGACCTCCTTTGTTAAAATATCTAGTTCCTGTATTGATTTCTTGCATAATTAACTTATAATTCAAAGTTTAATATTAAAATATAATATTAATTAAATATATCATAGTTTAAAAATAATTGCAATTTTAACAACTATTTTCTAAAAAAAGTTTATTAATTGAATAATAGTGGAAATAAATAAAAAAGCAAATTAATCTTACTTAATTTCCTTCTTTTTTTAAATAATCATTTTGTTCTAACGTTCTAAAAGCTGCTTTTATTAAATGTCGTTTTTCAGCTGTATTTACCGAAAAATAAACTTTATTATTAGTTGTCGGCGTTTTTTGCTCTTCTTTTTTATCTGTTTTTATTAAAACTGAAATTACCATATCCTCACGGTCATTTTTTAAAAAGAAATTATATTGTTCTTGTAATGTTTCTTCAGCAATTTGATTTTCAGTGATTAATTTCCCACTAAAATCATAAACACTATTAATATAATAGTCTTTTTCAGTGATGGGAGGTATTTTTTTTTCATCAAGCAAACCTTTATATAGTTCCAAACATTCTGGTAGTTTTGATTTTTTTGAAATTTCTAGATTAGTTGGATCAATATGGTACTCTTCAACCAATTTTAAAATATAGATAAAATTAACTAAATGTTTGTGAATTTCTTTAAAAATAAATTTAATTAACTGATATTCCCGAAAAGAAATAAAATAATTTTGACTATCTTCATTACCATTTTCATCATTTAAAACAAATCCCATTTTTGCTTGTAAATAACTCTTAAATAAAATGCTATTATTATCAACCTTTGTTTTTTTAATTAGTTTACGAAAACTATTATTATCGCGCTTAATTAAGCGCGATAAGTTTTTTTTATAGTTTTTAATTTGAACATTATAAGAAATTAATCCTAATAAAATTGTGGTAATAAAAGATAAAATCGCAACAATTCCTTCTCAATAATTAGCAATAAATATTCAAAAATCTTCAAAAGCAATCATTTAATTTTCCTCATTTCCAAAATAGTATGCTTAGTTTGTTATGATAATAAATTCATAACTTCTATTGTTAAAATCTTAGCATAGAGCCAAATAATAGTCAATTTCTCTAAACATTAAAATATTTATTCAAAAATTATTAAAAAAGACAAGAAAATGCTCTTTTTATTATAAAATTTAACTACAATAATAAAAAAATTAAAGGAATAAGAAAAAATGGCAAAAACAAAAAATAAACTAAAAGGATTAAGATCAACCGAAAAAAAAGCGCATGCCCAAGAAGTGGCTGCCACAATTAAGGAAGTTAATACTAATAAAAATGAAAAATTGCAGAATTATCAAAAATGAAAAAAACTGCAATATTGACACTATTTAATTATATTAAGTCTTTGCACAATTATTATTGGTTTTAGCTTTATTATTGGCCTTGTTTTCCTAAAAGATATCAAAAAAATTGAATGAGTTTTAGTTGGTTTTGGCGTAATTTTATTAGTCTTATGATTTATCCTTGGCTGACAAAAAAACCGCCAAGCAGCCCAATATTTTAACGATTCACGGCGCCGTTATCAACCAACACTAACTGAGGAAGAAGCAACGATTAAAAAAGCGCGAAAAATTATTTTAGCAACAGCAATCATTGTCTTAACAACAAGTCTTATTATGTTGCTAATAACTAGCCTTTAAAATCTTTAATAACTTCACCGAGCGTTGTTTTACGCTTTTTAAGAACATTATTAACAGCATAATGTAAAGCTTGTTGTTCGCCTAATAAAAATAATTGGTTCTTAGCACGGGTAATTCCGGTGTAAACTAGGTTACGATTTAACATAATTCAAAAAGCTTTTGTAATGACAAAAATAACGTATTCATATTCACTACCTTGTAGCTTATGAACACTACAAGCATAAGCTAAAGTAATATCATAATACAGTTCTGGACTATATTTAATTAATTGCTCATCAAACTGAATAATTAAAATATTATTTAAATCTTTATCTTGTTTAATATCTACTATTATTCCAACATCGCCATTATATACTTCTAATTCAGGGCGATTTTTTAATTGCATCACTTTATCATTTACCCGAAATTCTTGATAACCAATTTTACAATGTTTTTGACCATAATCAGGATTAATTTTATTTTGCAGATAATTGTTAAGGGTATTAATGCCGAGGGTCCCATTATACATTGGGGCAATTATTTGAATTTGATCATATTGCCCTTGATGTTGCTTGACTAAATTTTGATATAACTCCCCAACTGTGTTTAAAATTTCATTTGAATTACTACTGTTGATAAATTTAACATCTTGTTTATTATCAAAATGATATTCAAAATAATCTTGCTGAATTGCATAACTTAATTCTAAAATATCATTTCCTTCTTGTTGACGATAGACTTCTGTTAAAGGAACAACATTAAAAATGTCAGTACCAATAATGTCACGTAAAACATCGCCACAAGCAACTGATGGTAATTGATTAACATCCCCAATTAAAATAAGTTTCTTAAGATTTAAACTTGCCTTTGCAATGGCTGATAATAATAATGTATCAACCATACTTACTTCATCTAAAATTAAAATATCAATTTCAAGTGGATTATTCTCATTATGGAAAAATTGATTTGTTAAGGGATCATATTTTAATAATTTATGAATTGTTACTGCTTTTTGTTTTGTTTTATCACGCAAGCGTTTAGCGGCTTTCCCGGTTGGCGCCGCTAAAATAATTTTATTATTTTTAAAACTTTTTTTTAAAATACTAACAATTCCATCAACAACAGTTGTTTTACCAGTTCCAGGACCCCCAACAATTAATAAAAAATTACTTAAAACTGCTTCTTTAATTGCTTTAACTTGCTGCAAATTATAACTAATTTGTTTTTGCGCCTCAACTTGCTGAAAAATAGTATTAACCTCATCAACACTAATTGCAGCATTAGTATTTAAACTATTTAATAAAGCGGCAATATTAAGTTCACTATGATAAATTTCAGCGACATAAATTTTTTCATTTTTAAAAATTAATAAATTTAAATTTTTAACATATTTTAATCCAGCTAAAATAATTTCTTTTGTCACTGTAACAAAATTCTTTTGTAATATTTTTGTTAACTGTTCTAATTCTAAATAAGTATCTCCGGTGCTATTACAAAATTCTTTGGCATAATACCAAGCATAATAGCCAATTCGAATATAATCGGTTGGGTTAGAATTAAACGTTAAAAAGATTTTATCAATGGCTTTAAAACTAATATTATCTTTTAACAATAATGAATAAGGGTCTTTTTGTAAAATTGCCATAATTTGATCAACATCATATTTTGTTTTTAATAGTGACAAAATTTGTAATGATAAATTATTTTGACTAAATAAGTGATTAATTTCATCTTCTTGGGTCATTTTACTAAACGTTGTTTGAATAATTTTAACTTGATTTGGCGTTAAACCCTTAATATCATTTAATGTTGCTAAATTATTTTTAATCTTATTAATGACATCTTCTTGAAAATGATTAATAATCACCTCAGCTGTTTTGGCCCCAATTGTTGGAAATAAATCACTTGATAGATAACGAATTAAATCATCTTTTGTTTGGGGCATGATTTTTTTAATTTGTTGGACTTCAAAATTTTGGCCATAACGAGGATTATTTTTTACTTCCCCTGTTAATTCATACAGTTGATCTTGGTGCATTTCCATTAAAAAACCTTTAATAAAAATATGATGATTACGATCATGTTCTAATTGAAACTTACAAATTCGATAACCATTAGCTGATTCAAATACAATTAACTTTAAATAACCTTTAATTACTGTCATAATTTCCCCTTTTATTTACAAATATCATAATTTTGTGTCATCTAAATAAGCAGCTTCAATTACACCCCCGCCAAGACAAACTTCACCTTGATAAAAGACAGCTGATTGACCAGGTGTAATAGCTTTTACTTTTTCAACAAAGCGCACTAAACAACTTGTTGGTGATAAAATTTCGACGCTAACGGGAATATCTTTTTGACGATAACGAAATTTAGCTGTACAAGTAAAATTATTTGTTTGTAGTTTATTAATTCAATTTGTATCATTAACTAAACAACTGTTTGAATACAGTCATTGTTCTTCCGAACTATTTGCCACATATAAAATGTTTTTAGCGACATTTTTTCCAACAACAAAATAAGCTTGCGCCATTCCTCCTAAATTAAGACCACGACGTTGACCAATTGTGTAATACATTACCCCAGAATGATGACCTAAAATTTTATTTGTTTCAATATCAACAATATCACCGACTTGGTTTGGAATGTAATTTTCTAAGAATTTTTTAAAATCACGTTCACCAATAAAACAAATCCCAGTTGAATCCTTTTTAGTAGCAGTTGGTAATCCTAATTGTTCAGCAATAGTACGAACTGCTGGTTTTGTTAAATCTCCTAAGGGAAATAATGTTTTTGCGAGCTGAGTTTGGGAAAGTTGACATAAAAAATAACTTTGATCTTTTGTAGCATCAACTCCTCTTAATAATTGGTATTCTTGTAAAGTTTCATTATAGGTAACACGAGCATAATGCCCCATTGCAATATAATCACCATGATATTGTTCTAAAGCTGTTTTTAAGAAGAAATCAAACTTAATATATTTATTACATAAAATATCTGGATTTGGTGTTCGTCCTTTTTTATACTCAGCAATAAAATGAGTAAAAACATAATCCCAATATTCTTTAATAAAATCAACACGATGAATTGGAATCCCTAGTTTTTGACTAACTGCTTTCGCATCTTGATAATCAACTTCTTGGGGGCAAATAATATCATTAATTTGTTGATTACCTAAAATATCATTATTTAAATTACTATCTCAATTGCGCATAAATAAGGCTTCAACTTGGTAACCTGCTTGTTGTAATAAATACAAAGCAACAGAAGAATCGACTCCCCCTGATAAGCCCACAATAACTTTTTTCATATTAATCCCCTTTTTTGTTTAAGGTAATTTAAACATCTTTTGTAAAGAAATGCAATCTTTTCTTACATGCTCTTTTTAGAAAAATAAGTTTTTATCCCAAAACTAAAACAGATTTGACTAATGATTAAACAACCGACTAGCGCAATTTCACTAAATAAAAATTCAATCTTAATTGCTGAAATTAATAATACATATTGATAAATCAGAATAAATAATAAATAAACGACAAATACACCATTAATGATTAAGACATATCCTAATCAGATTCGGTGGTCTTGAACAAATAAAATTGGTAAAATAACGAATAGTAAAGATAGAGCAATGACAATAAGATTAAAAACCTTGGCTGAATTAAAATATGAATTTGGGTTAAAACCTAGTTTTATTGGACCTAATAAATCTTCCATTACGGGGAAAAAATTAAAGCCCCTCGTTGGGATAATATTAGCAAGTAAAATTAAACTTAAAATCCCACAAAACCCTACTAAAGTGAAAATACGGCCAATAAAAAATAGCGGATTTTTTCATTTAATAATTTTATGTTTTGAAACTCTTTTAATTTTTTGTGTTCCATTATTACGAACCTTCACCATATAATTATAACCAAACGAAGGATTGGTATTATGTAATTGTTGGTTATTTTTATCATTAATATTAACTTTATTATCTTTTTTATTTTGTTTTTGCTGTTTTTTAACCCCTATTTCGTCTTCAGATAGACTAAATAAACTAGCATAAAAATTATTAATTTGATTGACATCACTTTCCCCATCAGAGGTTAATTCCCGATATTTATTATTTGCTAGATTTTCTTGGTTTGGTAACTCTCCAATTGCTTTTGCAAAAGATTGTTCAGGGGTCACAACTTTTAAATTTGGTCGTTTGTTAATATCAATTTCAAATTTATCATTATTATACTGATATTTTTCCATGATATCGTTAGTATTTTGACTTTTTAAACTATCATTATTGCGAAAATATGGAAAAAGCTTTGCTAAATTATGATGGGTTTTCGGTGTTATTATTGAAGAACCTGTTGATTTTTTAAAAATATTTGGGGATGAAACGATTTTTTCCTCCACTTTTGTAAACTGATCAACTAAATTAGGAACTGGTGCTAAATAATCTTTTTCGGCAATAACAGGTTGAATTTTCGTTTTTTTAATATGTCCAGCATTTTTTGCTTCTGGGTTTGAAATAGGTCTTAATAGATCTTGATTTACTTTTTTTAAATTGTTATTAGAAGAATTCAAACTTGATTTTTCCCCAGCAACAATTTTTTTAGCAATTAATCGGGCTTGGTTATAAATATTATTTTTATCATTTTTTTTAGCATCCCCAATTGTTTTAGCTACAGATAAGTTATTATTTATAACTGATTTTTGGTTATTATCTTTAATTTCTTTATTATTAAACTTTTCAAAGCGCGCTGGCGTTTCTTTATTTGCTTTAATTGGAACAGCTTTCGACTTTAATGGGGTTTTTGTTTGGACAAAAAAGTGGTGATTCATATTATGAACATTAATTTGCTCAGGAATCAACACTACTTCTTCTGCTTTAGTGATATTAACTTGTTTTTTAAATGGTTTTACATCTAAAATTTTAATTTCATTACTTTTCATCTAGCTCACCTTTGATTATAAAGAACTTACTTTTTAATATTATACCAGAAAATAAAGGCTTTTAACAGTCCCCTCCCAACAGGGTTATGCCCTTTTAATTCAGGCCTTTATTTAAAAAAAAAAAAAAAAACTAGCATAAAATCCTAGTTCTTTATTAGCGTGAAACTTGATCCAATAATTTTTCTCATTTTTGAGATTCTTTTTCTCAAGATTCTTTTGATAAAATGCTTTTTCTAGCACGCATTGCATTTTTAACACGAGCAATATTTGACATTTTAATTTGTTTTTTAGTTCTTTCCTCATATAAAGCATTATTCTTAATAATTTCTTGTTTTTGTTGTTCTTCTAACTTAGCTATTTTTTCAACATCAACCTTATCAAGTTCTGCTTTTTTCGCTGCAAGTTTTTTTTCGCGTTCTTTTGCAGCTACAATTCTAGCTTCTCATTTTTTTGCTTCAAGAATACATGCTTCATTATTTTTCTTAATTCATTCTTCATGTAATTGCTTTTCGCGAATTGCTTGAACCTCATCTTTTGTCTGTAAATCACTACCCTCATTAATAATTTGATTAATTAAATCTGATATATTTGCAGTTGGTGCTTGAGCGACTGTTTTTTTTACCGCCATTCTAAAAACTCCTTTTACTTTCTTAATTATTTTTCATATGTTATTCTTGCTTAGAACAAATTAATTATATCAAAAAAAGAAAAAATGTGTATAAAAACTCTTAATAAACTATCAATAATTAAAAAAATCAAGGTTTTAAGTTTTTTTTACTTTCAATTGAACCAGTAGGCAAAAGATCGGAAAAATGATAAAATAATAACATAGGAGGAAGACAAATGCTTAACTTTAATAACAAAAAAATTAACCAATTAATTGCCAATTTCATTACTTATATGACAGACCCTAAACATGATAACGGAAAGCAAAAAATTAATGTTGATCAAGACCTACAAATCCATCATATTGATTCCTTAGCATCAAAAAGCAATTTAAATATTGTGATAAGCTCATACATTTTGACACCCGTTCAACAAGAACAAGCCAAAAAAATTATTAAACAATACCATGAGGCAAATGAATCTTTTACATGATGTACAATCACTGAAGATAATCAGCAACTTGACCGCGATTTTTACCAACAACAGGGTTTAGAACACTTTGAAACAGCCCAAGTAATGCTTTTGGATTTAAATAATTTTAATATGACTAATGATTTAGCAGAAAATATCACATTTCAAACAATAAATAGTCCTGAAGATGTTAAAAAAGTTAAAAATGTTATTCATAATGCTTTTGATTTGGCCCTAATTGATTTAGCGAAATATCAAAGCCTTTTTGAAATTAATCAAGATGAAAAAATTAGCTATTTTACAATTTTAACGCAAGATAACCAACCAGCAACTACCGGGAATTTATACTTGGAATCAGAGTTAGCAATTGTTGATGATATTGCTACCCATCAAAACTTTCAAAAACAAGGTTTTGCCAAAGCAATGTTAATTCATTTATTGAATTATGCTAAAACAAAAGGTTATCAAACAGTCGGATTAATTGCGACACCAGATGGTTTTCCTTTATATAAAAAATTAGGTTTTGTTGAACAAGAAGTCTATATTAATGTTTATACAATGAATTACTAATTTTAAAAATTAACATAATAAAAAAATAACCAAGCTGAATACCTAAAATAAAATAGACACATAAAAAGTTACTTATGTGTCATAATTTTATTGAAAGGTATTCTTTTATTATGGGAACAAAATGATTTACAAAAAACGAAAAACTTAATATTTTAAAATATTACAAAGAAAATGGTTGAGCAAAAACAATTAAAAAATTTGAAATTTCAACACCAACTTTATCTCGTTGAAAAAAGGCAGTTAAAATTAGTGGAGAAAAAGCGTTAGAACCAGGAAATGGTCTACAATCTAAAGGAATTCGCCGACCAGGGCGTCCAAAAAATCTTAATTTTGAATTAATGACAAAAAAAGAATTAATTGAGTATATTGAAATGATTCAAGATGTAAAAAAGTCCTTGCCCAAATCGAAAAAGAAGAAATTTCAAACGATTTGGTCCTTAAAGAAAAAATACAAGATTAAATATTTATGCAAAATTTTAAATGTTTCTAGAGCTGGTTATTATAAATGATTTAATGCTGGAATGAAACTTTTTAATAAATGGAATAATACAATTGCAAAAATAGTTAAAACGTTATTTCTAACTTTTAAGAAAATTTATGGATATAATATGTTAACACTAATTATTAATAAACTATATAATTGAAATTTAAAACCTCATATTGTCTATAGATATATGAAAAATATGAATTTAAAATCAATTATTAGAATAAAAAAATTTAATTATAAATTATCTTCTGGTAACAAAAGACATGAAAATATCATGAATCAAGATTTTTCAACCACAGATATTAATCAAAAAATAGGAACAGACATAACATATTTATTAACAAGCGACAAAACCTATTTTTTATCAATAGTAAAAGACTTTCATACTAATGAAATTTTGGACTACCAAATCAGTAATAATTTAGAAAAAGAATTTGTCTTTAAAAACATAATTAATTCTTGAGTAAAAGCTGGAAAGCCATCAACTTGAGTTCTACAATCAGATCAAGGTTTTCATTATACAAATTCTGATTATGAAAAATTATGCAATTATCTTGGAATTACGATTTCAATGTCCAGATGTGGAAACTCTTATGATAATGCCCATACAGAATCATGATTTGGTACTATGAAAACTGAATTTTTATATCATATAAAAAGAAAAAAACGAACAGCCAAATGAATTATTGAAAATCTACCTAAATATATCTATTTTTACAATAATTTTAGACCACAAGCCAAATTAAAAGGAATGAGTCCTGTTCAATACAGAAAATCATCCCTTCAAGTAACTTTTTAATTGTCTATTTTTCTTGACATATTCAGCTAGGTTATTTTTTTATTACTATTCACTTCATAAATACACTTTGACATCAGCTGGTTTTCCACAACCGCAAGCCCCATCATGGGTTCCTGCTGCTGCTAATTCCATCTTTGCTTTAAAAAATTCCGAATACCCCTCAGCTAGTGATTGATTTGCTAAAGGTCCTTTTTCAATTGATAATAATACTGTTTTACCTAATTCTATAATATAAAAAAGGATTCTTATTTACAAGAATCCTTTTTACTAACCTGGCACTGCCCTATTTTCACCTTGCGGCTATCGTCGGCGTAATAGTGCTTAACTTCTGTGTTCGGGATGGGAACAGGTGTGACCACTATGCCATAAGCACCAGATTATGCTGAGTGGGATTATCCTCTCAAAACTAGATAATAAACAATCTTTTATTTTGTAAATGGGTTCTTCATTGAAGTCCTCGACCTATTAGTATTGGTTAGCTGAACACGTCACCGTGCTTACACACCCAACCTATCAACCTCGTCGTCTTCAAGGGGTCTTACTCCACGAAGGATGGGAAGTCTCATCTTAAAGTATGCTTCTCGCTTAGATGCCTTCAGCGATTATCATTTCCACACATAGCTACCCAGCTGTGCCACTGGCGTGACAACTGGAGCACCAGCGGTGCGTCCATCCCGGTCCTCTCGTACTAGGGACAGATCTCTTCAAACTTCCTACGCCCACAACAGATAGGGACCAAACTGTCTCACGACGTTCTGAACCCAGCTCGCGTACCGCTTTAATGGGCGAACAGCCCAACCCTTGGAACCAACTTCAGCTCCAGGATGCGATGAGCCGACATCGAGGTGCCAAACCTCCCCGTCGATGTGAACTCTTGGGGGAGATCAGCCTGTTATCCCCAGGGTAACTTTTATCCGTTGAGCGACGGCCCTTCCACGCGGGACCGCCGGATCACTAAGCCCAGCTTTCGCTCCTGTTCGACTTGTAAGTCTCACAGTCAAGCACCCTTCTACCTTTGCGCTCTATGTATGATTTCCGACCATACTGAGGGTACCTTTGGGCGCCTCCGTTACATTTTAGGAGGCGACCGCCCCAGTCAAACTACCCACCTGACACTGTCTCTGATCTGGCTAACAGATCTAGGTTAGGATTCCGACATAGCAAGGGTGGTATTCCAAGGATGACTCCACAACAACTAGCGTTGCTGCTTCAAAGTCTCCCACCTATCCTATACATACTATGTCAAAACCCAATATCAAGCTATAGTAAAGCTCCATGGGGTCTTTCCGTCTAGTTGCGGGTAACCTGCATCTTCACAGGTACTAAAATTTCACCGAGTCTGCAGCCGAGACAGCGAAGGGATCATTACGCCTTTCGTGCGGGTCAGAACTTACCTGACAAGGAATTTCGCTACCTTAGGACCGTTATAGTTACGGCCGCCGTTCACTGGGGCTTCGGTTCAAAGCTTCGCTAATGCTAACTAATCCCCTTAACCTTCCAGCACTGGGCAGGCGTCACCCCCTATACGTCGTCTTACGACTTTGCAGAGAGCTGTGTTTTTGCTAAACAGTTGTCCCTTCCTCTTCACTGCGGCTCATATTGCTATGAGCACCCCTTCTCGCTAACTTACGGGGCTATTTTGCAGAGTTCCTTAGCTACAGTTATCTCGCTTGCCTTAGGATTCTCTCCTTGACCACGTGTGTTCGTTCTAGGTACAGGCACCTTATAGATTAACGCTAGAAGCTTTTCTTGGAAGCATGGAGTCATATACTTCGTTACTAGGCGAACCGTTCACTCCCCATCACACTTCAAGGTTATGCAAGGCGGATTTGCCAACCTTACCCTCTTTGTGCTTAGCCCGGAATCCAATAACCGGGATATACTATCCTTCTCCGTCACTCCATCACTCTATATGGTGGTACAGGAATATCAACCTGTTGTCCATCGACTACGCCTTTCGGCCTCGCCTTAGGTCCTGACTAACCCTGGGTGGACGAACCTTGCCCAGGAAACCTTGGTCAAACGGCATGAGGGATTCTCACCCTCAAACGTTACTCATGCCGGCATTCTCACTTCTAACCAGTCCAGCAGTCCTCACGGTCTACCTTCATCCCTGTTAGAACGCTCCCCTACCGCCCTGTATATTACTATACAAAACCCATAGCTTCGGTATTATGCTTAGCCCCGGTACATTTTCGGCGCAAAGTTACTCGACTAGTGAGCTGTTACGCACTCTTTAAAGGGTGGCTGCTTCTAAGCCAACCTCCTAGCTGTCTAAGCGACTTCACATCCTTACACACTTAGCATAAATTTTGGGACCTTAGCTGATGATCTGGGCTGTTTCCCTTACGTGCATGGACCTTATCACCCATGTACTGACTGCCGAGTATACAAAATTGGCATTCGGAGTTTAATTGCATTCAGTACCCCTAGGTGGGGCCATCATACATTTAGTGCTCTACCTCCAATTTGCTCATCTCGACGCTAGCCCTAAAGCTATATCGGGGAGAACCAGCTATCTCCAGGTTCGATTGGAATTTCACCCCTAGCCACAAGTCATCCGCGGTCTTTTCAACGAACGTCGGTTCGGTCCTCCATTAAGTTTTACCTCAACTTCAACCTGCTCATGGCTAGATCACCTGGTTTCGGGTCTATGACAACATACTAAACGCCCTATTAAGGCTCGCTTTCACTACGGCTCCGTGTCTTCCACTTAACCTTGCATGCTATCATAACTCGCCGGCTCATTCTACAAAAGGCACGCCGTCACCCATTAACGGGCTCCGACTTCTTGTAGGCATATGGTTTCAGGTACTTTTTCACTCCCCTCCCGGGGTGCTTTTCACCTTTCCCTCACGGTACTGGTTCACTATCGGTGAATAGGTAGTATTTAGCCTTACGCGGTGGTCCGCGTTGATTCCGACAAGATTTCACGTGTCTCGCCGTACTCAGGATTCCACTTCGAGTCCTGTTCATTTCGTATACGGGGCTATCACCCTCTGTGGCATGGTTTCCCAACCATTTCTACTATAAACAAGTTTTGTAACTCTACTAATGTGGTCCTACAACCCCAACATAAGTTGGTTTGGGCTGTTCCCCTTTCGCTCGCCGCTACTAAGAGAATCGCTTTCGCTTTCTTTTCCTCTAGGTACTAAGATGTTTCAATTCCCTAGGTATACCTTCTCTATAACTATTTATTCATTATAGGATGATGAGAGATTAATCTCACCGGGTTTCCCCATTCGGACATGTCCGGATCAAAGCTTACTTCCAGCTCCCCGAACCTTATCGCAGGTAGTCACGTCCTTCATCGTCTCCTATTCCCAAGGCATTCACCATACGCCCTTTGTAACTTCAAAGTTTGATCATTGCTTAATTAATTAAATTAATCAAGGTTTTTATAATTTTTTTGAGAATCATTTACAAAATATAACTGTGAAATTTTAGTTATTAATTTAAAAATTACTTTAATAACAGAAAATTTGAATTATTTTGCTATTTCATTAAAAATGAAATAACTAGATGTCTATTATCCAGTTTTCAAAGAACAATTTTTAATCAAAATTTAACTACTTGTTCAATTTCGATTAATTCAGAGAAACTAATCTCTGAAAACTAAACATAACTTCATTATAGCCGTATTTACTATAAAGTATAACTCCATAGAAAGGAGGTGATCCATCCGCACCTTCCGGTACGGATACCTTGTTACGACTTCACCCTAATCATCAATCCTACCTTGGGCGGCTCCCTCCTTACGGTTAGGATACCGACTTCTGGTATTATCAACTCTCATGGTGTGACGGGCGGTGTGTACAAGACCCGAGAACGTATTCACCGCGACATTGCTGATTCGCGATTACTAGCGATTCCAACTTCATGAGGGCGAGTTGCAGCCCTCAATCCGAACTGAGACCGGTTTTTTCAGATTAGCTCCCCCTTGCGAGATCGCAACTGTTTGTACCGGCCATTGTATCACGTGTGTAGCCCAAGACATAAGGGGCATGATGATTTGACGTCATCCCCACCTTCCTCTAGTTTGCACTAGCAGTCCCGTTAGAGTATCTCAACTTAATGGAGTAACTAACGGCAAGGGTTGCGTTCGTTGCTGGACTTAACCAAACACCTCACGGCACGAACTGACGACAACCATGCACCACCTGTCTCAATGTTAACCTCTACTGTATCTCTACAGCTTCGCACTGGATGTCAAGCCTTGGTAAGGTTCTTCGCGTTGCTTCGAATTAAACCACATGATCCACCGCTTGTGCGGGTCCCCGTCAATTCCTTTGAGTTTCACTCTTGCGAGCATACTACTCAGGCGGAGTACTTAATGCGTTAGCTGCAGCACCGAACTTAGTCCGACACTTAGTACTCATCGTTTACGGCGTGGACTACTAGGGTATCTAATCCTATTTGCTCCCCACGCTTTCGTGCCTAAACGTCAGTAATAGGCCGGTTGATCGCCTTCGCCACTGGTGTTCCTCCATATATCTACGCATTTCACCGCTACACATGGAATTCCATCAACCTCTCCTACACTCTAGCCTAACAGTTTTCAAGGCGACCTGGAGTTGAGCTCCAGGTTTTAACCCCAAACTTGCTAAACCGTCTGCGCACGCTTTACGCCCAATAAATCCGGATAACGCTTGCCACCTATGTATTACCGCGGCTGCTGGCACATAGTTAGCCGTGGCTTTCTGGTAAGGTACCGTCAAATAAGTATCATTTCCTATACTTACTGTTCTTCCCTTACAACAGACCTTTACAATCCGAAGACCGTCTTCAGTCACGCGGCATTGCTCCATCAGGCTTTCGCCCATTGTGAAAAATTCCCTACTGCTGCCTCCCGTAGGAGTTCGGGCCGTGTCTCAGTCCCGATGTGGCCGATCAACCTCTCAGTTCGGCTACGTATCATTGCCTTGGTAGGCCATTACCCCACCAACTAGCTAATACGCCGCACCCTCATCCATTAGTGATCCAAACGGACCTTTTAACATCCTCTGATGCCAGAAAATGTCGTATGCGGTATTAGCAGTCGTTTCCAACTGTTATCCCCCGCTAATGGGTAGATTAGATACGTGTTACTCACCCGTTCGCCACTGGGTGCAAGCACCCCGTTCGACTTGCATGTATTAGGCATGCCGCCAGCGTTCATCCTGAGCCAGGATCAAACTCTCATTAAAAAATTGTATATTTGTCCTAGCTATAATGACGGATACTCATTGATTTAAAATGATTATCTTTTGTTGTTATGTTTAGTTTTCAAAGATCGTTTTATATTTAGTGCGAATAAAACACCTTACAAATCATACAAAATTCTAAACCTAATGTCAACAAATATTGTAATTTTTTTAAAATATTTATTGTTTTTTTAAAATTATGAACTGAATGTGTAAATTAAGGTCTTACGACTCTGTTCTATCTTTGCACATCTATAAGTATATAAAATCTTATTTAATTTGCAAGCATTTTTAACATTTTTTTTGTTTTTTTTTACAAAATTTTTAGAAAAAACCACAATTACCAATTCGCAAACAATAATAACCATATTTAGGGGTAAAATAAAAAAATAAATAAGAAAAAACCATTAAAATAATGGTTTTTTGTACTAAGATTAGGAATTGTAATAATTAACTTTTAATTTAAACAGTTTAAATATGTCACCTTGTCAGCAATTATTTCATTATAATAAATATCATCATCATAATTATTGGAACGATAAGACTGCACACGTCCTTTCACAATAATCATGGCTTTATCTTGCAAACTGATATCTAAATCATCAATATTATTAGTTCATACTTTAATATTAACTAGATCATTATCATAATGCCCATCGCGATTTTTAAATGGTCTTTGTACTTTTAATAAAAACTTCATTAATTTACGTTCTGACTCTTTTTTGTCATAAACAATCTCATAACTACCCTCAACTTGTCCGACCAACATTACTTGGTTCATTTCATCATCCTTTCTCTTTCCCACCTTAATACTTTCTTATTATAAAAATAACTAAATTTAAAATCGGAAAAAGATTTATTTATTACATAATGAACTATTCTAAATAGTCTGTTCCCTTTTGAATTTCAACTTGTGATAAATCAGGATAATCTAGTTGCCGCATCACTTCATAAGCAACAATCCCAACGGTATTAGCAATGTTTAAGCTACGAACATGCTCACTCATTGGAATTCGAAAACAACGTTCTAAATTGGCTTTTAAAATGGTTGTTGGAATCCCCGTTGATTCACGCCCAAATAAAATAAAAATAGGGTCAGAGCAATTAGCAAAATCAACTTTACTATGAGGAAATTTAGCATAACGTGTTGCACAATATAATTTTACCATTGGGTTTAAACTGACAAAATGATCTCAATCATTGTATAATTGATAATCAGCGTACTCAATATAATTAGCACTACTACGCGTTACAAAGCGGCTATCAAAAATAAACCCCAGCGGTTCAATGATATGTAATTTAGCATTTACCGCCACGCAAGTTCGAATAATTGCCCCAACATTCTGGGCAATTTCTGGTTCAAATAAAACAATATTTAATCTTTTGGTACTTGTCATCCTTCTTCCTCCTTTTTTCATCATTCTTTAAATTGGTTAACTGCCTTTGCACGATGAGAATAGTGATTTTTTTCCGTTAAAGTTAACTGCGCATAGGTTTTATTTAATTCTTGTACTTTAAAAATTGGATCATAACCAAAGTTATTTTCACCAATGGGGATTAATGTTATTTCCCCTTTCGTAATTCCGGTAAAACTACCTTTTTTTCCGTTTAAAGGATTAAAATATACCAAAGTACAAACTGCTTGCGCTGAGCGATCAACTAAATTTTCACATTTATCAATTAACATTTGATTGATTAAATTATTATCTGTGATTGGTAAAGCCCAGCGTTTTGTAAAAATACCAGGAAAATTATTTAACCCAATAATTTCTAAACCTGAATCATCCGCTAAAACCGGCTTATTAATTTTATGAGCTAAATAAGCGGCCTTTTGATATGCATTTTCAAAAAAACTTGTTCCTTCTTCTGGAATGTCAATTTTTGTTGGTAAATCTAATAGTGATTTAACAGTTACATTCATTTCAGCAAAAATAGCTGTAAATTCCCACACCTTATTTTTGTTATTTGTTGCAATTCAAATTTCGTGCATTGTACTCCCCTTTTTAATTCTTTTACAAATATATTGTATAATAATTTAAATAAAGGAATGAAAAAAATGAAATATAAATGTTGAAAAAAACTCGCTTTAGGAATTACCAATCAAAATTATTTAACCAATAATAATTTATTTGTTCGTTATAGTTTACCAGATACCGCTTTCTATTTAGATCACCAAAATGAAATTAAAGTTTTAGAAGCATTAAAAACAACACCTTGAACAATCCCAATTGTTGATTATGGTTTTGAAGAAAATAATTTTTATCTTGTTAGTCACTATTTAACAAATAGTACAACAATTGATGCAAATAATTTAACACCCAGTTTATTAAAAGAAGCAAGTACGCTATTAAAAAACCTCTGAGCAATCAAAATTGACAATGACGTTGTTTTTAATCCCAAACAATTCTTAAATAACTTTAAAGTCAAAATTAAAACCCCATTAGTTGACTTAACTGGCTATGAAAAAACAATTGACTACCAAAAATTAGCAACACCAACAAAAGACCTTGTGCTTTGTCATAACGATTTAAATCCTGGGAACTTTTTAATTAGCAAAAATAAAATGTACCTAATTGATTTTGAATATGCCATGTATAATGATCGCTTATTTGATATTGGCTCTTTTATTTCCGAAACCTTAACAAAGCAAGAAGATATTAACCTTTGATTAACTTTTTTTGACCTTAGTCCTCAAGAAAAAGAAAAACTAGCAGCATGAATTAATTATCAAAATATCTTATGAATCTACTGAGCTACTTACATGTACCAAGAACGACAAAATCCCATTTTTTATGACATTATCTTAGCTAAATATCAAAAACTAAAACAAGAAGGTCAGCGTTTCTAACCTTCTTGTTTATTATTTTTCGCCTTTTTTTTTAAATTAATAACCCCACTAATATTGCGAATTCAAACCGATAAAAAGGTTCCAAAAAAGGCAGACACAAGTAAAAACCCAAAAGCAACTAAGCAACGATATAAAATATTATCTCAAGTTCATCAATAACCAGTTAAATATAAGCCATATAATGTTCAAGACAAAATTGTTGTATAAATAAATTGATCAGCTTGATGGCCTTTTAAAATAAACCCTAATAAAGTTAATAAAAAGACCCCAATTATATAAGCTAAACCAAAACCAATGCCAACCCCAACTTCATAATGGTGAACAAATTTAAGATCTGGGGATGATAATAAAAATAAAACTAAAAATGGTGCAACACCTTCAATGATTAAAAACAAGAAACTTTTTCAGAAAACTGTTCGTGTTGCTTGAAAATCTAATTCATGTTGAACAACCGGGGAAATATTATTATTTTCACTACTTTCAACCTTATTTTTATTATCAATTACTTTCATTTTTTCACCTCAACTTTTTGTTAATTTTAACATAAAAAAAATTGTTCTTACAACAATTAAAATAATGGAGCGGGTGAAGGGAATCGAACCCTCACAGTCAGCTTGGAAGGCTGAAGTTCTACCATTAAACTACACCCGCATATAAACTAATATCCAACTAAATATATACCATTTGATATTAGTGATGTCAATCATTTTTTTTAAAAAAATGGTACCCGAGACCGGACTTGAACCGGTACAGTCAAACAACCGACGGATTTTAAGTCCGTTGCGTCTACCTATTCCGCCACTCGGGCATATAAATGGTCTCCTGTGCAGGACTTGAACCTACGACCTACTGGTTAAAAGCCAGCAGCTCTACCAACTGAGCTAACAGGAGATAATATTTTAAATAATGGCTGGGCTAGCTGGATTCGAACCAGCGCATGAAGGAGTCAAAGTCCTTTGCCTTACCGCTTGGCGATAGCCCAACATAATAATGGTGGAGGGAGAGGGATTCGAACCCCCGAACCCGAAGGAGCTGAGTTACAGTCAGATGTGTTTGGCCACTTCACTACCCCTCCAAAATGGTGCTGGCTAGAAGACTTGAACTCCCAACCTACTGATTACAAGTCAGTTGCTCTACCAGTTGAGCTAAGCCAGCAATAATGGTCGGGTGTAACGGACTTGAACCGCTGACCACCTGCTTGTAAGGCAGGCGCTCTCCCAACTGAGCTAACACCCGATGACACAATGCTGTTTTGTATTGTGTTAAAACCTTTATTATTTTATATAAAACCATTATTTTTGTCAATTATTTTCTAATTCTTTTCAAAAATATTTTAAAAATTTTAATTTTAAGGAAAGAAAAAGCAAACTTTCATATTAAATAATACTATGAATTATTTTGCTTAAATCTTTGTTTAGTTATGTTGTTGCATTTGCGCAGCACGTTGGTACTGTGGAATTGAAATTAGATAATCATCTTCGCTTCGTCATAATCCTTTTATTACCGATGTAATTAAGTAGATCATAAACAATGTTCCAATTAACATAAAACTGAAATTTAAAATATTCAAGAAGACTTGGAAACCATTTTGACGGTTTGAGAAAATACGACCAAATGCTTCAATTAATTTTAAAATTGCTAAAATAATTTGAATTACTAATAAAATTGTTGCAAAAACAGTATATACTGTTGAAACAAAACGATATCATTTTCCTAAACTTGTTTGGGCAATCATATGATCAACAGTTTTAGGATTATAAAAGAATGGCACAAAAACTAAACTAAAACTAGCCACAACTGCTAAGATAGTTATCACAGCAATAAAAGTATTTTTAGCACTTGCTGTTGCAAAACCAGAATTATTTGTCATTCCCATAAAAGTAGCAATTGCAATAATAGTTCCAATTGCTCCTAACATTCAACCTGTTCCTAAATAACGAACAATTGTAACACGGGCATTTTTTGTTGCTTTTACATCAGTATTTGGTAATCATGTTAAGGCAAATGGCGCAATAACGCCTCCTAATGACAATGATAAAACTGCTAAACTTCATTTATTTGCGGATAATTCAGCATCGGTCCCACTTGTTGCATAGCGAATTAAACCAATGTTGCAAATTAATGTTGTTGTTAAAGTAAAAACAATAATAATTAAAAATAGTAACCGATAAGTTCCTAAATCTTCTCATGAATTCATAAATAAAGTTTGAAAAGTATTAAGATCTCCTGTTATTTGACCATTCATGTAATTACTTCAAAAATAAAAATAATAACCTGCTAAAAATAAAACTCCAATGATTCCAAATAAACTTGATAAAACAATTCAAATTCTTGTAAAGCCAAATCCTAACGTTCTCATTAAATTAATCACTTCCTTTTTTTTAAATGATAAGGTAAATTATATCTGAAAAATAATTTTTAGCAACCTCTTCATTATTGTTGTCTGTAAAAACCACACACACATTTAATCCTACTAAATTTATTCTAAAGAATTTAGTGATATTAAATGTCTATGGTACATTACATTTCGAAAACAAGGAACAATATGGTAACAAAATTATTGGTAATATCAAACAAAATTAACAATTAAAACAGTTGATGAATTTAAATAATATTTTAAAATAAGATTTTCGTTATTTTTTAGCAGCTCAACGAAATGTTTTAGTTGATAATCCCAATAAAGCAAAAATAAGGATTAAAGAAATTAAAATGGGCTGTCAAACAGCTGTATAATCATAACCCCTAGTATAATTACTGTGATTATAAATTGCTTCAAAACTATCCATTGGGGCATTACCATATGCACCATATAGGAAAACATAAACTGGATGTTTAAAAGGGATAAAATAGGTAATATAACGGGTAACATCACTTTTAATAATCATTGCTGGGGATAATAAAATTCCGGCCATAAAAACTGAAATGAAAAATACTCCAACCACTAACCCTTGGACTAAACCATCATTCGAGGTAATTCCCCCAATAAAAGTAGATAAAGCAATCGAAACTAATGAAATTAAAATAATACCGAAAATAATGTATCCCCACCCCATTGATTTAAATGATGAAAGATATTCTTGTCCCCCTAGTGGTAAAGAAATTAAAAATAATAAAACTAATCCTGATAGGGAAATGATAAAATAGAAAAATCATAGGCTTAAAATAAAAGCTATTTTACTAATTCCTGAATTTTCAATCCGTTTTAAAAAGACTGAATTTTTTCATTCAACAATTGAAGACGATAATAAAATTAACATCGTAGTTAATGGTAATAAGGTATAGCTAAGAAGATTTACTTGCTTGATTAACAGATTAATCTCATCATTACCCGGAACAAAAACAATTGAATTAAAAATAAATTTAAACATTACTAAAAATATGATCGGTAAAATATAGGTAAATAAAAATCCTTTTGGAGTTTTAATAAAACTCTTATTTAAAATATATAAAACAGCCGCAAAACTATTAGTTGTTGCTTTAAAATCGATCTTTTTCATTAATTAAATCTCCTTTAAAATAACTCATCATCAGGTTTCGGACTGATCCCCATTTTTTAATAATATAATCAATTGGTTTATCTAAAAATATTGTTCCAACTTCAATAATTATTAACCGATTTGCTAATAATTCAATTTCTTCTGAATTATGTGAGATTATTAATAAGGTTTTATCTTTCTCACTAAAAAACTGTTTAAAAAAGTCAATAATTTTATATTGAATATTCATATCTAAACCAGTTGATAGTTCATCTAAAATTAATAGTTCTGGGTTAGCAATAATACTTAATAGTGCATTAAAACGTTGTTTTTGACCCCCAGATAATTTTTTTAAAGGCTGTTTTAAAAAATCTTTAATTTCAAAAATATCTATTAATTCATCTAAGTTATACATATTATTTTTTAAAATGCGATTAAATGTTAAAACATCATTCGCCGAAATCCCTGGTGGTCAATCCCCTTGTTGATACTGAATTCCAATTGCCCGGCGTAATTGCTTACCTTTAAAATTATATTTAATTTCACCCTGTGATTTTGATGTTGAACCAGAGATTATTTCAACTAAAGTTGATTTTCCAGCCCCATTCGCCCCAACAATTGCAATGCGATCATTTTGTTTTATTGTTAAATTAATATTTTTTAAAATTTGTCGTTTCCTAACATTTTTTGATAAATTCTTAATCTCAACAATTGTTTCCATTGTATCTATACCTCTTCTAAATTTATAATACAATTATAATTTAAAGAAATAAATTAGTCAATTTCTTAATTTTGAGAGATAGAATAAATTATGTGTTTATTATTTTAACTAACCTTTTTGCAAAAACTTATTATCCCATCTATAAACTAAACCTGTAATTTGTTTTCCAAGAGTTCGATTGTATAAATAGCCAACCCCACTTCAAAAAATAAAACCAATTGGAATTAAAATTAAACCAACAATATTACGTGTTGCAAATGGCCCTGTTCAGTATTTTGTTAATCAATAAATTTGTAACTTATGTAATAAATAAACTACTAATGTTGTTTCGGCAATAACATCAATTGTATAGCAGCTAAATGGCATTGCCGAAAATAATCCAAATAAAGCAATTGAAAATAAAGTTGTTCAAACAAGACTAAAAGCTGAACAAATTTTTTCAAAATCACTTTTACCAGTTGTAAAACTATAATATGATAAAAAATAACAAATTGGAACTAATAAAATATAAATGCTTAATTTTCATCATTTATGCTTAGCATAATCTGCTAACTTATAAATTTTTAATAACGTTCCAATTTGAAATCAGATGAACAATTTAACAAAGCTCATATCAGTGAAATAACCGGCATAACTCATTTTTGGCATAAAACTTAAATTAAAACTATTATTAATTTTTGTTAATACATTTGTTAAAACAATAATTGTTGTAAATACAATAAATAATGTTACAATTCAATATTTACCATTTTTATTTGTTTGATAAAAATGTGCAATAAAAGGAGCCAAAACATAAATAATAATAATTGAATAATAATATCAACTATCATCAAAGGTTGCTTGAATAAAATTTTGAAAAGCTAACTGGGGAGGTAATGAATAATTCATTGCCCCTAACCCATGAATTAATAATAATGGTAAACCATAAAGCAAAATTTGTAAATATTTGCTTCGTAAAGTATTACCATTAATTAAAAAATAACCGGTTAATAATGCAAATAAGGTATTATTGTTAAATAAAATTGGATAAATTGCAGTAGTTAAAGCTGTGTTTTTATACAAGAATGATGAAATTGTGTGCTGACTGATCACAAATAAAACAGCAACAATTTTTAATAAATTTAAATTTGAATATTGTTTCATATTTTCTTCTTTCTATTTTATTGCTAAAGGAAATTTAACTGGTAAATAATTAGTAATTCCCTTTAATTCTTGACTATTTTTAGCGGCCACAACTTTAAAATACAACGTAATTCAAGATATACTCATATCAACTGTTGTTACAATATCCCCTGCACTTCGTGAATTATAAATTTCAAATGTAAAATCTTCTTCACTAACTGCTGGGTCCAAAAATTTAACAGCCGCAAAAACATTGCCTTTGATTGCATCATAAATTTCTTGATATGTAACTGCTTGCGTATTAACAGCTTGGATTCCTTGTGATAAAGCTTCAATTGCTGTTAAGTTAATTAAATCTGTTTTTTCCTTAATCGCTGGGGGAAATGCCACGGCAATAATTTGACTTTGATCTTTTATTCATGTGCTATCTGCCCCAGCACGGATAACTACAAAAACTGTTGTTGCCATCCTCATATCAATTAATGTAATTGGCTCACTTGCTATTTCATCCCGATAAATTTCATAACTAAAATCTGCTGATGTTACATTGCTACTGATTGCTTGGATCTCCGCTAAAACACTCTGATCTAAAACTGCCGTTATTTCATTATGTTTAACTCCGCTAGGAATATTTGTTATAATTCCTTCTTTCGGAGCTTCAATTGTGGCAATACTACTAATTGTTAATTTCCCCTGGACTGCTAAAGGAAATTTCACTAATAAATAATTACTAATTCCTTCTCAGTGTGTTGAAGTTGTGGCAGCAGTGAGTTTAACAAAAATATTAACATATGATTTACTCATATCAACAGTTGTTACAATATCTGTAGCATTACGAGAGTTATAAATTTGGTATGTATAATCTGCCTTAATTGTTTGGGGATTGAATTCAATTAAAGTTGCTAAAATTAAAGGGCTAATAGCCGCAAAAATTTCTTGGTATGTAACAGCGCTTGGATTAGAAGCACTAATCCCATTCTCGGGTTGATTTAAATTTATAATATCTACTAGATTTGTTTTAATCCCAATGGCAGCGGGAAAATAAACTTCTAAAAAGTCACTTTTACCAGTTAATTGATTGCTTGTTGGTTTCGCAAAAACTTTTAAATATAATCTAACTCCACTTTCAACCATATTAACAGTTGTCACAATATCTTTTTCATCTAAAGTATTATATATTTCATACGTATAATCACTAGTAACAGCATCATAATTTATTTTTTGTATCTCATTTAAAAGATGCTGTTTTAATCCTAAAATGATTTCATCATGATTAACAACGCTAACATCTTTTGCTATGATTCCTTCCGGTAATGGTGATAATATAATTAATTTTGCTAAATTAGTCTTTTCGCTTGTCGCATGCAATAATTTGACAGCAATATAATTTGTTTTACCCATAATTACTGAACTATTGTTGTTAGCTTTAATTTGAACATAAATCTTTACTTCCTTTGACAGATCAAGAATTGTAATTGGGGTTGTTGTTTCTAAACTAGGATAAATTTCAATACTATAATCACTAGTACTTATTTTATGATATAACTGTAAAACAATTGGATTAATAAGATATTGCAAATTATTAATAATTTTAGCATGAGAAACTTGTTTTGGATCATTTACAATAATTGGTACTTCTTGGTCAGGAAGAACATTAATAATTGATAAATCAATTTTTGTACTACCAATGGCTGGAAAAATAATTGTTAAATAATTTGTTTTTCCTTGTAAAATTACGCTATGACTATCGGCACTTATAATCAAATATAAAATTATTGACTTATCGCTCATATTAATAGTATTAATTTCTGTATTAGCATCTTTTTTTTGATAAACGGTCAGAGTAAAATCTGCTTGGCTAATACCTTGATTCTTTTCTTGTAATAAAGTTACGATAATTGGTGATAATGTGTTTTTAATCTCATCTTGCGTTACTTTTGTTGCATTTAAAGCTGCCACTTGTTTTGAAACCGGGGGTAAAGCATTTACTAAGGTTAAATCAACTGTCGTATTAAAAACTTGATACTGTAACTGTTGTGATTGATTAATCACCGTTTTAGCATCTTTGTTACTAACAGCAATAACGCTAATAAAATCACCATCCTCAATTGTTGATAAATTAATTAATTTATCTTCTTTATAGTATTCGAGTAATATTTCTTTTGTATTAAAGGTTCCCGTTTCATCAAACTGTAGTAAATATTTAATTACTGTTGCACTAAAAATTGTTTCTCATTTTTGTTGATCAGCCCCCAAATATACCTCTGAAGAGTTTGGCTTACTAATCTTTGCTAAATCAAAAGGAACTAAGACATTTGGATTTTGGTTAAAATTAGTTTTATTAAAGAATGGTGAAACTAAATTAGGGATTAATGAAACAATAATTAAAAAAATAAAAAGATATTTATAACTAAAAAAATGATGAATTTTAATTAAAAAAGTCTGAAATTTAAAATTAGTTTTGGCAAAGTATTTTGTTAAAACTACCATAGCACTTAGAAATAAAATGGGTGCAAAAAACATTGCAAAAATTAAACTAAATTTTAAAGTTCATCAATAACCTAAACTAAAAGAAGCAAAGGAATTGATACTACCATAAATAATGACATAAATAAAACCAGGAATCGAAACATAGCCGGTTTTAAAATTATTGTTTATTATTTGAAAAATTTGAAAACCTGTAATTTTAGTGTGGTTATTTTGCATCATCACAGTGTTAACACTAGCAAATATCACAAAAAAACCGCAAATAAAGAATGATAATAATAGCAAACTAAAGCCAGTAATAAATCTTTTATTTTTTCACATTAATATAAATCTCCTATTGCTTTTAAAAACTGAATCATTTCTCTTGTTGTAACCTTATTACTTGTTTTTTCAGAATAAAAATCTTGCACAAATTTATAATATTGATCAAATCAAATTGGTATTCCTTGAGTTGGATTTTTTGGTCAAATCAAATTATCTAATAACGCTGTAATTTTAAGATTATTGGCCGGATCTTTTTTTAATTGATTAATTTTTCATACTTGCTGAACTGCATATTTCATTAATTCTCATCGTACTGAAGAAACAAATTGGTAACTATCGGATTGTGCTGGATAAATCATAAAATTTTGACCAACTGGCATTCCATAAACACTTTCCTCTTGATTCAATGAACCATAAGCAAATTCATCCGGATTAGTATATAATGCCTTTTCACCCTTACCAGATCATGTTAATCAGTAATTAAAAGCTCATTTTTCATAACCATCTAACCCTAAGGCATAACTAAAAATTGGACCTCATAAATTTTCGCCATAATCAAATAAAATATTACTTGATGGATAGGTATATTGTGTTGTATACATTTCTGTTGATAAACCATTTTTACGGCGTGAATTTGCTAGTTCATTTGTTTTTTGGAGTAAAGTTGATATTGGTAAATTATCCCCAAATAAATTTGATTGAATTTTATAACCTTCTAAAACTAAATCATCAATTGTATATTCATTTTTAACATTACCATATAAAGCATCAACTCAAGCGGGATTATTTCAATCAGTTGCTCACTTTCATCCTGCATAGTATTGAAATTTAAAAATACTATGATCAGGGTCAACAACTTTGAACAGATCATAATAATACTTAAAACCATTAGCTGATAATTCATCAAAAATAATGTAAATTTTTCCTTCTCAATGGTGAGCTTTTATATTATTAGCAAATGCCTGCAAAAATTGAAGTTGGGCATCACGACCACGGTTTGAATAATAATATAGTTTATCCCAAAATAATTTCTTCGAACCATCTTTTTTTAACGCATAATGCGGAAAAGTTCCTGATGGATTTGCTTGAGTATCATCAAAATTATTACCAAAAGCATTCGCTCACAGTTTAGTAAAACCTAAACTTTGGGCATATTCAAAATAAGTATTAAAATTACTAAAATCAAATTGTCATGTACTATTAATACTTTGGTCACAATATGTCGAAAATGGTGAACAATTGTCATCAGTTTGGTATCAATTAACTAAACCATTATTTGTTCCCCCACGATAATAATTAACTTGATCCGCATTATAAAACTGATCAACATTACCTGTAACGTATGTTTGGCCTGCTGCTCGTAAATCTAATAATTCTTTTTCAACATATTTTTTATGTTCAGTTGATAAAAAATCTAATCCCCGCACAACCGCATTTGTATTAAGTAAGATATTATTTTCCTTTTTTGCATCAACATTAATAAACATATTCTTTTTTTCACCATATACAGCAGAAGAAGCAAATGGTGAATAAGATCCCCCTGTTGCAAACGTATTATCGTTCACCAATAATTGTGAAGCAACTTCAACTGTTAACTGATTTGTTGTTAATAAAACATCATCGGCATAAATTTCAACATCAAAATTATAATTACCCGGTTTAGTTGTATCAAAACTTTTAAAAGTCAATCACAGCGGTTGTACTCTTTGTACTGGTAAAATTCCTAAATTATCATATCGTAAAGAATCAGGTGCTCGTTGAGGTTGTTTAGTTGGAATTGTTACTCATTGCGATTGCTTAGAAGTTTCGTTTTGCGAATAAGTAAAGCCCAAAAATTTCGCATTCGCTGCAAGATCAGCATTATCTTTATTAATAATTTTGTAGGTCACATTTTTTAAAGCTTTATTTTTATTAACTACAATCAGTTGAGCATAATTAGTTTCATCTCGCCACATTTTAACTTTTGTCTGATTATTAAAATATGTTAATTGCTGATGATAATTACCATAAAATTGTCAATTATTATCCGGACTCCATAAGCCATTTTGAACAGTACTTTTTTCCACATTATACATTGAATATAAATGATACGGATCACCAAAAAAAGTATGAATTGGCTGTGATTCATCTGCTTGTAAATTTTGAGGGCTGACATAACCTGTTTGAAAATTATCATTTCGTTCACTTGCTGTGATTAATGTTGCTAGCTTAAAAAAGCAACTTGTCACTTGAGTAGGTAAAAAAATAACTGTTGTTACAGCAGCCAAGATTAATACTTGTTTTCTCATAAAATAAACTCCTAAAATCATATGCTAATAAATAAAATAGCAAAAAAATATTATCATAAGCAAAAACTATTTTCAATTAACAATAAGGAATTATGCAAATAAATCAGTTGGTTGGTGGAAAATATTGCAAAGTAAATAATTAACAATATTCTTTTTCTGATTTGGTTAAAAAATATTATTTCTATATTTTTCTTTTTAACATTTATAGGCGTAATTTAAAAGGAAAGCCACAGTATTATAATTTTCTAATAATCCCTGTTTATTTAATTTTTTTTGCTTGAAAATTTGATTTTAAGAAAATAATATTTTAGCTGTTAAATAAATGATACAATAATGGCAGATTATTAAATTTCTGAAAGGAACAATTAAATATGAAAAATAGAAAGGTCCTAAAACCTCAGGCTTTTGATCTTGAGCAGCCCGCAAATCCTTCTAGTCCTGCTTTCACATGTAAAGGAAAAACAATAAGAAAATATTTTCAATTTCATTTTGCTTTTCAAATTAAATTAAACCAAATTATAATAATGGCTTTTCTATTAGCCTTAAACATTTTATTTCAATATTTAAGTAACATTATGGTTATTACAATTTATCCTTTTGATATTATTTTAGTGTATATTCCTTTTTTTATCATTGGTTATCTTTTTGGTTTTTTAAAAACGCTTTTTTTTATTTTAGCTTTTCTGATTATTTCTTTTTTAACATGGCCACCTTATTTAGCAGTTTGAGAAACATTTATTTTAAATACTATTTTTCTAAATTTTATTTTTGCCTTCCCATGTTTAATCTTTTCATCTTATAGCGTTCAAGATAATTTACAGCAACCAACAACAATAACTAAAATAAAATATTTTAGCCATGTTATTTTAATCATGTTAATATCATGAATTATTACATCGCTTGGTTTAAGTATTTTTGTAATTAAAGTTGGAAATCCCAATGACTATATTCATAACAATAATAGTTTGTTTCAAGGTTTTAATGGTGGTATTTTTGCTTTTGCTTTTAGTTACCAATTAATTCGTCATCTAATTAATACCATTCTTTATTTATCAATTTTTTGACATCTCTATCGTATTATAGATAAATATCGTTAGTAAAAATAATTATATAATTTATGATTAAATAATTTTTTGCTTTTAATTTTATGATAAAGTTAAATAGTGAGGTGAAAAAATGAAAGCATTTGATTATGAGGATATTCAGTTAATTCCAGAATTATGTATTGTCCAATCACGTAGTGAATGTAATACAAAAGTAAAATTAGGAAAACATACTTTTAATTTACCAGTTGTTCCTTCCAATATGGCAACTGTTGTTAATGAAGAATTATGTCAAAAATTAGCGGGAAAAAATTATTTTTATATTATGCATCGATTTAATGTCGATCAAGTTAAATTTGTTCGTAATATGAAAGGAAAAAATCTAATTACTTCCATTTCAGTTGGGGTTAAACCAGAAGATTATCAATTGGTCTCAACATTAAAAGCGGAAAATTTAATTCCTGATTACATTACAATTGATATTGCCCATGGTCATGCTTTTAGCGTTCGGGATATGATTGATCATATTCGTAAAGAAATGGGAAAAGACGTTTTTATTATTGCCGGAAACGTTGGAACACCTAAAGCTGTTCGTGATTTAGAGCAATGAGGAGCTGACGCAACTAAAGTTGGGATTGGCCCTGGAAAAGTTTGTATTACAAAACTAAAAACAGGTTTTGGAACTGGGGGATGACAATTATCAGCTGTCAAATGATGTAGTAAAGGAAGTTCAAAACCAATTATTGCTGATGGTGGAATTCGCGTTAATGGTGATATTGCTAAATCAATCAGAATGGGAGCAACTTTCTGTATGGTGGGAAGTTTATTCGCTGCGCACCAAGAATCACCGGGAAGCCAGGTTGAAGAAAATGGAATCCAATATAAAGAATATTTTGGTTCAGCTAGTGAATACAATAAAAGTGAAAAACGCTATGTTGAAGGAAAAAAAGAATTAATTGAAATTCGTGGAAGTATATTTGAAACATTACAAGAAATGACTGAAGATTTACAATCATCAATTTCTTACGCTGGGGGAACAGATGTTGAAGCCATTAAAAAAGTTGATTATGTAATTTTAAAAGATAGTAACTTTTAAAAAAAAAAAAAAAACCTTTTCAAAAGGTTTTTTTTATCGAAAACTACGTGATTGTTCTTGTTTGTAGCGTCTTTTTTCTTTCTTGCTCATTCAGTGTTCACGTTTACGTGCTTCTTTACGTTTAACTGAAGAAACTTTATTAAAGCGTTTTAATGCTTTATCTAATGGTTCTCCTGATTTTACAACAACAGTTGCCATCTTTTCACTCCTAAAATCTATTTTTAAATTTAACAACTTAATATTATCATATATTTTTTTTAAAACCAATTATTTTAATTTTTATTGTAAAATAATAATTATTTTTTCTTCTTGGTAAAAATTTCATAAAGGTCATTAATTCGTTTTTCATAAATGCTATGTTTCTTTGGAACATAATATTTAACCCCTTCCATTTCTGGAGGTAAATATGTTTGTTCAACATAATCATTAGGAAAATCATGGGGATATTTATAACCCTTGCCAGCCCCTAATTTTTTGGCTGATTTATAATGGGTATCTTTTAAATGTAATGGGATTTTAAACTCTTTGCCACTCAGAACATCCTCATAAGCTTGATCGGTTGCTAAATAAGCACTATTTGACTTTTCACTTAAGGCCATTTCAACAATTGCTAACCCTAAAGGAATCCGTCCTTCTGGTAATCCAATTTGGCGAAAAGCATCAATTGCTGCTTTAACATGAATCGCAATCGCCGGATTGGCTAAGCCAATATCTTCATATGCCATAATTAACATTCGGCGCATTAATGCTTCATGGTCTCCACTTGCTAATAGGCGGGCAAAATAATAAAGAGCGGCATCAACATCACTGCCTCGGATTGACTTTTGTAAAGCCGACTTTAAATCATGATGTTCATCACCATCAGCATTATTTAATAAGTTAGCATTCGGAATAATATTTTTTAAAATTTTAGGGGTAATTTCAATCCCATCATATAAATTTAAACATAATTCTAAAATATTTAACGCTAAGCGCAAATCACCACTCGTTGCCTTGGCAATAATATTAATACTATCAGAGCCAATTTTTAAATTTTGTAAAAGCGGATGCTTAGTAATTAAACGTTGCAATCCATCAGCCATTTCTTGGGCACTAATCCGTTCTAATTTAATAATATTAGCTCGGGAGCGAATCGCGGGATTAATGACAAAAAAGGGATTTTCTGTTGTACAAGCAAACATTAAAATATTACCTTGTTCTAAATATTTTAATAGAATATCTTGTTTATCCCTGTTCATCCGATGGATTTCTTCTAAAATAACAATAAAACGATCATTCTTACTTGCTGTTGTTAAAATTTTTTCTAAATCTTGTTTTTTATCAATTTCGGCATTAAAAAACGCATAAGGGATTTTTAAATCATTTGCCAACGCCAATGCTAAACTACTCTTGCCAATTCCTGGTTCCCCATAAAAAATTAATGATGAGACATAATTTTTCGCAACCATTCGGCGAATTAAGCCATTTTCATGTAACAAATGTTCTTGACCAATAATGTCTTCAATTGTTGTTGGTTTTAATAAATATGCCAAAGGCTGTTGCATTTTTTCACCTCTTTTGTAATAATAGCATATCATAACGGCTATGATTCTACTACATTTTACTCACCAAGAAATAAAAAAACATATACTAATGTATATGTTTGTAATTTATTTAATTGCTGCTCGCGCATGGTTAACAACTTCAGTTAGCTGTTGACATGAAGCATCAAAACCAGCTTGTTCTTTTGCTGTTAAGTTTCAATTAATAATATGTGATCATCCATTATTATTAATAATTGCTGGTACCCCCGTATAGATTCCTTTGTGTCCAAAGTCTCCATCTAAGTATGCCCCAACCATCATTGCTTTGTTTTCATCACAAACAACAGCTCGAACAATATCAGCTAACACAATTCCAATTCCATAGAATGTTGCTCTTTTTTTCTCAATAATTTTATAAGCCATATGAATTGCATCATGAGTAATTTCATCTAACTGTGCTTCGGTAATTTTTCCTTCGGCAACATACTGTGCAATCGGTTTTCCCATTACTGAGGCTGTACTTCAAATTGGGGTTGATGAATCACCATGTTCTCCCATTAAGACAGCAGAAACTTCTTTTGCTCCTACATTTAATTTTTCAGCCACTAAGCGACGTAAACGTGCTGAGTCTAAGCTTGTTCCTGACCCAATAATACTATGTTTATCAAAACCAGTTACTTCATAATACACTGTTGTTAAAATATCAACTGGATTCGCGGCAACAACTGTAATTCCACTAAATCCTGATTTTTTAATTTCTAAGGCAATACTTTTCATAATTTTGGCATTATCAGCCACCATATCAATTCTTGTTTCCCCTGGTTTTTGTGGACGACCAGCTGTAATAACAATTACATCAGCATCATGACAGTCACTATATGTACCAACACGAATACTTGCAAATGAATGTGGTAAAAAAGCATTTCCATCCGCTAAATCTAATGCTTGCCCTTCAGCGACATCAACATTAACGTCAATTAAAACATATTCTTGGGCAATTCCTTGGTTAATCGCTGAATACACAAAAGATGTTCCAACAGCTCCCGTCCCAACTAAAACTACTTTACGATTTTTCATACTAATATCTCTCCATTACTATCTCTTTACTCTACTTTTCTCCGCCTTTTATTCTACACTAAATATCATAAAAATTAAAATAAGAAAAATTCTCATTTTAATAATTTAATTCTTGTTGTTTTGTGTGTTCACGGCGTAACAATTCAAAAATATCTGATTCAAATTTAATTGTTCCGTTAATTACGGCTAATAATGGTTGTTCCCCAATTTTGGCTGGTAATTGTAATGTATCTTCAAAATACTTATCAATTCCGCGAATTAAGGCTCCCCCACCACAAATTGTCATCCCATTACGGAAAATGTCTCCCGCTAATTCTGGTGGTGTTTCTTCTAACACTTGGACAACTAAATCAATAATTCTTGAAACAGGGACTTTCAGAACTTCACGAATTTCCTCTGGCCCAACTTCAATTTCACGAGGTAACCCAGAAACAATATCACGACCATAAATTTTGATTTTTCGTTCATCAGAATATTTTGCTAATGAACCAATTTCAATCTTGATTATTTCAGCCGTTTTAATTCCAATTTCCAAACCATATTGACTACGAATATATTTTAAAATTTCTTCATTAAATAAATTGCCAGCTACTTTAACTGATTTTGATAAAACTAAATCTCCTGATGATAAAACAGCAACATCAGTGGTTCCTCCCCCACTATCAATTACTAAATTACCAACTGGTTTATAAATATCAACTCCGCCACCAAGGGCAGCCATTTTAACCTCTTCTTCGACAAATACTTTATCTGCGCCTAAATTAGTCGCAATTCTTTTTAAAGCATTTTTTTCTAGCTCAGTAACAGTTGATGGACATGCTAATAACATAATTGAACCTTTTAATTGTTTTGCAATACGTAAACGATTAAAAATATATCTTAATTGTGCTTCCGTAGCACGAATATCAGTAATAACTCCATCTTCCATTGGGCGAACAATTCTAATTGCCTTGTTACCCTTTCCAATCATTTTATAAGCCTCGTTTCCGACTGCAATAATATGGTTATCTTTAATTCGGTATGCAACAATTGATGGTTCATTATAAACAACACCAGTTCCTGCTACATAAACTAAGGTATACGATGTCCCTAAATCCATTGAAATGAAATTAGGTTTTTTTGTACTAAATACTGCCATGCGCCAATTCCTCCTTAACTTTTATTATATCGTTTTTCAAGGTTAAAACAATATTAAAATAAAGAAATTATTAAGTTATTGTTTTGGTAAGTAATTAATTATCAGTTATAATAATTATGAGCAAGGAGTAATGTCAATGAGCAAAAAGCATTTAATTAATAATCATGCCATTAATGGTGAAGAATTTATCGATATTAATCAGCAAATTACTTTTTTGGAACAAAGAGGATTTAAAATTACAAATAAAAATGAATTAGCCCATATTATTACCAATTATGGTTACTTCCGATTATTCCATACTTTTATTCCCCAATTTTTAGATAACAATAACCGGCTAATTGCCCCCTTAACAGAAAAAGATATTTTAGCAATTTATTATTTTGATCGTAATTTAGCAACTTTATACTACCAATTTTTTGGTTATTTTGAACATAAATTACGTTCAAATATCATTATCCAAGGGAATATTGAATGTCCAAATATTTTGAAACAATTTGATTATTTTTACCCTAATCCAAATGCCCAAGATAATATTATTCGAATTATTGAAAAACATATCTATTTAGGCGCAACCTACTTAAAACCTTACCATCAAGTGAAATTATATCCCCTTTTTATTATTATAAATTTTATTGACTTAAATGAGGCAATTAAAATGATGCATATCTTTAAGGATAAAACAACAATTTTAAAAAACTTTTATTTTGATAATGAAAAAGACTTTTTATTTGTTTGCAACAATATTATGCGCTTATTTCGTAATGCTACTGCCCATTATGATCGCATGTATCGTTTCTTTATCAATCTTGACGAAGAAGAAACTCAACAATTAAATAACATTTTATTAGGAATTATTAAAAACCCTGACCACTATCAAACTGTCATGAATCATGTCATCAATAATAACTATAATACTTTTATCTTAACAATTTTTCTTGTATATTTACTAAGCCGTAGTCAAGCAAAACATTTTATCTACCAGTTAAATCAGTTATTAACAAAAGGGGTTGAAGAAAAAATTCCAAATTTCAATTTTATAAATGATATGTTAACTAATCAAGATGCAATGAATTGACCAGCAAATTGATTAGAAATCCTAAAATATATTACTATTCATAAAACATATGTTTCATAAAAAAACATTGCTATATAGCAATGTTTTTTTATGTTATTCTAATTTACCAAAAACATTTTTAAAGACTTCATCATATGTCGAAACTGGAATAATTTTTAAAGCTTCCTGAACTTCTTTTGGAATATCATCAATATCTTTGACATTTTTACTTGGAATTAAAATTGTTTTTAAACCACTACGGTTGGCAGAGATTGATTTTTCACGTAATCCCCCAATTGGTAAGACTTGACCACGTAACGTAATTTCTCCGGTCATTCCGATATCTTGTGAAACAGGACGATTACTTAACGCACTAATGATAGCTGTTGTTAAAGTAATTCCTGCAGATGGACCATCTTTAGGTACCGCTCCTTCCGGAACGTGAATATGGATATCATGATTTTCAAAGAATTTTGAATCTAAACCAAACTTATCAGCATTGGCTTTGACATAGTCAAGGGCAATTGATGCTGATTCTTTCATCACATCTCCTAGTTTCCCGGTTAAAACAAAGTTTCCTTTTCCATTAAAACTATTTACCTCAATTGGTAAAATATCCCCACCAAATTGGGTATAAGCTAAACCAGTTACAACTCCAACTTGTGATTCTTGTTCTTTTTCAGTGTGTTCAAAACGACGTTTACCTAATAATTCATTAACCGTTTCAGCTGTTACCGTTAGATTTGTCATTTCTTTATTTAAGAATTTAACAATAAATTTACGAGCAATTGCATTTAAGTCTCGTTCTAATTGTCTAACTCCAGCTTCACGTGTATAATGTTTAATTACTTCATTAATTGCTTCATCAGTTATTGTTAACTGACCATCAGCTAAACCATTATTGCTTAATACTTTTGGTACTAAGTAATCTTTGGCAATATGTGATTTTTCTAATTCAGTATATGAAGATAATTGAATAATTTCCATTCGGTCAATTAATGCTTCCGGAATATTATCATAATAGTTTGCTGTTGCAATAAACATTACATTGCTTAAATCATAACTTTCTTCTAAATAGTGATCAGAAAAAGCGGCATTTTGTTCTGGATCTAATACCTCTAACATGGCACTAGCGGGGTCACCACGATAATCTGATGACATTTTATCGATTTCATCTAATAAAAATAATGGATTAGTTGATTTTGCTCGTTTCATTGATTGAATAATTCGACCAGGCATTGCCCCTATATAGGTTTTACGGTGTCCCCGAATTTCTGACTCATCTTTTACTCCACCTAACGCAACTTTAACAAAATTACGACCAGTTGCTTCAGCGATTGATTTTGCTAAACTAGTTTTTCCAACCCCTGGGGGCCCAACTAAACAAATAATTTGGCCTTTTAATGAATTAGTCATTGATTTAACAGCTAAATATTCAACAATTCTTTCTTTAACTTTTTCTAAACCAAAGTGGTATTTATCTAAAATTTCTTTCGCAAATTTTAAATCATTTTTCTCATCAGTTTTTTCTCATCATGGTACTTGCATCATTCAATCAATATATGTACGAATAATATTTGATTCACTAGATGCTTGTGGTAATGATTCATAACGAGCAATTTCTTGCTCAATTCGTTCCTTAATGTTTTTTGGGAATGGTTCTTTTTCTAAACGTTCTTTGTAAATTTTCATGTCATCAGCGGCATCATCAAATTCACCAAGTTCATCTTTAATTGCTTTTAATTTTTCCCGTAAATAATACTCGCGTTGTTGTTCATCAACACGTTCTTTAATTTTTTTTGTAATTTTATTATCAATGTCATTAACTTGTTGCTTGTTAACTAAATGATCAAAAATAATTTGTAAACGTTTTTCAACATCTAATTGTTCTAAAATTTCTTGTTTTTTAGCAACGGGAATAAAAGGTAAAAACTGCGCAATTGTATCGACAACTTCATTACCATCAACTGAATCACCAATTTGATCTAATAAATCTTCTGGTAAGATATCTTGTAATTCCATTAATTCTTTAATATTTGCTGTGATTTTTTCAGCAATTTTATCATCTGATTTAACAAAAGATTTTAAAATATCAATATCAGCCGCATAATATTCACCTTCGCGTAATTCTAAAATTTTAACGCGATCAACTGCTTTAAAATTAACAGTTAAACTACCATCTTCTCAAACCTTACGAATTTTTAATTCGGCTAAAACACCAATCCGATAAATTTCTGATAATTTTGGATCATCTTCTAATGGTTTTTTTTGGCTAACTAAAACAATATGGTTATCAAATTCTTTATTTGCCTTATTAACAGCCAAAACTGACTTATCACGGCCAACTTCTAGGACTTGTTCAAACCCTGGAAAAATATAACTTCCCCTTGTAATTAATACTGGCACATCCTTTAATTGTGTTGTTTTTGATTCCATTTCAAAATACCTCCTCTTGTTAAATATTCATTTATATTAAACTAATTCTATCCTATTTTTAATTAGTTTAATACTTTCTGAACTACACTTGAATTATAACAAAAAAATTAGCACTTGCAATATTAAAGTGCTAATTTTTTAAATATTTTTTGTTGTTTTTTTATTCTATCAAAATATTATTATTTTGCAATTACTTTATTTCCAAACTTAAAAAAATAACTAAAAAGAAAAAACTATTAAAATTCTCTTTTAATAGTTTTAATCAAAACTATTTACCATTTTTTTCGTATAAAAAGGCAAAAACTTTATCATGAATTAATTGTTCTTTTACTTGTTCTTCTGAAATTAATTTGGCTTCTTTTAAAGTTTTTCCATCAATTCCAAATTGTTTTCCTAATTTTTCATATTGTTCATCAATTTCGGTTGGATTAATATCAAATTTTTCTTTATTTAAAACCGCATCAACAATAACACCATTTTCTAAACGATTTTTAGCATCTTTGAATAATTCTTCATAAATATCTTCTTCAGTTAAACCTGAACGTTCTTTGTATGTTTTTATATCCATTTGTTGTGCTGTTAATTTTTGTTTAAATTCATTTTTTAATTGGTTAGCTTCTTTTTTAATAATTGATTCTGGAATTAAAATATTTGAATCTTTGACAATTTCGCGAAATAGTAAACCAATAAAACGGTCATATTCTTGTTTTTGTAATTGTTCTTTAATGTTATTTTCAACATGTTCACGTAATTTTGCTAAAGTATCAATTCCTTTTAAATTAATATCTTTTGCTAAATCATCATTTAATTCTGGTAATTCTTTTGATTTTACTTCTTTAATTTTTAATTTAAATACTGCTGGTTGTCCTTTTAATTCTTCAATATGATAATCGGCAGGGAATGTTACTTGCAGATCACGTTCTTCACCACTTTTAAAACCAATCATCCCATCTTCAAAACCTGGAATAAATTGCCCACTACCAATTTCTAAAGTAAAATCAGTTGCTTTACCACCTTTAAATGGTTCATTATTAACAAAACCTTCAAAATCAAAGATTACTGTATCACCTTTTTCAATTCCACTATCTTTTGGTTTATGAATCGCAAAGCGATCACGTAATTGGTCAATACTACGATCAATATCTTCTTTTTTAGCACCAACTTTTTCTTTTTTAATATTATCAAACCCTGTATAACGATTAATTGTGATTTCTGGTTTTAAATCAAAGTCTAACTCCAAAATGTATTCTTCTTTACTTAATTTTTTAACAGTTGGAACTGGTGATGAAAATGGTTGAACATCTGATTTTTGGTTAAACGCAAATTCATAAGCTTTATTTACAACTAAACGGTGCGCACTGTTTAAAATTTTTGCTTCTGTTAAATGTTTTTTAATTAAATCAGCCGGAACTTTTCCTTTCCGAAAACCTGGGATTTCTAATTCATTAGCGGCTTTTTGTTCAGCTTTTTTTACATAGTCTGTTCATTCTTTACCATCAATTGTTACAGTTCATTTTCCAATCCCTTTTGCAAGGATTTTTTCTGCTTTAAATTTCATATAACTACCTACCTTCTTTTACACATTTACAATTATAACAAAAAGTCTAATTTATATAAATTAATTTTCGTTTTTTTAAAACATTTGGTTATAATCCTAAAAATCAATTTGGCTAAGAACACTAACATGATCAGCCACTAATTGGGGGTTAACACCAAAACGACTGGCTAATTGTTGATATGCATAATCAACGCCAAGCATCTTATTGGCTTGAGTAATAATCGCAATCGTTAAAACAGGAATCTCAAGCGTTGCTAATGAATCAGGGAAGCGATATAGATAATAAGCTTCTAATAAGTTTAAACATAAGTGGTATAAACTAGGGTTGTCATTATAAACTATTTCATCAAATAATTTTATCATCGTTTGATGATTATCATCATCATAAGTCCATTTTAATTTATCAGGGGTAGTTGTGAAAGTCATCTTTTTTTTAACAACTTTGATTGGGGTTGTAATTTCTTGTTCTTGCAACAGAAATAATACGCGAACTTTAATTGGATCAGCAATGGCTGGATTAACTAATAGTTCTGTAATTATTGGTAAAAAATTTCGTAAATTTTGGGCTTGTAAAATTGGGACAACCATTAAAAATTCATCAACTGACAATAAGGGTTGAGTTAAAACTGCGGTAATTTTAGCTGGCGTTCAAGGGTTATCAAGGTCTTTATCATATTTTATTTGGCTAGTAATCACCTTCGCCAAAGTTTTTAATTCTTTTTCAACCAGGTTAGGAACATAGGGCATTGCTAATTCATCCTTGATTTTTTCTTGGGCGTTCTGATATTGTCCTTGCGCAATTAAATTTTTAATTGTTGATAATAATTCATCATAGTAATTATCTTGTCCCATCACCATTCCCCTTTTCTTGTTGTTATTATTATAATTAATATTTAACCAAAATAAAACCTTATTTATTTTTTCTAAATAAGGTTTTGTTTTTTTCAATTTAATGGCGCCCACGGAGAGATTCGAACTCACGACCCTACGCTTAGAAGGCGCATGCTCTATCCTACTGAGCTACGTGGGCATATCTTAAATATCATAACATATCCCAGATAATTTTCAATATCATTTCCTTTTATTTATGTAAAAACCACACACATTTAAGACCACTAAATTCTTTAGAATAAATTTAGGAGGATTAAAAATGATAACAAGTATTATTACTGAAAATGAATTATATAAATTACATCGTGGTTTTAAAAAGTGGTATGGGCGTGTTGAACCAACTAAAGAAACAAATTATATCTATCATCATTTGTCAAATTATTTTAATTTATGCCATAAATACTATTTAAAAAGTCACTCATTAAACCAGTTAATTAAATTATTTTATAAAGGCAAACAAACATTTTATACATGATCAAATAAAATTAAAGAATTTTTATTAAATTCTTATGATTTTGAATGATTTAAAAAGACTTCAACACGACCAAAAACTATTCATTATCATTATAGTAAAATATATAAAAGAAAAATTGCTAAGATGATTAAAACATACCGAGAAAAATATGGCACAGGGATATATGAGTTTTATAATTTAACATTAGCAAATTATTTTACCTACCAAAATATGCCAATTAAACATAACATTAAAACATTAATAAAATGAGATAAAACATTTAATAATTATTCTAAGCGTAAAAATATAAAGAAAATATATCAACGTTATGAAATGCCCGAATTAGGACATGTTCAACATGATGTTAAAATATTAACTAAAAATATGACAGGTTACAAAAAAGATTTGTATATTTTTGATTACATTGATGAAAAATCACGTTATGCAGTGGCTTATGTTTCTGCGCATAAAACACAAGATATTGCTGCTAAACTATTTGAAAAAGCTTATTTTGAATTTAAAAATATTGGCATTAACATTAAGAGAATTCGAACAGACAATGGAACTGAATATGTATATAATCATCGTTCAAATTATGCTCATCGAAAAAGTGAATTTACAAAAGCAGTAAATAAAAAAGGAGTTGCTCATCAGACAACTCCAGTGCGTTCCCCACAGTCAAATGGGAAAATTGAAAGATTTCATCGTAACTGAAATAAGTTTTTTGAATATTTACCAAGATATCTTAAGGAAATTGATGATATTGAAAAACAAATTAAAATCTTTCTAAATTATTATAACAATATTCGACGACATAAGAGCATAAATCTTTTAACACCTGCTGAAGCTGTGTTAAAATTTTTAAAAGACTAACTGGTCTTAAATGTCTATGGTACCTTACAATTTCCTTTTATTTACGAGAATTTTAACAGTATAATTCTTCGGAAAAATCAAGGATTGAATAAACTGGAAATCGTTTTGGCGCTTGATTAAATTGACGATGGTGATATTGCTGGGCAATAATAACAACAGCCCGATAAATCATTACAAAAAAAACTCCATTTATCCCAAATTTAATTAAATTAAATGGCACTAAAATTGGAATCAAAATTCCCTTAAATCAAGTAATTACTTCAGGGGGGTAATTCATAAAAGCCCCATACATTGGTAAGATAAATAATCAGTTAAAAAAGGCCATTATAAAACTAACCCCAACTGTTGCTAAACCTAAGGCACAACTTAACGATAAATACTCAAGTTTTTTGCTATTTTTTTGGTTAGCGATGATTTTATTAAACAGGAATGTTAATCCTCAAAACAAAATAATAAAAACAAGATCAGCTAGCATTAGGGCAAAAACATCAATCGGCAAATCCCCCAAATATAGGATTCGTAATCACGAAACAACAATTGTAATAAATAAGGTATAAAACAATCCAATAATTTTTAAAGCCATTAAAAAAATAAAATCTGTTAATTCGATTTTTAAAAATGGGGCAGCCGGAAAAATTGATAAGTTAATTAGTTTACTGATTCATGATAATAAAACATATAACGCCACAATAATGGCTAAACTAACAATTTTTCTACTATTAATTTTAAAAATTTGCTGATATTTTTGGCGCATTATTTTAGCTCCTTTTTTGATTTTTATTAATTATAACTGATTTTTTTCGAAAGATAAATGGCAATTTCGTAATATAATTTAATTATATATGTTATATTAATATTTAGAATTAAAAAGAAAGAAGGAAAAAAATGAAAAAAGATAACATCGTACCCGTTATTATTGAAATTCCCAAGGGTAGCGCCAACAAATATGAATATGATAGTAAAACTGGTCGTATCTTCTTAGATCGTGTCTTATATGGGGCTAATTTTTATCCAGGTGAGTATGGATTTATTGAAAATACATTAGACTGAGATGGTGACCCATTAGATGTCATTTCATTAATTACTTATCCAACTGTCCCAGGTTGTCAAATTAATATTCGTGTTTTAGGAACAATTAATATGATTGATAATGGTGAAATTGATACTAAACTAATTGGTGTTGTTAATGATGATCCGCGTTTTAAACATATAAAAACATTAGATGACATTCCTCAGCATCTAAAGGATGAAATTGAAAACTTCTTTTTACAATATAAAGCCTTGCAAAAAAAAGAAGTACACATTAATGGTTGAAGTGGTTTAGACCAAGCTTTAAAAGAAATCAAGGAATGCCAAGAACGTTATTTAGAATATAAAACAATTTTAGAAACAGAAGGTAAAGAAAAAGTAATGGCTATTTGAAAAGAAAAAGGACTTGGTCAAGCTTAATTTGAATAAAATAAAAGGATTTATTATACTAATAAATCCTTTTATTTTATTTCCTTTTCAATTAAACTAACAATTTCTTCTGGGGTTTTCTTATTGGCATTAATAATTAAAACATTGAATTTATCTTTAATTTTTTGATATCATTCTTCATATTTTTGGTTTAGTAAAATTCAGTATGCCTTATCAACTGCTTGCTCACTGGCACGCCCTCTTTTTTTAATCCGTTCAATCGCAATGCTCGGATCAACTTGTAAATAAACAACTAAATCTGGTTTAATTTGGTCATCTAAATATAAGCTTTCTAATACAACAATATTATAAAATTCCATATAGACTTTATAATCAACTTCATTCATATAACCTAGTTCATAAAGAACATCAACAAAAATTGCATCTTCTAAAATACTACGATCAAAAATAATATTTGGGGTAATTTTGGCCTGTTTTAACTGTTTACTACGAGCCATTACCATATATACTTGCATTTTAAAGGCCATTGCTTTTGGGTCTTGATAATATGCATCTAGATAAGGATTTTCTTCAACTGGTTCATCCATGACAAGATAATTATGTTTTGCTCCTAGCATTTGGCTAATTGTTGATTTACCAACTCCAACAACACCCGCTAACGTAATTTTCATTTATTTAATCCTCCACTAATTGTTTTTCGGTTTTGCTATCACACCTAACCCAAAAAAGCGTTTAACTTCTTTTGGTTTTAAATGCCTTCATTCCCCAGGACGAAGTGTTTCATCTAATTCTAAAAAGGCAATTGCAACGCGTTTTAATTTTAAAACTTCTTTGCCAACCGCACTTAGCATCCTTTTAACTTGATGTTTTTTTCCTTCATGAATTGTCAAACTAACAACAGCATTATTTGTTTTGTCAGCATAGTTTAATAATTTTACCGTTGCCGGACTAGAAATTATTCCTGGTTCAATTTCCACCCCACGCGCTAATTGTTGTAATTCTGTTTTGCTAATGGCCCCATTAATTAAAACATGGTATGTTTTATCAACAACATGGCTAGGATGAGTAATAATATTAGCAAAATCACCATCATTTGTTAATAACAATAACCCACTAGTATCATAGTCTAAACGACCAACTGGATAAATTCGTTGGGAAATCCCTTGAATATAGCTTAATACTGTCCGACGATGCTGGGGATCAGACATTGTTGACACACAATTTCGTGGTTTATTTAACATAATATAAACTTTTTCACGGTTAATATTTTGCAATGGTTTATTATTAATTGCAATTTTATCGTATGGTCCAACTTTTATTCCTAGCTCACTTGTAACCACCCCATTAACTGTTACTTTCCCAGCGGAAATTAACTCTTCTGCTTTTCGTCGGGAACAATAGCCCGAATTGGCAATAACTTTCTGTAAACGTTCCATCTTATTTAAATAACTCCTCATCATCTTCTAATTTTGTTTCTTGCAATTCTGGTAACTCTGATAACGATGATAATTTAAAAACCTTTAAAAATTCTTCGGTTACTTGATAGTTCATTGGTTTCCCAGCAATTTCACTTTTACCAACTTCTTTAATTAATTCACGTGCTTTTAATTTGTGAATAACATTATCGGAATTAACGCCCCGTAAATCCTCAATTTCTGGTTTAGAAATTGGTCCCCGATAGGCAATTATCGCCAATGTTTCTAACGCGGCTTGTGATAGTTTACTTTCAAATTTATTATTAGCTAATTTTAAATAAAAACTATAATATTCTTTTTTGGTTGTTAAGCGGTATTTTTTGGCAAATTTGGTAATAATAAAACCACGACGAGTATTTTGTTGATACTCTTTTTCTAACTCAGTTAATAATAACGTTACTTCATTTGGTTCTAACTCTAAAACTTCACAAATTTCATCTAACATAATTCCTTCATCGCCAACTAAAAATAATAAACCTTCTAATAAAGCGATTTTTTCTGCATTATTCATCTGTTTTCCTCCTTGTTACTCCTGAAAAGTAAGATAAATTTGTTCTAAATGATCTGATTGTTCGATCACAATTTTTTGACTTCGCGCTAAATCAAGTAAAGCAATAAAACAAGCAACAAATATTTGTAGAGTTGGTTCAAAATGACTTAATAATTCTTCTAGTAATCATGTCTTTGTTGTCACCCCCATTAACTGGACAATTTTAACCGCCATATCTTCTGGAGACACTTCGCTAATCACAATATTTGATTGTAAGGGACGTTGTAAATTAATTCGTTCCAGCATTTTTAAAAAAGTATTAGCTAATTTATCAACATTAATTTTTGGAGATAATGGTAATTGTTCATCAGGAACTTTGTTACCTTTAATAATTGTTTTTGGTTTTGACAAATACTGGCGACCTTGTTCATGTTGTGCTTTAAAATACTTTGTTACTTCTTTAATTTTTTTGTATTCTAATAATCGGGCAATTAATTCATTGCGTAAATCAGTTTCGTAGTTATCTTCAATTTCCACTTCTTGTTTTGGAATTAATAACTTAGTCTTAATTTCAACTAAATAACTGGCCATCAACAAATACTCTGATGCCATTTCAATATTAAGGTCATTAACATTAGCTAAATAACCAGTAAATTGATCGGTCAATTGCGCTAAACTAATTGTAAAAATATCAAGTTCTTTGCCCTTAATCAGATGTAATAATAAATCTAATGGGCCAGTAAATTGTTCTAAATTAACTTCATAGCGCTCCATTGCCAATTTTCCTTTCTTAGTTAATAATCTCTTTAATTAAATAATAACGATATTTTTGCAATAATGAAATATTTTGATTAAAAATAATAACTGCCAAAAAAGAGTATATCATTTTATTTGATATACTCAAAGTCTGTTATTAATTATTGAATAATGTCATAAATTAGTTCTTGTTCTTTTGGAGCTTTTTCAACAATCCGATAAATTTTATCTGGTCATTCATAAATTACTTGGGTTGGGTAACGATTCGTGTATAATGTCATAATAACTTCATCTTTTTTAACGACATCACCATGTTTTTTATTTAAATAAATTCCTGCTCCATGATCAATTTCATCGGTCATTTCGCTACGCCCAGCTCCTAAACGCGAAGCTAAGAACCCAAGTTCACTAGTATTAAAGATTTCTAAATAACCATCTTGTTTTGCTTTAATTTCAATTACATTACTTACTTTTAATAAATTTTCAATTGTGGTTATATTTTCAATAATTGATAAATCTCCCCCTTGTTCTTTAATAAAAGCTTTAAAATAATTTAATGGCTCTGGGGTTTTTAAACGCGTTTCACAAGCAGCAAAGGCTTCATCTAGATTATCAAAAATCCCCCCTTGGCAAAGACTTAAAGCTGCTACTTTACAACTAATATAAATTAAATCTTGTGGCCCTCGTCCTTGTAGTACTTCTAAAACCTCAAAAATTTCAATTAAATTACCAATCGTATGTCCTAATGGTTGGGACATATTGGTAATAATAACTGCAACTTTTTTATTAAAATCCAAACCTAATTCAATCATAATCTGAGCTAATTCACGAGCTTCTGAATTACTTTTTAATAAAGCCCCACTACCACTTTTAACATCTAAAACAATCCCATCACTTCCTGTGGCAATTTTTTTACACATTACACTTGAAGCAATTAATGGCAATGAATCAGAAGTTCCTGTTACATCCCGTAATTGATAAATTTTTTTATCAGCAGGAACAATTTCTTGTGATTGAGAAATAATTGACATATTAGTTTTTTCAATGATTTTAACAAACTCATCGAAAGTAAAATTAGTTTTAAATCCTGGAAAACTTTCTAATTTATCAATTGTGCCTCCAGTATGACCAAAACCACGACCAGAAATTTTCGCAACTTTTAAGCCAAATGAAGCTACAAGAGGTCCATAAATTAATGAAACTTTATCACCAACACCCCCAGAAGAATGTTTATCCACTTTAAAACCAGGGATTTGTGATAAGTCATATGTTTCCCCTGAATTAACCATTGCCTCAGTTAAATAAAAGATTTCTTTGGCTGACATTGATTGAAAATAAACCGCCATCAAAAAAGCCGCCATTTGATAGTCGGGAATAATCCCATTTGTATATTCAGAAATTAAATAATGAATTTCTTCTTTTGTTAATTCTTGACCATTTTTCTTTTTTTCAATGAAATTTAAAATATCCATATTATCTATCCTAACTTTTTTTCTTTAATTCTTTTTTATATTCATGGTATGCTTTTTTATCATCAACATTGCCAAATTGATCAAGGCCTTTTTGAATGATTTGTTTAACATTATTGGCAATTAGATCAGTTGGTTTTGTCATAAACGTATCTGGTTTAATTGGTTTATGAAAAACAATATGAACATATTTACGTCCTTTTTTCTTTGCTTTTTTATTTAAAACACGATATGAATTTACGATTGATACTGGAATAATTGGGACATGGGCTTTTTGGGCAATTTTAAAACTCCCAGCTTGAAATTCCCCGATTTCTTCGGAATGGCTACGAGTTCCTTCTGGAAAAATCACCATTGTGCGGGGAATTCGAATTAACTCATTTGCCTCTTGCATTACTTCTAATGCTTGACGAGGATTTTTACGATCTAAGAATAAAACATCAATTAATGATAAAAATCGTTTAAAAATTTTATCATTTTGTAATTCCAATTTCGCAATAAAAGCACATGGAGCTGTTTTACTAAAATCATTTAAACTAAATAAAATTCCTGGATCAATGTTCGATTGGTGGTTTGCAACCATTAAACATCCTTTATCAATTCAATTATCACGATTGTGAACAATTAATTTAATATCAAAAAGTCATAAAAAATAACGACATTTTTTTTGTAATCAATGATAGCGATATTCTTCTGTTACTAAATTGGGGTCTCGCTTTACTTTTTTAGCCATACTTTTTGATTTTGTTAAAGTTCTTAAAAAGCGTGGCAAAGATAGAAAGACTTTTCAGCCATTAATCATCTAATTTTCTTCCTTCCTAATATATTCTTTTATAATAAAACCGGGTTTAACAACTTCACTTATTTGTTGAAAAGCCGTTATATCAAAGCCAGGAAAATAGGTATCTCCAGCATATTGTCCTTTAATTTCTGAGATAATTAACATATCTGCATAGGGTAAAAAATCCTCATAGACTTTTTTGCCCCCACAAATTAAAATTTCATTTGTTGGATTTTTACTATATTTCTCTATAATATTATCAAAATTATTAATAACTTCAACATCAACGTCATCAATTTTATAATCTTTTTGATGGGTTAATAAAACAATTTTACGATTAGGTAATTTTTTACCAATCCCCTCATAAGTTTTACGCCCAAACAAAATTGTTTTTCCCAAGGTTGTTGCTTTAAAATGGGCTAATTCTTCTTTTAAATGTCAAGGTAATTTATTATCCGCCCCAATTAAATGATTTTCATCCATTGCTCATAGTAATTTTATCATTAGACTGCGACAGCTCCTTTAATTAAAGGGGCTGGATCATAGTTTTCTAAAGTAATATCCTCATATTTAAAATCAAATAACGAATTAATGTTCTGATTTAATTTTAATGTTGGTAATGTGCGTGGTGTTCGCGTAAGTTGTTCATTTACTTGTGATAAATGGTTTTGATAAATATGGCAATCCCCAATACTGTGAACAAAATCACCAGGTTCTAACCCTGTTACTTGGGCAATTAAATAAGTTAATAAAGCATAGCTAGCAATATTAAATGGCACCCCTAAAAAAACATCAGCGCTACGTTGATATAATTGACAACTTAGTTTCTTATCTTCTGAAACATAAAATTGCATTAATGTATGACATGGTGGTAAAGCCATCTTGTTAATTTCCGCTGGATTCCATGCACTAATGATATGGCGACGAGAAAACGGATTACTTTTAATATTTTCAATTAATTGGGCTAATTGATCAACCCCATTAAAATTACGTCATTGTTTACCATAAACTGGCCCTAAATCACCATGGCGTTTAGCAAATTCGCCATCAGTTTTAATTTTTTCAACAAATTCGGCTAATGTTTCATTATTATATTCTTGTGATTTTTTAAATTTTTCATATGGTCATTCATTTCAAATTCGAACATCATTATCAACTAAATATTTAATGTTTGTATCTCCCGCAATAAACCATAATAATTCGTGGACTACTGACTTAAAGTGAATTTTCTTTGTTGTCAATAACGGAAACCCCTCTTTTAAGTTAAAACGCATCTGATATCCAAAATATGAAATTGTTCCTGTTGCAGTCCGATCTGCTTTTTCTTGGCCATTTGCTAAAACAAATTCAACCATTTTCAAATATTGTTTCATAATACTCTCCTCTTAATGTTAATTTACTATTCAATATTACCCTATTTGGTAAATAAAATCACTTAAAATGATTAAAAAACTATTGCTATTTTTATCTTTTTTATGTTAATATTAGGGTATTAAAGGGGTGAGAACAATGAAAAAAAAGTTTTTACAGATTTTATATAAAATTAAACTATCTTTTGGTCTGTTTACCCCAAAATCAACTTCACAAGTTTTATGAAATATTTTTAATAATAATGATTATGAGCAAGCCTTTATTATTATTAATGAAATTAATGAAAATAATGCGATTATCAATAATAATGAAACAGTTGTAATTGAAAAAAATGAACAAGAAATATTTTTGGCCCCAATTGCTAAAAAAATTAGTTCTCAACAACAAAATAATTTTTTAACAAGTCCATTATTAGTAATTTTAGGCTTTGTTTTATGATTTTTCTTAATTAAAGTAGTACAACTACCACCAGTAAAATCAATAAATTAAAAAAAATACAACAACTAAACCCTAAAATTAATATAAATTTTTCATATTTTTAAACCCTTTAAAAAATAAAATTAATTATAATAATAGTTATGAACTAGACATACTCCTGTCTAGTTTTTTTATTACTTAAAATAATAAAAAAAGATATTATTGCTAATATCTTTAGAATCATGGGTTAAAGGTTTTAGTAATTCCAAATCACCCATTTACAATTTCTTGGAACGCCGGAACATTGAAGTAAACAATTGTTAAGACTCCGACTGCAACTACTAAGATTACTAATAAACTAATTATAATTTTAGCTCATAAAGGTAATTTCTTCTTATTGGCACGTTTTTGTTCTCTTTCTCATACTTTTTTTGCTTTTGCATTGGCTCGTAATTCTTTTTTAGTTAATAATGCATTGTTTTCTGGACTTAAATTATCATAATTATCGTAATTTAAATCTTGATCATAACCATCATTGTAATTAACTGGGTAATTATCATCATTTTCATAATTATCTGAATAATATTGATTTTCATCATTAATAAATTCATTATCCATCTCATTAACATCGTTTCATTGATCAATATAATCTTCTTTGCTTGATAATTCTGGATTCATAATTGCAAAATGATTATCTGCTCCTAAACTATCATTATAGTTATCAAATTTATTTCCTTGGTTTTCTAAACCAAACGATTGTGAATTACGGTCTATATTGATTGGATTTTGACCAATCACACCTGGTTGGTTTGGTTGGTAATAATTTTGTTGTGGATACTGTTGATATCCTGGACCAGGTTGGAATTGGTTAGTTGGTTGAACATTTAAATAATATGGATTATTTTGTTGTTGACCATAAGCAAGGTTTATCGGATTAAATGCTAAATTTTGAGGATTAACATCATACATGTTCATACCATGCATATTATTTTGTTGACCATTATTAATGGCTGGTAAAACATAAGGTTGATAAACAATAGCTTGATAAATTGGTTTGTTATAGTGAATTGATTGCTCAGGACCACCCATCCCCATTTGATTAAAACCAGGAACACGACCTTGTTGTGCATATTGTGAAAATAATTGTTGACCCATAAATTGATTATATGGATCGCCCATAATTGGCATTCTTGGGGCTGGGTATTGCGCTGGATTAGATAGTGGTGTTAAATAACCATTATTAAAACCAGGAACAACATTATTTTGTTGTTGATTTTTTAGCATTTGATTTTCTTGCACCAATTGATTAATTAAATCATTGTTACTATTTTGACCTGGTGCTTTTGGTTGACCTGTTGTCTGTACCGTTTGACCTGTTGTCTGTCTTTGATTTACAGGCTTATTCTCAACTGTCGTTTTAACTGGATCACTAGGTCTCATTGGTTTTCCAGCACCATTTACTTGGTTTGATCCTGGTTGTGGTCCGTTACTATTAATCCCTTGATTTGTTTTTATCCCTGTACTTGCATTTGCTCTATTTGCAAATGTTTGTGAATTATTTTGGCCAATTGGTTTATTATTTGCCATCTTTACATTATCAACTAACTTATTATTAATTAATGGCCCTGGTTTTGATTCACTAACATTTCCGCTACCTTTGCTTTGATTATTCATAGTTTAACCCCCTGTATTAATTTTTACCCGTACATTAATATTATACTACAAAAATCAAAAAATTTCTAAATTTTCTTGCTTTTATTATAGGCACAGTATATAATATTATACTAAATTCCCAAGTCATAGGTTGTAAAAACGCTTTAAATTAAGGCTGGTTCAGTTTGTGCGGGCGGTTTTTTTAAAAACGAATTCTTACGTTTCGATAAAAAAACAGCTAAAATAATCCCAACAATTACCCCTGAAATTAAATCATTTAAACCAATTACTAAAAAATAATATCAGTTACTATAAGTTGTTCCATCATCAAAAGCATGCGCAATAAAATAGCCAATAATAACTAGAATCGGTAAGATAATAATTGCACGTAACGATGAAACAATAGTGGCTAATCTTGTTTTATTAATCCCTTGGAATAAAGTTGTTGCGGTAAAAGAAATTCCAGCTAAAGGAAAACTCATCATCATCAAAACAACCCATCAACGAACCTCACTCACATTTTCGGGAGGAAAGGCAAAAACACGCATTAAACTAGGAGCAAACAAGAGACAAATGAAAAAGACTATAACTAATCACCCCGTGACTAAAATATAGCTTCGTCATGAAATTTGATAAATCTTATGATACTGTTTGGCCCCATAACTATAACTGATTAAAGACTTGCTACCTTGACTAATCCCTAAGGCAACAGAAGTAAATAACATTATTCAGGGGCTAATAGCGCTATTATATAGTTGTAGCATTGAAGAACCATATTGATTGCGTTGTTCAACTTGACCTGGTAAATAAGCAATTATTGTTGCCGAAAGAATTGCCACTGAAGCAATTGCTAGGTTATTTAAAAACGATGGTAATCCTAACTGAAAGATTTTTTTAAGATTATTTTTTTTCAAAATGTAAAGATCATGTCAGCGAAAACGTAAATATGAATCATGGTTTTTATATATAATAGTCATACTAATTGCAATCGAAATAGCTCACGAAACAATTGTTCCTAAGATTGCCCCTTCTAATAATAAGTGACCTGCCTTAACAAAAATAATTGCAAAAACAGCATTGATAGGAATTGATAAGACGGTAATTAAAGCAGCTCATTTCCCTTTACCATCGGCTCCTAATAAAGTTAATAATAAAAAGTTAATAAACATTAATGGGCTAGCAATTAACATTGGTCAAATATAACGTCAGGTTAAATCTTGGATGATTCATGCCCCTTTTTTTGATAATTGGATAAAAATAATGATATTATCTCATTTTGGATAAACTAAGGTGAAAACAAAAAGACCAGCAAAAAGAGAAAAAAGAACTGTAATTGTCATGGAATTACCAGAAATAATTTTAGCCTCTTCGCGGTTAACTTGACCATAGCGATAAGAAAACGAAATTGATGCTCCTAAAGCAGTTAAAACAGCAAAGGAAAATAACAAGTTATAGATTTGGGAAGAAACTTGGGTCGCAATATTAACAAATTCTTTTGCAATTTGTTCCGATAAAATGCCATTATTGACGTTAATATTATTTTTATATCATTCAAGATATGGTTGATAATCCAGGACATTTTGTGTTACAAACGCCAACGAAATTAACTTATCAATTAGCGGATAAGATGCTGAAATTGTCATAACAAAAATTGTTGGTAAAGAATAGATGAAAACTGCTTTTCATAGATTTTCATAGCGTAATTTTAATTCATTTTGTGATAGTATTTTCATTTAGACTCCCATTGGTTGATTTTTAATAATTATAGATTTAAATTAATTTTAGAACATCGCTGATATGCTCAACCGCTTTAACATTTCGTCATTCATGTAGAATATTAAAATCATTATCAAGCATAAAAGTACTACGTTCAATTCCCATAAAAGTATTATTAAACATTTTCTTTTGTTTTAAAACATTAAAAGTATTACATAATTGTGAATCAACATCACATACTAATGGAAATTTGATATTATTTGATAATTTAAATTGTTGTTGTTTTTTTGGTACATCGCGGCTAACCCCAATTACACTATATCCTGCTTGCATAAATTGATCATAAAGCCTATTATATTCAACTGTTTCTAAGGTACAAGCACTAGTATTTGCTTTTGGAAAAAAATAAATAATATAACCCTTTGCTTGTTGAAACTCACTTAACAAATGTTCAATATTATCCGAAAATAGTAATTTTGTTGTTTTTAAATCCATAATAATAACCCCTTCTTTCTTTTACCATAAAAAAAATAAACTAATTATTCGTAAAATAGTTTAATTAAATAATTAGTTACTTCTAGTTTATTTTTTAAGATATTAAATGATAGTTTTAAGTTTAAGAATATTAAGTACAATGAAATTTCTGAAATTGTAAACTTATATTCAAGTTCGGAAATTTCTGTTTCCACAGCTTGAACCTCTTCTGAAATGCTATCATAATCATCTTTGACGGCACTATTTTTTAAACTAGCTCTTTCTTGTAAATCACTAATGTCTAAATTAATATCACTAACTGTTTGCATTAGTTCATTTAAGCGTTGTTCAATTTTTTCTTCGCGTAATGTCATATTACTATCTTTATGTTCCATATTCTCACCTACTTATGAATATAATATATCATAAATATTTAAAAAAGAAAGCCTCTCCCGAAAAACTAAATTATCTTAGTCTTTTTACTTAAAAATAAAAAAACTGATAATAAATCAGTTTTTTCTTGTTTAGTAATTAATTACTAAACCTTTTAAGCGTGTTACAGAATTAATAGTTTCGCGAATTCCTTGTACTCCTTGTCCTGAATCTTTAATTCCTAAAAATGGGAATGAGTCTGGGCCACGTTGAGATTTACTATTAATATTTACCGTTCCTGTTTCTAATTGATCAGCGATTAAAAAGGCGTGATCTAACTTATTTGTAAAAATACTTGCTTGTAAGGCAAAATTAGAATCATTAGCAATTTTAACCATTTCGGCAACTGATTTACAACGAATAACTGGTAAAACAGGGCCAAAAGGCTCTTCTCATGCTAACTTCATCGCTGTTGTCACATGGTCAAGCAATGTTGGGGCTAACAAATTTCCTTGGCAAATATTACCTGTCACTAATTTTGCTTGATGTATTAAAGCATCATCAATTAACTCTTGAACAAAATCAGCTGATTTTTCGTCAATAATTGGAATCACTGTGGCATTATCTAGCGGTGAGCCAACTGTTAATTTTTCAACTTCTGTTTTTAACATGCTAACTAATTCGTCAGCAACTTCTTCGACGACTAATACCCTTTTAATTGCTGTACAACGCTGCCCTGAGTATGAAAAGGCCCCAGCCATTATTTCTTTAACTGTTTTAGCTAAGTTAGCATCCCCTAAAACTAAGGCTGGATCTTTTCCCCCTAATTCTAAGACTAATTCTTTCCCGTTACATTTTTGTTTAATTTCATTTCCAACATTAACTGAACCAGTAAATGAAATTAAATCAATTTCTGGGTTTGTAATTAATAAATCACCAATATCACGACCACGACCAGTCACAACATTAATTACTCCAACTGGAAACTTTGCTGCGTGAAATAATTTTGCCAAAAATAAGCCTGTTAAACTACCATTTGTTGCTGGTTTAAAAACAACGGTATTTCCCATTATTAAACTTGGCGCAATTTTAGAAATACTTAAGTTGACTGGATAATTAAACGGTGAAATTGCTAAAATAACTCCTTTTGGAATTCTTGAAAATATTCCTAATTTATTTTTAATATTTCACCCATCCCCAGTTAATGTTTCGGGATGAACACGTTTTGCTTCTTCAATTGTATAGTCAATGTATTCAATGCTTCGTTCAATTTCAACTTCGGCATCTTTAATGCCCTTTCCAACTTCATAAGCCATAATTTTTGCTAATTCATTTTTATGTTCCAATAATAATTGGCTTCAATGTTTTAACAATTTAATTCTTTCAAACAAGGTTGTTTTTTTTCATGTTGCAAATGATTGACGAGCAGCTGTAAAAGCACGATTAATTTCGTTTGCTTTTAATGCTGGTACTCTTCCACATGGTTTTAAATCAATTGGGGAAATAATTTCAAGTCATTCATTATTATTAATCATCTCGCCATTAATTAAGGCGTTTAATTCTAAATTCATTTTTTCTCTTCTCCTTACTTTTGGATATATTTTATTATTTTTTTACCAATAATAAAAGGGCTTTTTCAACTTAATTAATTTTATTTGTTGCTAAAAAATCAGTTAAAAAATCTTGTGCTCTTTTAACATAAGCTTGATATTTTTCTAACTTTGAAGTAAACTTTTGGTCAATTAATGGGGGAATAATCCCAAAATTAGCTTTCATTGGCTGAAAGTTATCGCGATCAGCATGTAAAATATAATTAATCAAAGCACCAATCATTGTCTTTTTTGGAAAAACAACGGCTGGTTGTTTTTCTAAATAATTAACTACATTTAAAGCTGTGACAATTCCACAGGCACTAGACTCAACATAACCTTCAACCCCCGTAATTTGCCCGGCAAAAAAGACATTAGGATGGTTTCTTAACTGTAAGCGCTCATTTAATAATAATGGAGTATTAATATAATTATTTTTATGAATTACACCATAGCGAACAATATTAGCTTGTTCTAACCCAGGAATTAATTGAATAATTCGTTTTTGTTCCGGAAACTTGAGGTTGGTTTGAAAGCCAACAAGATTATATAATGTTCCAACGGCATTATCTTGGCGTAATTGGACAACCGCATAAGGGCGTTCACCCTCTTTTTGTCCTAAGCCAACTGGTTTTAAGGGTCCAAATAACGGGGCATGGATACTACGTTTCGCCATTACTTCAATTGGCATGCAACCTTCAAAATAGATTTCTTTTTCAAAGGATTTAAGTTCAACAGTTTCAGCGTTAATAAGTTCATTGACTCAATGCTCATACTGTTCTTTGGTCATTGGACAATTAAGATAATCTGCACTATCCCCTTTATCATAACGAGATTTAAAATAAACTTTTGTTAAATCTATACTATCTTTAGTAACAATTGGGGCAGCAGCATCAAAGAAATAAAAATAATTCGCCCCAATTAAGTCTTGTAAAGCTGTTTGCATTTTTGAGGTTGTTAATGGTCCCGTTGCCACAATTGTTATTTTTGTTAAATCAATGGTAATTACTTCTTCGTCAATGACTTTAATATTAGGGTGATTACGTAAGTAAGTTGTGATGGCGTTTGAAAACTGGTCACGGTCAACCGCTAAAGCATCACCAGCCGGTACTTGGTTTGCTAAAGCATTTTTAATTATTAAAGAATCTAATTGCGCCATTTCCGCTTTCAACAACCCTACCCCTGTTGTAATGCTGTTACTGCGTAGGGAATTTGAACAAACTAACTCGGCAAAAGTATCTTGTTTTTGAACAGGATTTTTTTGTTTTGTTTTAACTTCATATAAGTTAACAAAATATCCCCGTTTTGCTAATTGATAAGCTGCTTCTGTACCAGCTAACCCAGCACCAATAATATTAATTTCTGGTTTTTTCATGCTTACTCTTGCTCCGCGGTTAAATTAGCATATTGTTTTAAATAGTCATTATATTTATCTTGTTCAATTTTAATTTTTTCCGGGCTAGCTTTGGCTAAAAAATTAGCATTTTCTAAAATATTTTTACTACGAGCAATTTCTTTTTCTAAGCGGGCTAATTCGGCAGTTCTTTTTGTAGTTTCCAGTTCATTATTAATAACCCCTTCAGCTTTTAAATAAAGTGTGTAATGTTCTAAAGGAACCGCAATGTATTCTTTGCTTTCTCCAAATGATGTTACAACGCTAGTAATTTCACTATTTACTAAACGAATAATAAACTTATTAATACTATCAAGTGCTGTTGATAATTCTTGTTCTTGTTCCAAAGTGGTTTTAATAATTAAACTTAATGCTTGCGTTTTTGGAATTTGATATTGGGTTCTCAATTCACGAATTAAACCAGTAATCTTTACCACTTCATTTAAGAAATTAGTTTGATAAGTAAAAGCAAAAGTTGGATATTCTTCGAGCATAATTGATGGTTTTAAATTTAGGGTTTGATAAATTTCCTCGGTAATAAAAGGTACAAAAGGATGAAGCATAATAATAATTTGTTTTAAAACAAAGAATAAAGTTTGCTGCGTTCCGATCATAACTTCTTGATTATCACTTCCTAAATTAACTTTTGCTAATTCAATGTATCATGAACAAAACTTGTTTCAAATAAAATCATATAAGTCTTTTGCTACTAGCACAAACTCATATTTTTCCATATTTGCCTTCACAGCTTTAACTGTTAAAGTTAACTCTGATAAAATTCAACAATCAATAATTGATTCTTGGTGATGTTCGATAATTGGTTTAATTTCTTTTTGATAGTCAGGGAATAGTTTAAAATCTGCTGGGCGATTCATTTCAACAAAACGCGCGGCATTTCATAATTTATTTAAAAAGTTCCAAGCCGCTTTAATTTTTTCTTCTGAATAACGTAAGTCTTGACCGGGGGCACTGTTAGTTACTAAAAAATAACGTAAGGTATCAGCGCCATATTCACTAATAACATCCATTGGATCAATCCCATTTCCTAATGACTTACTCATTTTTTGACCCTTTTCATCCCGAATTAAACCATGAATTAAAACATCATTAAATGGTTTATTATTAGTAAACTCTAATGATTGGAACATCATTCGTGAAACTCAGAAGAAAATAATATCATAACCGGTAACTAAAACATTAGTTGGGAAATAATGGTTAAATAATTCTTCGTTTCAGTTTCATCCTAATGTTGTGAATGGTCATAATGCTGAAGAAAATCAAGTATCTAAAACATCTTCATCTTGATATCAATCGGTTTCGTTAGGTGGCTCTGTTCCAACAAAAACTTTACTTTCATCATCGCGGTGATATCACGCTGGAATTTGATGCCCTCATCATAACTGGCGAGAAATGCATCAGTCTTGGATATTTTCCATTCATGTTTGTAATGTTTTATCAAAACGGGGTGGAAAGAAATTTATTTTATCTTTTGAACTTTGGAATTTTAAAATTTTGTCAGCAAAATAATCCATTTTAACAAATCATTGTTTTGATAAATAAGGTTCAACAACAACCCCACTACGTTCAGAAAAACCAACTTGGTGAACATGGTTTTCAATTTTAACAACTAAATCTTGGGCCGTTAAATCATTAACCAGATTAGTACGAGCCGTAAAACGATCTTGGCCTTCGTATTTACCAGCCATTTCATTTAATGTACCGTCTAAATTCATACAAATTGGCATCGCTAAATTATGACGCTTCCCAATTTCAAAGTCATTAGCATCATGGGCTGGGGTACATTTCATTGCTCCCGTTCCAAAATCTTTTTCAACATAATCATCGCAGATGACTGGGATTAATTCCCCATTTGCTGGATTAATAACTTGTTGATTTCAATATTGTTGGTAACGTTCATCAGTTGAATTAACAACAACACATTGATCGGCAAACATTGTTTCAGGACGAGTTGTTGCAATTGATAAAAATTCATTTGTACTATTCGCCAAAAAGTATTTAAAATAATACATTTTGCCAACTTGTTCTTGGTAAATTACTTCAATATTTGATAACGCTGTTTTTTGTTTTGGATCTCATGAAATAATTTTTTTTCCTTGGTAAATTAACCCTTTTTCGTAAAGATCAATAAAAACTTTTTGGACAGCGCCAGATAGGTTATCATTTAAAGTAAATTGCTCTTTTGAATAGTCTAATGCTAACCCTAATTTTGCTCACTGATCCCGAATAATTTGAGCATATTCTTCTTTTCATTCTCAAACTTGATCAATAAATTTTTCACGACCTAAATCATGGCGCAGTTGATTTTTTGTTGTTCTTAACCGTTCTTCGACTTTTGCTTGCGTCGCAATCCCGGCATGATCCATTCCTGGTAAATATAAGGTATCATACCCATTTAATTTTTTATAACGAATAATTAAGTCTTGTAAACTTGTATCTCAGGCATGACCTAAATGTAATTTTCCTGTTACATTTGGGGGTGGGATAACAATACTAAACGCTGGGTTATCTTTTGTTATTTTTGCTGTAAAATAACCTTTGTCAACTCATGTTTGGTATTTATCTTGTTCAACATTTTGGGGATCATATTTTTTAGCTAATTCTTTTTTCATTTTACTGTTTTTCCTTTCTAAATAAAAAACTCCTATTAAAAAATAATAGGAGCAATTATTTGCATAACTACGGTACCATCCTGATTTTAATAAAATAAAAATTTTATTATCTTAATTTAAGATATTAAATTATCAGATTAGCAACCTTCATTACATAAATAGGTTAATTTTTCAGCAACCATTAACTCTCTGTAAACTATTTATAGTAATTACTCCTCTAATCTTGTCATTTTAATTATAATGAATTGTTTAGGAAAAACAAGAAAATAATTTCAAATTACAATATATATTTTTAATATTATTAAATATAAAATTAATTAACTTTTTTTGTATTTTAACAATTTTTTTAATACTTCAAAAATATATAAGAATATTTTTTTACAAAATAATAATTTTATAATGTTAAAATTCCATGAAGTATGAAAAAAGCAAAATGTGATAAAATTTTTCTAATTTTTGTATAGTCACTATTTTTAACTTCCATTTTTTTATTGCTAGTCTTCTAAAATCTTTTTTTCTAAAGAATAGGCTCTAGATTTTAATATTTCAGCATAATCAGTAGGTTCTTCTAAATTAAATTTAAACTTTTTAGATAATTTATTAATTACACGTTGAATTCATATTTTAGATCACTATTTTGATGAATAAATTAAAATAATATTTTTCTTATTATTATGCATATAATTATCCTTTCCATTTATTAATTACTAAATTCTAATTAATTAAATTAAAAAAATTAATCTACTTTAAGTTTTTCTAAAATTTCATTAAAAATTATATTTTCAGATTTAAAAATATTATCTTGGACACTCTTAGTACTAGAAAGCATAATTTCTATAGTGTCTTTTGTTTTTTTAAAAATATGAAATAATTCAGAATGGATAATAAGTATTTTAATTTTTCTCCATTCTTCAAATTTAGAATTATTATTTAAATTAATCAATTTATAATTATTTTCTATTTCAATTAATTTTCTTATTAACTGAAAAACCAGTGCCACATTCTCATGGCTAGTTAAAAAAAATCTATTATTAAAATTCGAAATAACAAAATAACTATTAGGATATTCTTTATTAAATGAAGTAGCACAAAGAATAGCATAATCAGAATTTGTTTCTTTCATGTCTTCTGCTAATTTAAGTTCTCAACTTTTATTTCATCCTATTGTATTTTTAAATTCATAAATTATTTTTCCAATTTCTTTTGAATTTAATTTACTGTCTTTAATTACTTGCAATAAATCTGCTTTTTTCCTGCTTTATCAATAGTTGAAATTGTATCTCAAGGATATAATTCAACTAAATTCGCCCTCATTTCATTTTCCAAATTTTGTCCTATAATTTTGCTGTTTGTTAATCTCATTTTCATATTATTATTTTGTTCTTCTCTTAATCTGTCTTCCAAAAAAAGAATTTTGTCTTCTAATTTTTTTCTTTCTTGATTTAGAACTTCATTAATATCACTTTGTAAAAAATCCAATAAAATATTTTTCCCTTTTTTACTTTCAATAATGGTATTTAAAAAAATAACGTAATGAATTTTGGTTGTATAATTACCTGCTGCTGATCTAAATTATATTTCGTTGCAATTAATTGCTTAGCTTCATTAATTGAAAGATTTTCAATCTTAGCAACAAAATATTCAACTAATCCCTCAACATTGCACACAAAACAACGCCAAACTTGTTTTTCTACCGATACTGATAAACTAGGATGTGAATCACTATGAAAAGGACAAATTGCAACATAATTTCGCCCTCTTTTCGATAATTTTAAATAATCACGAAATACTTCTAACATATTTATTTACCTTTATTAAATTTATCTTTTACCAAATAAAAGAACACATGCATACGATAAAAATCGTAGCATGTGTCATTAGCTATCTACACAATACTATATAACAAAAATCTTTAATTTTCTAAATTTTATTTGGGCAAAATAGTTATTTTAGTCTTAAGATTATTTCAAGTAAAAAACTCATTATTTAATTCAAAACTAAAAGTACATTCTAATTTTTTTTCAAGAGGTTCTGTTTCGTCAAAATTTCGAACTATTGTAAAATGATAAACCAAATTATCATATTTATCTTGAACAGGCAATTCTTCGTTAACTTTTAAATAATGAATAAATTTATCATTATTTATTTTGAAATAGGAATTAAATGCTGTTATTGGTGGTACTCTACCTGGTGGCATTCCTAAAATTAGTGTTGCATAAATACAGTCTTCATCCAATTGAAATTCATACTTATTAAATAAAACTTTATTTCTATCTACAAAATAGTGCCCTTTTAGTGGGTCTATGGGTGACCCACATGCAACTACAGTTGAAGATGTTGTAATAATTCCAATAGCTGTAAAAAATCATAATAACTTTTTCATATTAAACACCTTTCCTACATAATTACCCTACCACTCACTACCAAATAATTGATAAAATATTTGTAATAAATTATATTATATTTTTATTTTATTAATTACATACATAAAAATAGTTTAAACATAAAAACGAGATTTGAAATAAAATCTTGTTTTTATGTTACTAATTTATTCTATTAACAGCAAATTAAACTATTAATTTTTTTGATCAGAAAAAACAATATCAAATGATAAATTATCTGAGGTAGTTAAAGAAATATCTTCATCAACAGTTGAATTTAATTCAAATTGTAAATTACTTAAATGAATCTTAAAGTCTTTAGCTGTCATAAATTGACTTAAATCAGGGTTTGCTTTTCCATTAAACATATCTTTTAAATCTTCTCAAACCCCATTCTTATTTTTTAGCATTATTTTTGCATTACCAGATGTTAATCTTACTTTAATTTCTTTCGATGGTTTTACTCCCAATGAAGAAAAAATGTCATTCCCTATTTTATTCCATAATAATGGACTAATTACAAATTCTGAAGCTAACGTTAATGTAGATGATAAAGAAATATTTGCCAGAACATTTCTATCAATTATTTCAAATATATTTTCTCCATCAGGATTAAAATTACTTAGTTTATTTAAAATAGATGTCATTATTTTAGTTACATTAAATCCAATAAAAGATGGTAATAAATCCTCTTTTTTACTAATATTGTCTTCTATAATACTAATTTTTGACTGAATTTCTAAAACTTCAGATGTTTCAGAAAAAATACTGCCCAACTGCGCTTTTCTTTTAAATAGTTCTAATTTTAGTTTTCTAATTTCATTCCTTACATTTTTATATTTAGGATCATTTTCCTTTAGATTTTTTAGTTCCTGGTCAAATTCTGAAATTTTAGTCTTTATTTCAATATAATTACTATCATTATTGACATACTCTTCTGTTTTATCTGAAATTGTTTTAGATAAAGTCTTTTTTTCACTTTCTAATTTTTTAATTGTTTCTAAAATTTCATTATATCTATCATTATCAGAAAATAGATAATCAGGATTACTAAAATTATATTTTGTAGGTTCTTTAGGAATAACACCAGGAAAAAAAGAAATATGTGGTTCTAGTATCATAATCTTAACAGATGATCCTTCTTTGTAACCAACTAATAACTCATAAATTAAACTATCTAAATTAGTTTTAGTATTTTTATATAATAAACTATCTTCTCCTCAGGTTTTTTTAATTCCAATTTGGACATTTTGATCAACACTGGAAAGTAGATACTGCAATAACTCTAAAATAAAATTATTAGTTTCAAAATCATGATTTAATACTCAATGTAATAAACTAACTAAACTTGGGGCCATATTTGTTAATAAATCACCAACTGTTCCACTAATATCAATTAGTTTTTTTGCATCATCAGGTAAACAATCATTTACATTTTTATTTAATATTTCTTTTGCTGATTCATCCTTTTTTGATAATAATAATATAATTCAATCTAAGAATTCTTTTCAATTTTTTTCAAAAGTTGGATTTCCAATTGACTCATAAACTTTAGCAACTTTTTCTTTAACTCCTCCTAGTAATCGTAGAGCTGGTAAAATTTTCTCAGTTATTCCTCCAAATGTCATAGTACCAAAAACTGGAAGTGAAAATGGTAAATCAACATTAGTAATATTTGAACTTGTTCCTTTTTTATTTAAAATATCATTAGCATTAACAATATCAGTAATTGATTCTGATACTCAATTAATTGTTCCATCATAAATGATTGTTTTTGATTTTTCTGTATTTATTCAACACTCAAGATTGATTGTTCCATAATTAATTGTTTTATCATCTAAAGTTCTATTTTTTAAAGATCGTAAACTTGGTCGGTAAGTAATTTTATTAACTTTGAAATTTAAAGTTTTATTAAACCTTGCTTTAAAGGAATTTTCAATATCGTTTTCATCAATATCACTAATTTTTTTCGTAACTTTCCCTGTTTGTTTTACTACCATACCTCCTAATTCACCTTGCATTGTTTTAAACTGTTCTAGACCCTCTTGAACAATTCCATTCTGCAAAGTAGTTCAAAATATTTTATCTTTATAAACTTCTTTATTATTAATTTTAATAATGATCATTGCGACCCCGGGTTCAACTTTAACTTTTTCATTTTGATCGTTAATTTCTTTAAGATTAGATTCCTGATAATCTTGGTCCAAAACTTCAATATTACTATTGCTTCCTAAACTTAAAGTTGCTTTTAATTCTTTTATTAAGCGATCTTTTTTATTTCCTTCTTCTCGGCTTAATTTAAAAGGTTTATCTTTAGTATATTTTTTTAAAACTTCTTTTATTTTTTGACTAACTTCTTTCTTATTATCAGTCACATGTCCTTTACCACTACATGCTACAACAGAACTTGCCCCTGTTGTAGTAATTGTTAATACACTCAAAATTGTTAATAATTTTTTCATGTTACTACTCTCCTTTTTTCCGTAAATTATCTCAAACAAACTTATGTTGCCTTTGTGAGATATAATTATTATAAATAAAAAGAGATAAAATATTTTTATTTTGTCAAAGTTGTTTAAAAAAAAAAAAAAAATGAAAAAGTTTGATAAATTATATTGTTTAAAAGTTATTAAATTTTTAATTATTTTACACATAAAAACAAGATTTTATTTCAAATCTTGCTTACTTTTATTTATTAAATTTTTGTTCTCTTCCTTGTTTATTTTGGTTTGAATGTTGCGATATTTGGCGACAATTTCACGTTCTTCTGGTGTTCTTTCACTTGGTGCTTTAGCCAGTAAACTTGTAATATTTGGTAAATTTTCTTTGTCTTTGTTTTGAGAAATTTCTCTTTCGGTTTCTTGTTTTACCAAAATATCAACATCAATATTGTTTTTACCGGGAACATATGAAAATAAATTAAAGAAGTAATCATTCAAGAAATCAACAGTATTGATTTCTTTTTCTTTTCGCTCTTTTCCTAAATTAAATTCCTTCGCAAATTTTCAGGCTGATTCCATATAAACTAATCCGGGGTTTTCTTTGGAACTAAATATTATTCCATAAGGGTTTTTAAGTTTCATTAAATCCCCGGCTTTAATTAATGGCATTCCTTCTAACCTTGTTTGTGGGGGATTTTTAATAATTTTCTTTGTTTTTGGATCGCGACTAGTTGTGTAACTAACAACTTCTACTGTTTGGTCCCCCAGCATTTTTGAATACATTTCGGCTGTTTGTGTATCATTTGTTTGAATATAAATGTTTAAGTTACAGTTAGAACGAATAATTCCCCCATTTTCTTTGCCATATTTTTGATCTAATTGTAAAAAATCTTGTAGAATAAGTAAGAAAAACATTCCCCGGCTACGAGCAACCGTTACGAATCCTTGAAAGTTTGGAATCATTGGCATGTTCCCAAATTCATCTAAATATAATTGGATGTCTCTTGGCAAACGTTTATCAGATTGTGAATTTGCAACTAAAACATTTGCTTTGTACAACTGCGAAACAAATAAACTGGCCAGAATATGGTGGTTAGTTTTTTCATCAGGTACAATTAAAAACAAAGCTTTTGGTTTATCAGTAAATGTAAATAAATTAATATCATTTTTACAGACAATAGTATGAATTCTGATATCTTGATAAATTTGTAAGCCTCGATCTAAAGTTGAAAGAATAGAACCCAGTTCTTTATCTCCTGTTTTTAATGCATTTGAGCCTACTATTCGGGCCATTGATTTTAAAGATAAGGAATTATGCCATTGTTTCATTTTTTGGCGGTCAGCGGCTAAAATTCCAATAGTTGGTAAATTAAACATTTCTAATGTCAATTCATTGGGGTCTTTATCCAATATTTCTAACATTCCTAACATCAAGCATTTAGCAATGCTTCCGGCCATTGTAGAAAAGTGATCATTATCGCTGCCTTTTAACGGTCAAATTGTTAAAACTAAATCATTAATTTCTTCAATAGCAAAAGATTTTAATTCTCGTTTCATTGTTTCACAAAGCAACTCTGCTTTGCTTACTTTTTTAAATCACATCTTTTCAAACAGAGCGATTTGACCCTTTTCTTTTAATAAATTTAAACAATCATAACAAAAACTTTCTTCATGATCATAACACTTAATATCTTTCAATTTTTCTTTTAACTCTTCTAAGTTATTTAATTTTACTATTTAAATTTCTTGGTGTATTGTAACTGAATCATAATAATATTTGAATACAATAGCTAACGGGTTCCAAGATGATGATAATTTTGCATCTCTCAAATTCAGAGTTAAAAATTCATAACCCTTTTCTTGCAATGGTTTAGAAAGATTTTGATATAATTCCCCTTTTGGATCAGTAAAAATCATACACGGTTGTTTTTTAGAAGCCAAATTTGCATTATAAATTGTTGAAAGCATTACGATTTTTTGAAACTTTCCGGAATTTCTTGCTCCTAAACAAACGGCATGCGTATTATCTCGAATGTTAAAAACTAACTCATTTTTGTTTTTAATAAATCTTGTTTCTCAACCAGGTTGCTCTGAATTTGTAAGACTATGATTAGGATATAGTTCATTGAACGATTCTATTTTTTCCTTTTCTTTTAATTCATTAACAATCCACTTTGCCGCACCATATTCAATTGAATTGGTTTCTTTAATATAAACTTTTTCTAATTCCTTTTTAAATAAAATAATCGTAAAAGTAATAATTCAAAAAATAGTGGGTAAAATTAAACATAATAAAGTTATAAAAATCGGATTTATTCTAATAAACGATCATAAAAAATCAAAATATTTGAGTAATTTAAATCCTTCCATCTTTAATATTTTCAAAAATGGAATAATTATTACTCCAATTAATATTACAAAGGGAAAAATTACAATGGAATTAATCAAAAAATCTTTTCTAGGTTTATTCCAAAATTTCTTTTTTTCTTGATTATCCATTGAAACTTAACACTCCAAAAACTATAACTCCAATTATCGCAATTACTAATACTATCAAATTAAAAATTAATCTAATTTTTATTTCTCTTTTAACTTTGTAAATTTGTTCTTCATCTAACTTTTGAATTTATTTTTTTTAATTCAGGTTTACTATTAATTCATTTTTGAAAGTATTTTGATCAGATTTTTTGGCAGTATTTATTTCATTTAACAAAAACAATAATTTCATAAATTACTAAAACTATTGATAAAAACATCAATGCCGACATTGTTGTTTGATACATCATATATTAATATCCTTTCATTCAAATTTGTTCTTTACCAAATAAAAAAACACATGCATACGATAAAAATCGTAGCATGTGTCATTTAGTCATCTACATAATTATTATACTATAAAAATTAGACTAATTTATTAAGAATACTTTTTTGGCAGGTGCTGCTAAAGTATCTATAAATTTAAAATTATCTTTAATTATAGATGAACTATCTTTTGCTGTAACTATAAATTCAACTGCGGTTCCAGCCACTTGTTTGTCTGTTCCTGTTTGGGTATTTGTTAATTCAAAATCAGCACTAGTTACTTGGTTTCTTGTTAAGCCTAAGGCCTTATTAATCGCATCAATTACTAAATTAATAATTGTTTGATCAGCATTTAAATCAGCATATGTCTTAGTATCATCTGCTACTGTTTGTGGGTCTTCTACATTAACATCGGAAATACTTTTTTTAGCAGGTGCTGCTAAAGTATCTATAAATTTAAAATTATCTTTAATTATAGATGAACTATCTTTTGCTGTAACTATAAATTCAACTGCGGTTCCAGCCACTTGTTTGTCTGTTCCTGTTTGGGCATTTGTTAATTCAAAATCAGCACTAGTTACTTGGTTTCTTGTTAAGCCTAAGGCCTTATTAATCGCATCAATTACTAAATTAATAATTGTTTGATCAGCATTTAAATCAGCATATGTCTTAGTATCATCTGCTACTGTTTGTGGGTCTTCTACATTAACATCGGAAATACTTTTTTTAGCAGGTGCTGCTAAAGTATCTATAAATTTAAAATTATCTTTAATTATAGATGAACTATCTTTTGCTGTAACTATAAATTCAACTGCGGTTCCAGCCACTTGTTTGTCTGTTCCTGTTTGGGCATTTGTTAATTCAAAATCAGCACTAGTTACTTGGTTTCTTGTTAAGCCTAAGGCCTTATTAATCGCATCAATTACTAAATTAATAATTGTTTGATCAGCATTTAAATCAGCATATGTCTTAGTATCATCTGCTACTGTTTGTGGGTCTTCTACATTAACATCGGAAATACTTTTTTTGGCAGGTGCTGCTAAAGTATTTATAAATTTAAAATTATCTTTAATTATAGATGAACTATCTTTTGCTGTAACTATAAATTCAACTGCGGTTCCAGCCACTTGTTTGTCTGTTCCTGTTTGGGCATTTGTTAATTCAAAATCAGCACTAGTTACTTGGTTTCTTGTTAAGCCTAAGGCCTTATTAATCGCATCAATTACTAAATTAATAATTGTTTTATCTTTATTTAAATCAGCATATGTCTTAGTATCATCTGCTACTGTTTGTGGGTCTTCTACATTAACATCGGAAATACTTTTTTTGGCAGGTGCTGCTAAAGTATTTATAAATTTAAAATTATCTTTAATTATAGATGAACTATCTTTTGCTGTAACTATAAATTCAACTGCGGTTCCAGCCGCTTGTTTGTCTGTTCCTGTTTGGGCATTTGTTAATTCAAAATCAGCACTAGTTACTTGGTTTCTTGTTAAGCCTAAGACCTTATTAATCGCATCAATTACTAAATTAATAATTGTTTTATCTTTATTTAAATCAGCATATGTCTTAGTATCATCTGCTATTGTTTGTGGGTCTTCTACATTAACATCGGAAATACTTTTTTTTGAAACAGTTGGAGTATTAGAATTAGAAGATTTGCATGCGACAACTGCAGTTGCCCCAGTAGTTGTTAAACCAAGAGCTCCTAATATTGCTAATAATTTTTTCATAATATATCCTTCTTTCTGTTGCTTAAAAATAAGCTATAAAAATTATATAATTTTAAAGAATGCTTTTTTTTTTTTTTTTTCAAAAGAAAAAGAAAAAAAAAAGAAAAAGAAAAATTTTGCAAAATTAATTTTAAATTTTCCAAAATTATCAAAATTTATTATAGAGTATAGTTATTTTAATCCCATTTTTTATAATGGCTATATATAATCTATTTTAATTTATTACGAAAAATAAGATTAATTTATAGTTTATAATAATTAACATTACTAACTATTTTAAAAATTTATTTATTTTACAACTCCACATAATAATCTTTAATAATTTTAAATTTATAACCACAAAATAATTGCAGTTTTTCTCTAAACAAATTACTTTAATCATAATTTCACCTCCTGATTCTAATTGATAGACTAATAATCTAACCTTCCTAAATTTAAATAATTGTTCTCTTTGTTAGCTAATGAATGCTGTAATTGCATTGCCTGTTGTAGATATAGTTTAGAATTATTCTTTTTCATTTCTTCAAATGCTTTGAAAAGTTTTTTCCCACTTATCGAAATAATTTCTTCAACTCCTTTTTCTCCATAAACTATTTGTTCATAGTCTCTGTTAAAAATACAGGCTGTAGCAAAGTATCCTGTCGGGCAATAAATATGTCCTGAGTTATTTTCACCAACGCCTAAACATGAATTTTCACTACCACAAGATCATTTGTTGCTGATTTGAAATCATTATCTTGATCATCAAATAACAGCTCTTGGATTGATTGGTGCTTGAACAGCAAATGCTGTTTTCTTTTCAATTCATTTAACTAAATATCTTTTATTTAAAAAAATTTGTTTTTTAATTTGTTCCAAAATAGTATGTTCCTTCCTATAAACTTTCTAAATCTTTTAATAACTGTTCGTATCTATGTTCGCATTATTAACTGAATTGTTCTTTTTTTGATACATCTGATTAAACTCATCAAATGAGTTTTGTTTTTTACTATTTCAATTAATGAAATTATTAATAATCTCACTACCTGGTTTGTAATCTTTTAAATTTTGCAAATCTTTTTTTAAAAAAATTGGATACAAATCTGTCTTGCTAATACCAACCGTTAAACAGTTAGCAAATCCCTCGTCATTAAAAACTCAATTTTCTTTAACATAAAATACTTCCAGATTAACACAAGGATTATTTATGAAATAACCAATTACTCTACCCTGTTTATTTTGTAAACGATGATAAATTTGTGAATTTAATACATATAAATTAACAATATTTTTTGACATTATCTGTTTTTTCCTTATCAAATATGATTTGGGCCAAAAACTATTTTTCGTCTTGGTAAATCAAGTTTTTCACATAATAACTAACAATACCCGTTGATTATAAATTTAATTCTCTTATTATATCATCATATGATAATTCTTTTGAATGTAACGTTCTTATTTGTTCTGCTTTATTATAATTTTGTAAATTAACATTTAAAGGCATTCTAAAATAAGGTTTAATTAGTGGTTCTAACTGATCACAAATTCCTCCTTCACGATCATATCTATAACTACCACGATATTTATAAAGATTAACCCAGCGTCAAATTGTTCCAATAGGAATTTCATATTTTTTTGATATATCAGTAGCACTAAAATCATCATCTATACATATATTTCTTTTAAACATTTCATAATAAACTCATCAGAATATTTTAAATTTCATGCTTTTTTACGTCTTCCAGTTTCGTCATAAAATAAGTTTTCATAAGTTCCTATTGGTAAATTATTAATTTTCATTTTTACTACTTCCTTCCTAGTTGTTGTCACTGATTGGAATCACTGATTTTTTCAGCAGCACCCACTCACTGTTTTTTAATCAACTTTAAATCTTTATTTTAATCACTGATGTACCAGATTAATAAAAAAATCAAAATTTAAGCAATAAAAAACACTTTTCATAATTAGACACTCTTTTCGTCCTAATTTTTAAAGCTTGATATGTTTAATTTTGAAATTGCGCTCATAAAATTTGACTTTTTGACACATGTATATAATTAAATTTAATTTTGTTTTGATATACTTAAAAAGTAATGTTCCTTGTATCCTTCCATTCTTAATATATATACATAATTCTTGAGACTAACCACATTATTATAATTTTCTAATGGACTCAATTCAGAAAGGAGTTATGTCAGTAGGAACATACTGATACTTTTATGCCATAGATAATCCCAAGAATTATGTATATATACGATTTAAGCAGTAAAAAAGACTGAAATTATTCAGTCTTCTAGAATGCTTATAAAATATGGGTTTTACAACAACCCTTTTTTTATTCGGTCGAACAAAGATTTAGATTGAATTATATTTTTGCAACATATTTTAAAATCTTAAATTCTAAATAAGTTTTTAAAACTACATACAAATCTTGAAATTATTTTAGTACATTTTTAACAATACTTATTTTATTTAGCAAAATTGCTTTTTTATCAAAGAAAAAATAAGTAAATGAGCGAGTTTAAATAAAATATTATAACTAATTTTTAATTATTAAAAAAACAATAACTTTTAAAGTTATTGTTCACTTAAATAATTATCTTAGTTTTTTGGATATACTGATGCTTTTGTTTTATTTTTTCCAAATTTTTCAAATTTAACAACCCCATCAATTAAAGCAAATAATGTGTCATCTCCACCACGTCCAACATTTACCCCTGGGTGAACTTTTGTTCCACGTTGACGGTAAATAATTGAGCCAGCATGAATTGCTTGACCATCTGCTCTTTTTGCTCCTAAACGTTTTGAATGTGAGTCACGACCATTTTTAGTTGACCCAACTCCTTTTTTAGAAGCAAATAATTGCAATCCTAATAAAAATTTCATCATTATTGTTCGACCTCCTTTAGTTGGATATACGTTTGATATTGTTGATATATCGTTAACAATTGATAATACATTGTTTGTAAGATTATCTGCAAGATATCATCATCGCTAAATACTTCAATCACAATTAACCCATCATCAATTGTAAAATTACAACTATGTTCTTTGATTTGATCAATTGCATTTAAAGTTCCTGTTGAAATTGCTGTAACAGCGGCACAAACAAGATCTTTTCCTGATTCTGCTTGTAACGCATGGCCCGTAATTTCGACTTTTTTAATTTTATTTTCAGTTTTTATAAAATTAATCTTTATCATCTTTATTTATCTGTATTTTTGTTTTCTGCTGGTTTTTTAGTTGCTACTGTTTTTGCAGCTGTAGTACTTGGTGATTTTGGTTTTGCTGTTGTAGTTGTTGTTTTTGGCGCTGCCGGTTTAGCTCCCGCTGGTTTTGGCTCAGTTGCTGGTTTAACTGCTGTTACTTTTTCTCCCACCGGTTTTACCACAGCAGCAGGTTTCACAGTCGGAGCAGCTTTTGGGGCTGCTGGGGCAGGACTTGCTGCTGGTGCTGCTTTACTTGCACTAGCTCCTGTTAAAGAAATTTCTTCGATTTTAACCTTTGTATATGGCTGACGATGTCCATATTTTTTATGAACATTTTTCTTTGGTTTATAATGAAAGACAACAATTTTCTTTTGTTTTCCTTGTTTCATAATAACCCCCGTTACAGCAGCCCCTTTAATTGTTGGCGAACCAATTTTACTATCAATCATTAGGACCTCGTCAAAACGAACTTTATCTCCTTCAACACCTGTTAACATTTCTACAAAAATTTCATCACCTTGTGATACTTTAATTTGTTTTCCACCAGTTTTAATAATTGCAAACATTTATTTACACCTCCAGTTTATACTCGCCTAGTAAGTAGATTAGTGTTACAAATCCTTTTGGTACTTAAAAGTCAAAGAGCGGTTGAAACTGAAACAACCATAATTAATTATAACGATATCTCGTTAAAATACAACAAGATATTTATTTTTTTTATTTTTTCACCAAATCAGATTAGATTGGGCTATAATAAAACATATAAAGTAGCATGGGAGAAGCAAACAAGTATGAGGCGGAAAAAATACCGGTTAAATTACAAAGTTAAACGGATGTTTAAATTTAAAGGGGCAGTTGAAGCAACACAATTGGCCCAAAATTTTGTGCGATATATAACTAATCCATTTATTGATCAAACTTTAAAAAATGAGTTAATTGACCATGAAAATGAAATCTATATGTCCGATATTATTAGTGACGAAGGGGCAAAATATACAATTGCAATTAGTACCCAGTTAGATTATCAAGAAGATGCCGAACGGGTTAAAGAATTAGTCCAAGATTATGTTGATAATGACCTTGATTTTATTTGATATACAATTGGGGATAAAATTGATATTCAAGAAAATCAGTTTTTTGAATCAATTGGGTTAGTTCAAAATGACAACTTAATTGGAATGATTATGGATGTTAAAAAATGAAAAAAACAACAAAAAAAAGTTGAAGACCAGACAATTAAGTTTCGTCGCGTTAATAATAAAAAACGATTAAATGACTTTAGTAGTATTCTTAAAGCTGCTTTGGGGCCAAAAAGTTGAGATTATTTATTTTATAAAACCCTATTAAAATTAAATAAAGATGATGATATTGCCGAAATTGATTTGCTATATAAAAATGACCAGCCAGCAGTAACAGGAAACATTTATTTTGAAAAAGATCTTGTTA